>NZ_CP119779.1:2400000-2701597 GCF_029338195.1 Haloarcula litorea
GACGACATCGCCGACGAGACGAATATGCTGGCGCTGAACGCCTCCATCGAGGCCGCCCGCGCCGGCGAGGCCGGCGAGGGGTTCGCCGTCGTCGCCGACGAGGTGAAGAACCTCGCCGAGGAGTCCCAGGAACGCGCCTCCCAGATCGAGGAGATGGTCGGTCGCATCAAGACCGACACCCAGGCGACCGTCGAGAACCTCGAAGAGACGACCGAACAGGTCGAACGGGGCATCGATCAGGTCGAGGACGCCACCGAGGCCCTGACCGACATCGTCACCGCCATCGAGGAGACGGCCGAGGGCATCGAACAGGTCTCGGCGGCGACGGACGACCAGGCCGCGAGCACCGAGGAGATCGCGAGTATGCTCGACGAGGTCGTCCAGCGGGCCGAAGACATCTCCGCGGAGATGCAGGCCGCCGCGGAGAACACGCAGGAACAGACCCGGCAGGTCGACGAGATCAACGCCACCGTCAGCCGCCTGTCCGGTGGCGGCGACGGTCGCTGAGCACCACGTGCTAACTAGTTAGGGTGTATCCACACCCACCTCCGGTCCCTCGTCTGTCGTATGGACGCAGGCACGACGACGGACGACTCTGACGTGGGCAGCGCGCTCTCGCGGCTCGGGGACTCGATGGCGGACCTCAGCACCAGCACGACCGGCCTCGGCGACGCGGTCGAGCAGTTGCGGGCGTCCACACAGCGCCTGAGCGACCAACAGGCGGCGGTCTCCGAACAGATGTCGGAGACGGCACGAGCGCTCGACCGGGACTCGGCGGAGCCGAACGCGACAGTCACGCCGGGCGGCGCGGCCCCGACCCCCGTCGCCGACGACTGAGACGCGCCAGCCGCCGCGAGCGCGCACCACAATATAGAAAAGCGCCGGGCGGATACGACCCCGTATGGACGTTCCGTACGACATCACCTCCTACGTTCGCGTACTCAAACTGGCGAGTACGCCCTCCTGGGAGGAGTTCTCCCAGATCGCGAAGATCGCCGGCGCGGGCATCGCGCTGGTCGGACTGCTCGGGTTCCTCATCTTCGCCGTGATGAGCTTCATCCCCGGTAGCAAGCCGGTGTAATCTATGGGGATCTACGCTGTCAAGACCACGGCCAGTCAGGAACGCACCGTCGCGGACATGATCATCAGCCGCGAGGAGGAGGAGGTCCACGCCGCGCTCGCGCCGGACTCGCTGACCAGCTACGTGATGGTCGAGGCCGACGACGCGGCGGTCTTCGACCGCATCCTCGACGAGATCCCCCACGCCAACGGCGTCGTCCAGGGGGAGTCCTCGATGGCGGAGGTCGAGCACTTCCTCTCGCCGAAACCCGACGTCGAAGGCATCGCGGAGGGCGACATCGTCGAACTCATCGCCGGCCCGTTCAAGGGCGAGAAGGCACAGGTCCAGCGCATCGACGAGGGCAAGGACCAGGTGACCGTCGAGCTGTACGAGGCGACGGTCCCGATTCCCGTGACAGTGCGCGGGGACCAGATCCGAGTTCTCGACTCCGAAGAGCGGTAACGCCTCGGACGAGGTCGCCGGTTTCCCGCGGACGAGCACACTCGTTCGCGGTGCTCGCACGGACACAAAAACGCGTCGACGGCGGGAACCCGGTCGCAGTGAACGGCGGCTCCGCTAGTTCTCGATCCGGTCGATGACCTCGTTCATGTCGGCCGCGGCCTCGATGGACTCCTTGATCTTCTCGCGGCGGCGGACCTCGGCGGCGGAGGCGTCGTAGGCGCGGACGTACTCGGCCCGCGAGTGCTCGTCGAAGGCGTGTTTGATGGCGAAGTAGCCGTCGGGGACGACGGTGCCACAGACCTTGCAGGCGATTCGGTCGTGGTCCGTCGACTGGTGGACGATGAGGTCCTCGACGCGGTCGAACCGGCTGTCGTCGCCCTCGATGGCGCACTCCCAGCGTGGCATTACCGGAAGCAGACCGTGCGCGACCAAAAGCGTTCCCACGACCGACGAATGGAAACCCCTAATTGGCAGACTGAGATACCCACACGCGTGACGAGTGAGGGGTTCAACGTCGACCTGCACGTGAAGGTGCTCGACGACCGGGTCGTCCAGCGGGCCAAAGACCGGGGACTGGACGCGCTGGTCTACGCCCCCCACTTCACGCGGCTGCCGGAGATCCGGGAGCGGGCCGAACGCTTCTCCGACGACGAGCTGACGGTCTTTCCGGCCCGGGAGCTGTTCACCGAGAGCTGGCAGCGCCGGCGACACGTCCTCGGGGTCGGGCTCTCGGAGCCGATCCCGGACTTCCTCACCCTGGAGGCGACGATGGCGGAGCTCCGGCGACAGGACGCGGCGGTCCTCGTCCCGCACCCGGGCTTTCTCAGCGTCTCGCTGGGTCGGGCGGAGATCGAGGCCTACGACGACGCCATCGACGCGATCGAGGTGTACAACCCCAAGCACCTGCCACACCACAACCGCCGGGCCCGCGAGTGGGCGCGCGAGACCGGCCAGGGGACGTTCACGTCGTCGTACGCCCACCTGCGGGGCACCGTCGGCGAGGCGTGGGTGTCCTTCGACCGCTCGTTCGAGACGGCGGCGGACCTGGCGGCCGCGCTCCGGGGCGGCGAACCGCGGCGCATCTTCCACCGGAACGGGGTTCGTCACGGCGTCCGCCGGGCGCTGGAGTTCGCCCACCTGGGTTACGAGAACAGCTGGGAGAAGTTCGACCGGGTGATGTTACAGGGGACCGCGCCGACCCACCCCGACCACGTCGCCTACGACGGCGCGTTCGACGACGTGAAGGTCTACTAGGCGATGCTCGCGGTGCCCTCGACGATGTACTGGGAGAGCCCCGTCGGGAGGTACTGCGGGAGGACGTGGACGAGGACGGCGACGATGCCCAGTTCGACGACGGTGATGACGACGGTGACGATCTCGGCGTGGTCGCTGGAGGTGGTGACCCCCGACGGGAAGCCGAACTCCCTGTCCCAGACCGGGTAGAACAGCGCGATCCCGCGCTTGGAGCCGAGATAGTCCAGAGCGTAGTGCGTGAGGACGCCGAGCCACACCCACTGGAGGTTGCCGCCGTGGTAGATCGGGTGCGCCAGGAAGATCACGAGCACCGGGATGTTGTGGAGCGTCTTCCGGTGTTTCCCGAAGGCGGTGTCCACGTCGGGGAACAGCGCCCCCAGGACGACGGGGAGGAACACCTCGGCGATGGTGGCGAAGGTCGTCACGTCCCCCGAGGGGTCCAGGACGTACCCGAGACCGATGCTCAGCAGAACCGCGTTCAACACGTGCCCGCGTTTGTCCATCCACACGGGGCCAGGACGGGCCGGGCGAAAGGTCTTACCCCTCGGCCGTCTCGCGGCCCGCGTCCCGCACGGCGGCCAGCAGGTCCGTCAGGGCCTGCCGGGCGATCCGATCTTTCACTTGGGTCCGTGAGCCGTCGAACTCGTAGCGGCGGACCGTGCAGTCCGACGCGCCGCTCTCCCACGGCGCGGCGTTCGCGACGCCGACGTAGACGGTGCCGACGGGCGTCTCCGCGGTGCCGCCGTCGGGGCCGGCGACGCCCGTCGTCGCCAGGCCCCAGTCGGTGCCGGCCGTGTCCCGGACCGCTCGGGCCATCTCCCGGGCGACCGGTTCGGAGACGGCACCGTGGGCGTCCAGCGCCTCCCGCGAGACGGCCAGCAGGTCCTGTTTCGCGGCGTAGGAGTAGCTGACCACCGAGCGGTCGAAGTAGTCGCTGGAGCCCGGGACGTCCGTCAGGAGCGACCCGACCAGTCCGCCGGTACAGGACTCGGCGACGGCCACCGTCGCCCCGGTGGCCCTGAGCGCCTCGCCGACCCGCTCCTCGACGGCGTCGTCGGAGTCCGTCCGACCGCTCGCGGAATCGTGCGCCACGGCGTCCTCGGTCATAGCCGGCGGTTGGTCCCGTCGGGGGAAAAGCGTTCACTCGCCGGGCGGAGACCTATGGGTGTGGAGCCGCAACGTCTCGTATGGCCTACCAGACCACGCTCGGCTGGTCGCTCGTCTCCTCCGGTGTCGTGACGCTCCTGCTCGGCGTCCTCCCGGGGTCGGACCTCCTCTGGGGCGTCCTCCTGCTCGCGGCGGGGATCGTGACGCTGTACGTCCGCCAGTAGAAAGACAGACGGGCAACGCGGCCACAGCGGAGGTATGGACTACGAGACGCCCCAGTTCTTCCGGGTGATGCAGTACGCCGCCCGGGCCGACCGGGACGTGGTCGACATGGTGTCTGGCAACCCCGACTGGGACCCGCCCGCGGCCCTCCGGGACGGCCTGCGGGAGTTCGCCGACCTGCCGGCCGACGACTTCCAGTACCCGCCCAGCGTCGGCCTCCGATCGCTCCGTGAGGCCATCGCCGCCCGGCGGGACGTCCCCAGAGGACGGGTCCTCGTCACGAACGGGGCCGGCGAGGCGAACCACCTCGCGATGACCGGCGGACTCGACCACTTCCCCGGGAACGAGATCCTGCTGACCGACCCGGTCTACCCCTACTACGCCGGCCGCGCGAACTTCGTCGGGGCCGAGACCACCTACGTCCCCGTCGCCGACGACGGCCACCTTCGACCCGCGGACGTGCGGGCGGCCGCCGGCGAGGAGACGGCCGTGATCGTCGTCACGTCGCCGAACAACCCCACGGGCGCGGTGTACGACGCCGACGCGATGGCCGAGTTCGCGGCGATCGCCGAGGCCCACGACGCCCTGCTCGTGGCCGACGAGGTGTACGACCACTTCGACTTCTCGGGGCGGTTCGCCTCGGCGCTGGCGACGGACTCGCCCAACGTCGTCGCGACCAACTCCTTCTCGAAGTCGATGGCCGTCACGGGCCTGCGGGTCGGCTACGCCGTGTTCCCGTCCGAGGACGGCCCGAACGGCGACCTGCTGGACCGCGCCCGGACCCGACATATGTTGACCAACGTCACCGGGAGCCGCCCGGCCCAGTACGCCGTCGAGCGAGCGTTCCGGGAGACCGACCCCGACTACTACGCCGCCGCCCGCGAGCGCCTGACCGACCGCATCGACGCGATCTGTGGGGCGCTCGACGCCGTCGGTGCGGAGTACGACCGGCCCGAGGGCGGCTTCTACGTGATGGCGCGGTTCCCCGGCTTCCCGGGGAGCCTGGCGAACGTGCAGGAACTGATCGACGAGGGCGGCGTCGCGGGGATGCCCGGCGAGGCCTTCGGCGAGTCCCGGGCCGACTGGCTCCGCTTCTCGCTGACGACCGACCGGGTCGAGACCGCTGCCGACCGGCTGGTCGACTTCTTCGGCTGACTCACACCGCCTCGACGCGGCGGAACAGCGCCGCGCCGAGCAGGACGGTCACGGCGGCGGCGACGGCCAGCGCCCCGACGTCGACGGCGACCGGCCGGACCGAGTAGCCCACCAGCGCGCCCCGGAGGCCGTCGACCCCGTAGGTCAGCGGGTTCAGGTAGCCGACGACCCGGAGCGGCACCGGGAGGTTCGACAGGGGGTAGAACGCCCCCGAGAGGAAGGCAAGCGGGAACAGGACGAAGTTGATCAGGAGGTTGTACCCCTGCGTGTCCTTGAACTGCGAGGCCAGCGCGAGGCCCAGTCCGATGAACGTCGCGGCGACGAGCGCGAGGATGCCGGCCGCGACGGCGACGCCGACCAGCGAGACCGGTCGGAACCCAAGCGGGAGCGCGAGCACGAGGATGAGCAGCGCCTGGAGCATCGTCGTGGTCGCGCCGCCGGCGATGCGGCCGACCACGATCCCCGTCCGGCTGACGGGCGCGACGAGGATCTCCTTCAGGAACCCCACCTCGCGGTCCGACAGCACCGCGAGGCCGGTGAACGACGCGGCAAAGAGCATCGTGAACCCGAGGATGCCGGGGACGAGGTACTCCAGGTAGGTCAGCGACGGCGGCACCGCGCCGAACCGCGCCCCCCGGAAGCCGAACCCGAAGAACACGAGGATGAAGAAGGGCCCGAGCAGGAGGCCGACGACGCGGCTCTTGGCCCGCCAGAACCGGACGACGTCGCGCTTCCAGAGGCCGTAGACCGCGACGGCCTCGCGAGCGAGTCTCCCGCGGTCGCTCTCCGCTCCGATATCGCCGTCAGTCATCGTCCTCGCCCCCTGTGGGGGCCGTCGCGGTCGCCTCGGTCCCGTCTCCGGTCGGTTCGGCGGCGTCCTCGACGGTTCGGCCGGTCAGCGAGAGGAACACCCGCTCCAGCGTCGGTCGGTCGACGGAGACGGTCCGGACCTCCGCGACCACGCTCGCGCTCGTCACCAGCGCGGCCACTCGACGTGCCCCGTCGTCGACACCGACGTCGACGCCGTCCCCGGTCGCCGTCACCGAGCGGACCCAGGGTTCGCCCTCGACGGCGGCGGCGACGGCGCTCGGATCGTCGGTGCCCAGTCGGACCACGTCGCCGCCGAGGTCGGCCTTCAGCGTCTCCGGGTCGTCGAGCGCGACCACCGAGCCGTCGTCGACGATCGCCACGCGGTCACAGAGCGCGTCGGCCTCCTCCATATAGTGGGTCGTCAGGACGACGGTGACGCCGGCCTCGCGGTTCAGGCGGGCGACGTAGTCCCGGGCGGTCTTGCGGGTCCCCGCGTCCAGCCCGACCGTCGGCTCGTCGAGGAAGAGCACGTCGGGTTCGTGGAGCAGCCCCCGGGCCAGTTCGAGCCGGCGGGCCATCCCGCCGGAGTACTCGCCGACGGGCTTGTCGGCGTCGTCGCCGAGGTCGACGAGGTCCAGGACGGTCCGTGTCCGTTCCCGGCGACGATCCGCCCGGATGCCGTACAGCCGCGCGTGAAACCGGAGGTTCTCCGTGCCGGTCAGTTCGTCGTCCAGCGCGGGCTCCTGGAACACGACGCCGATGCGCTGCCGGACCGCACCCGGTGCGGCGACCACGTCGTGGCCCGCGACGCGGGCGGTCCCCTCGCTGGGGGAAAGCAGGGTACAGAGCGTGTTCACGAGCGTCGACTTGCCCGCGCCGTTGGGCCCGAGCAGCCCGAGGATCTCGCCGGTCTCGACGGTGAGAGAGACGTCGTCGACGGCGACGAGGTCGCCGTAGCGGCGCGTGAGTCCCTCGACCTCGATAGCTGCCATCGGGATGAGAAGGGGCCGGACGGGCTTGAGGGTTGGTACGCGCGAGTCGGGACCGCCGCCGCTCGGCCCGACTCAGTTGAACGCAAGCGCCACGTCGCGGGCGCGGGCCAGCAGGTCCTCGTCGTAGTACGCCGTCGTCTGCTGTGGGTGGACCGCGTCGATGGCCCGGACCTGCCACACGGTGTTGGCGAAGTTCTTGTAGGTCGCCTCGTCGACCATCTGGCCGTCGACGACGACCGCGCCGGTCCCCTCGCGCTTGGCGTCGTTGAACGCCTCGATCTTCGAGACGTCCCGCTCCAGTTCCTCGGTGCTCGGCATGTGGATGCGGTTGGCCTGTGCGGTCTGCTTGGGGTGGAGCGACCACGAGCCGTCGATGCCGACGGTGGCCTCCCGCTCGACCTGGTCGGCGTACCCCTCGGCGTTGTAGTAGGTGACGCCGGCCCGCTCGTGGAACAGCTGGTCGAACGGGCCGCCGACGGCGGCGATGTCGGCCGCGCTGGTCTCGTTGGAGAGCGCCTCCAGGAGGCCGTCCCAGCGGGGCCGCTCGCCGTCCAGCGCCCGCCCGCCGAGTTCGGCGGTGTAGTCGACGGGACCGAAGACGATCGCTTCCAGCCGCGAGTCGGTGGCGAACCGACAGATCTCTCGGAGGTCCGACCGGGCCGCCGCCGTCTCCAGGATGATCGCCATGTCCAGCGCGCCGTCGGCGAGGCCCGCGTCGCGTTCGGCTTCGGCGATGACGTTCGCCGCGTCGCGCACGTCCGCCAGCCGGCCGACCTTCGGGACGACGACGCCGTCGAGGTGCTCGCCGACCTCGCTCGCGAGCCGCCGGACCTGGTCGGTGCCGCGCTCGCGGAACTGTTGGCCGTCGTAGGCCCACTCGACCCGCGGGAGGATCTCGCCGGCGAAGTCGGGGGCGTGGTCGGGCAGGCGCTCGACGACGTTGTCGACGGCCTCGGCCTTCATCGAGGGGGCGGTGCCGTCCTCGATGTCGGGCACGAGCCAGTCGGGGGTCTGGAACCCCTCGCTGGTGAGGCCGGAGGTGAGGAACTTCGCGCTGTCGTCCCGGGGGACGGCAGCGGGCGCGGTCTGGAACGTGCGGCAGAGCCGTGTGTCGTTGGTCGTCATCGTGAGTCTCGCTCGACGAGGGAAGTTCGCCGGCCGGAGTAGACCGGGGTGTCGTGCTGATTGAACGCGACGTGTTCGAAGGTGACCGCGCCCGTCCGGTCGGGGCCGGCCGCCCCGTCGCAGTCGAGGACGCGCGTGAAGCCGTAGACCGTGTCGCCCAGCGTCACGAAGTCGTGGAACCGCTCGTCCTCGAAACGGCGCTCGCGGTAGGTCGCCTCGTCCGAGCGGGCGTGAGCCAACGAGATCGACCGGGTCACGTCGCCGTAGGCGACGATATCGCCCGACGGCGAGTCGGCCATCTCGTCGCGGTTGTGGTGCTGGCGGGCGGTGTTCAGCGTCGCCAGCGGCAGGCCGGCCACGAGGTGGTCGTCCATCGTCCGCCCCCGCTCGTGGCGGTAGGCGACCGCGGCCTGCGCCCCGCGAGCGCGGTCGAGCGCGTCCCTGAACGCCTCGAACGTCTCGCCGTCGGGCGTCAGGAGCGCGTCGGGGAGGGCGGGACCGTCGCCGGCATCGTCGGGCGGTGTCTCTGGGCCGCTCCCGCCGCCGTCTGTCGCCGCGGGGTCGCGTCGCGGGACCATGTTCGTCCGCTCGTAGGAGACCAGCCGCTCGCCGGTCTCGCGGTCGCGCCCGACCGTCTCCCACGTGACGATGCCGTAGGCCGGCCGCGACGACGAGGTGCGCGTGTCCCGCACCGTCGAGGTGACGGCCAGCTCCGTGCCGGGATAGACGGGCCGGTGGAACTCGACGTCCGTCCGGCCCAGGAAGTAGCCGCCCTTCTCCGAGAGGTCCTCGACCGTGATCCCCATCACGCAGGCCAGCAGGTAGTCGGGGTGGACCGGGACGCCGTCGAACCCGCGCTCGCGGGCCGCGTCGGAGCGCCAGTAGGCGGGATCGTGGTTCAGCGTCGTGCCCATCCACTCCTCGCTGCCGTGCCGGGAGAGGCGGAGGCCGGGGTCGTGGACGAGTTCGTCGCCCTCGGCGAAGAACTCGAAGTGGTGGCCCTTCTCGCGAGTCGCCGCGCGGTCCAGCAGCGCCTCGAAGGTGTCCGGATCGCCGGTGTCGACGGCGTCGGGATCGGTCCAGTCAGTCATCGGCGCGCGCCTCCCGGGCGTCGCGCCGGCGACGCCCGAGCGTCCGCCGCATCTCGTTGGTCACGACCATGAACCCCTCGTCGAAGCCCATCCCGGGCTTGGCGAGGACCTGCGCGGCGTCGGTCGCCAGCGCGACGTGCGCACACGCCCGCGCGGACGTGACCGTCTCGTTGCAGGTGCCGCCGAGGTAGGCGCGGGTGTCGGTCCCGTCGCAGTACAGCACCGCCTCGGCCGACCGCTGGACGCCGCCGAGGTCCGGGGTCTTGACCTGGACCAGGTCGGCCGCGCCCGCGTCGACGAACGCCCGCACGTCGTCGAACGTGTTGCACCACTCGTCGGCGACGATATCCACGGCGACGCCGGCGTCGGCCAGGCCGTCGCGGAGGTCGGCCATCTGCCGGATCTGCTCGCTGCGGCCGCCGGCGTCCATCGGCCCCTCGACCTGGAGGGGGTGGGGCGCGGCCGCCGCCCGCAGCGTCTCGAAGTAGTCGACGACCTCGGCGCGGTCGTACGGCGGGCCGAACACCTCCCCGAGGATGCCGTAGACGTCGACGTGGAAGCGGGGCGCGTATTTCTCCGGTCCCAACTCGTCGGCGCGGTCGGCCAACCACGCGAGGTACTCGCGCAGGCCCTCGCCGTCCGCGCCGACCTTCTCGACGCTGTTGAACAGGCCGTGGGGCAGGACCGGGACGCCCTTTATCATCATCTTCTCGGCGTTGGTCCGGCGCTCGTCGCCCGACTGGCCGAACACCGGGACCGGTTCGGTGGCGGGGTCGGTGTCGTAGGCGTCGTCCAGCACGTCGGTCCGCGTCCCGCGGCGTGCGCGGGCCGCCGCGTCCAGCAGCGCCTGCGAGACACCGTACCTGACCGCGGTGTGCAGGCGCTCGCCGCCCGATCGTTCGGGAGCCAGCTCCTCGACCCGCTCGGCGTTCTCCCGGAACGCGGCGGGGTCGCGGCCCCGGAGTTCGTCGGCCACCGGGCCCTCGACGACGGGGCGGTACTCCGCCGCGCGGAACAGCGGGTCCCGGCCGCCCGCGCCGGAGTACTGGACGGCCGCGCAGTCGCCGGTGGCGACCGTCCCGTCGGACAGTTCCAGTTCGACGACGAGGCACTCGCCGGCCTCGCGGACCCGCTCGAACCCCTCGGTCACCGGGTCGCCGTCGTAGGCGAACCCCCGCTGGGTCGCGCCCTGCTTGATCGCGCGCTGGTCGTCGAAGAAGAAGCCAGACAGGCCCGGCACCGCCCGGACCGACTCAATCCGCATCGCTGGCACCCCCGGTGGGGTCGCCGCCGTTCGGACGGCCGATGAGCCGCCCCTCGCTGATGGCGTCGACGTCGTCGGCGACCATCCGGAACGACTGGTCGCGCCCCTCCGTGCGGGCGCGTTCGCCCAGCAGGGCCGCGTGAGTCTCGCGGATCTCGTCGGGGAGCGCGAGGTCGCCGAACTCGAAGATGCGCACGCGGCCGTCGTCGTCCCGGGCGGGTAGCACCGCGCCCTCGGCCGCGTCGCTCGGGGCGAAGGGCACGTCCATCGTCCCCGCGTCGAACGCCCGGACGATTCCCCGGGCCACGTCGCCGTCCCCGGCGTCGTAGATCGCGTCCATCAGGGCGCGGGTCGCCCGCTCGATCAGTCGCCGCTCCTCCTCGATCCCGTTGAGGTCGATGTCCTGCTCGATCATCATGTCGATGAGCTGCCTCGTGGTGCGCAGGCCCGCGGCGTTGGCCTCCTTGGTCGGGACCCCCTGGAACTCCTGGGGCGACTTCGTGATGACCTTGTCGGGCCGTGCGACCGCCGCCGTCGCGCCGCCGAGGCTGATGACGCCGTTGGCGCGGGCCTCGTCGGGCGGAAACCCGCCCATCCACTCGTGGAAGACGGTCGTGACCGTCACCTCGTCGGGGAGGTACTCCTCGCCAAGCGCCCGCAGCGCCCGCAGCGCGGCCACGTCCTGGACGAGGTTGCCGACCTGGCCGTAGCCCAGCGTGAGCGAGCGCACGCCCTGGGTGGCCGCGAGCTGGCCCTCGACGAGCATCACCGCGATGGCGATACACGGCGGGACGAGGGTCCCGGTCAGCGGGCCGAACGGCTCGCGGTTGATCGTGACGCCCCGCTCGGTGTAGGCCCCACAGAGCCGGTCGACGAACTGCCAGTGCTCGATCGTCGTCGCGAGGTCGTGGCGCTTGGTGTAGGGGATGTTGTACGAGATGGGACCGCCCTCGAAGGACTGGAACCCCCCCGCGAGGGTGACCATCGCCAGCAGGCGGGCGTCGGGCGTCCCGTGGCGCACCTCGATGGGGGCGTCCAGCGCCCGAACGAGGCGGCGACAGTCCTCGACGCCGTGGTTGACCGCCGGGAAGCCGTTGAGCTCGTCCGCCGCGCCGTTGCGCGAGGCCGCCAGGCCCTCCTCGGCCTTCTCGTACTCGTTGTCCCGCGTGTACGAGTCGATGGTCGTCGGGAGGAGGTCCGCGCCGCCCTCCTCCTGCAGGTACCGCAGGAGGTCGATCTGGTCCTCCAGGCAGGGGACGCCGGCCCGCGGCTGGAGCAGCGGGCGGTCGGCCGACTCCAGGACCGGCGCGAACCGCTTCTCGCGCGGGAGGGACTCGTGGAAGTCGACGGCCTCCTCGAAATCCACCGCTCGTCCGGTCGGCCAGTCGTCCCGCAGGTCGTTCGCGATGCGCTGTAGCTGGTCGGGCGAGAGCGTGCTGTCTGTCGGCATCGTCACCCGTCGACCCTGACCTGCTCGGGCTCGGTCGCGGTGATCTCGAGGTCGCGCCGGAGGTCCGCGATGGCCTCCTCGGGGTCGGTCTCCGCGTCGAAGACGCGGTCGAACCCCATCTCGCGGAACCGCTCGCGCGTGGCCTCGAAGTCGTCCTGGCCGACGGCGAGGTTACCGCCGACGTAGGTCAGGACGTCCAGACCCGCCGCCTCCAGCCGGTCGTGGAACCCCTCGCAGTCCTGCCGGGCGTGCCCGTACAGCGAGGAGACCAGTACCGCCTCGGCGTCCGTGGCTTTCGCCGCGTCGACGAACTCGGCCTGCGAGGTCTGGACGCCGAGGTTCTCCACCTCGAAGCCAGCGGCCGAGAGCGCCTGCTCGAGAATCGTGATACCGACGACGTGCGCGTCGGAGCCGATCACGCCGAGGACGACGGTTCGGGGCATGTACAGTAAGGGGAATCGCGGGAGGTGAATAAAGTTAATGGTCTATAATGATAATAGGTCCTAATACAGATTATAATGGTTTATCATTAACTACTTGTGTCGGCCCCTGCTGGCCGCGTGTATGGGTGCGCTCGACGACCTGCGGGTCCTCGACCTGACACAGGTCCTCGCCGGACCGTACTGCACGATGCTGCTCGCGGACATGGGCGCGGACGTAGTGAAGGTCGAGCGCCCCGGCGGGGACATGATCCGCTCGAACCCGCCGTACGTCGCGGACAGCGACGACGAGGCCTACGGCGGCTACTTCCAGAGCGTCAACCGCGGCAAGCGGTCGCTGGAGCTGGACCTCCGGACCGACGAGGACCGCGCGGCGTTCCTCTCGCTCGTCGAGCGCGCGGACGTGGTGGTCGAGAACTTCAAGGCCGGCACGATGGAGCGGTTCGACTGCGGCTACGAGACGCTCCGGGAGCACAACCCACAGTTGATCTACTCCTCCATCCGCGGGTTCGGCGACCCGCGGACCGGCGAGACCGAGCGACAGGGCCAGCCCTCCTTCGACCTCATCGCGCAGGCGCTGGGCGGCGTGATGGAGATCACCGGCCCCGAGGACGGGCCGCCGACGAAGGTCGGCCCCGGCGTCGGCGACATCTTCACCGCGGCGCTGAACGCCGTCGGCGTCCTCGCGGCGGTCCACCACCGCGAGCGGACCGGCGAGGGCCAGTACGTCGACACCGCGATGTACGACGCGATGGTGTCGCTGGCCGAGCGGTCGATCTACCAGTACTCCTGTGACGGCGAGGCCCCGACGCGCCAGGGCAACTCCCACCCGACGCTGTTCCCCTACGACGCCTTCGAGACGGCGGACGGCCACGCCGTCGTCGCGGCGTTCAACGACCGCCACTGGGAGACGCTGTGTGCGGCGATGGACCGCCCGGGCCTCGCCGCCGACTACCCGGACGCGGCGGCGCGACTCGACGACCGCGAGCGCCTGCGCGCCGAGATCGCCGACTGGACGCGCGACCAGACCACGGCGGAACTCGTCGAGCGACTCGACGGCCGCGTCCCGGCCGCGCCCGTTCAGGACGCGAGCGACGTCTTCGAGGACCCCCACGTCCACGGGCGGGAGATGCTCGCGGACGTGGCCCAGCCGGGCGCGGCCGAGCCGATGACCGTCGCCGGCAGCCCAATCAAGATGACCGAGACGAACCCCCGGCCGCGTGGCCGCGCGCCGCTGCTGGACGAACACCGCGAGGAGATCCTCGGCGAGGGCGAGACGGAGACCGACGCGGGACGGACCGGCGCGGAGAGCGACTGAGGACGTGAGGGACCGAAGTGGTCCCGAGAGTCGACAGCTCCGGCCGGGGTCGGGGCGGCCACTGCCGGCGAACCCGGCGGTTCAAATACGGGGCCGCCCAACCCTGGCCCGATGCGGGACACGGCCACCGGCGACGCGGCCTGGCGCGAGTACTTCGGGTTCCCGGAACCGTACGAGAACCAGGCCGACGCCGTCGAGCGCGCCATCGAGGCCGGGAAGGCGCGGGGCTTCCTCGCGATGGAGGGCCCCTGCGGGACCGGCAAGACGATGGCGGCCCTGACCGCCGGCGCACACCTCGTCCGGGACACGGACCTCTACGACCGGATCGTCGTCGTCACCCCGGTCAAACAGCAGCTCCAGCAGTTCGTCGACGACCTCCGGACGCTGAACGCCGGCGTCGACGAGCCCTTCGACGGCATCGCGCTCGTCGGGAAACGGGACCTCTGTCCGTACGGCCGCGAGGGGAAGTTCCCGGCGGACGCGAGCACCCACGAGCGCTGTGACGACCTGCGGGAAGCCACCGCGCGCCTCGTCGAGGACGACGGGAAGTCGAGCGGCGCTGCGGCCGTCGCCGAGGCGGCCGTCGGCGGCGACCCCGACGACGAGGACCAGTGGTGGGACCCCCGGAAGGCACAGGACCTGACGGCGGCAGCCCGGCCCGACGCGACTGCACAGACGACTATCGGCGACGACACGCTCTCCTCGGGCGGCGCGGACTCGCCGTACCGCCCGAGCCAGCCGACCGCACCGGAGTCGATGGCGGAGGGCGACGACCCGCCGCTGTACTGCCCGTTCGAGGCCGACTGGTACGCCCGGAACAAGGGCTCGCCCGTCGGCTTCGACGCCGGGCCGAACAACGTCGTCACGACGGCCGACTACTACCCCGCCGCCGTCGAACGGGGCACCTGTCCCCACCGGGCGATGAGCACGATGCTGCAGGGGGCCGACGTGGTGATCGGCAACTACAACCACCTGTTCGACCCCGGCTCGCGGCCGCTGCTCGCCGGGATCCTCGACGAGAACACCTTCGTCGTCGTCGACGAGGCCCACCGACTGGAGGAGCGGGTCCGCGACCTGCTCTCGGATCGGCTCGGCAGGCAGACGATCAAGCAGGCGCGCAACGACTGCGAACTGCTCGTCCAGCGCGCCCGGCAGAGCGCCGACCACAAGCGGCAGGTCCGGGAGGTGCTGTCGGCCCGCGAGATACCCTTGGAGGCCGTCGACGGGGCCCGCGAGTTCTACGACGACCTGCTGGGCTGGCTCGACGACCGCGTCGAGTCGTTCCTCGACGCCGAACACGAGGGGTGGCGCGCCCGGCCCGAGCGCCTCCCGGAACGGGACCGGGAGATCCCGCTGCGGGACCCGGACACCGTCGAGGTAGACGAGCTGACGGAGTGGGCCGAGCGGGAGGGGTACGACGGGAAACTGTGGCGGACGCTGCCGCAGGTCGGCGCGGCCGTCGAGGACGCCGTCGACCAGCTGGGGCTGACCCGCCAGCCGGTGTGTGCCGCCGTCGGCGTGCTGGCCGCGCAGTGGTGGGAGCGCGACCACTCGACGTTCCTCCGGGAGATCGAACTCGAACACTCCCCGGCCGAGAACCGGCAGGTCGACGCCGACTACGAGGCCGTCTACACGCCGGGACTGCTCTGCTACAACTGTATGCCCGCGACGGCGCTGCGGGAGGTCTTCGACGAACTCGGCGGCGGCGTGCTGATGAGCGCGACGCTGGAGCCCCTGGACGTGTTCACCCGCGTCTCCGGGCTGGACGCGCTGGCCGAGGGCGGCGGTGGGAGTTCGGGGAACGTGAGCGGCGACGACGGGAGCGGCTCCGACGACCCGACCGAGGGCGAGCGCGTCGTCCGGACGACGACCTACGACCTCCCGTTTCCGCCGGAGAACCGCGCCTCCTACCTCGTGGACGTGCGGCCGTTCACCGCCCGGAACCGCGGGAACCCCGAGGCGATGGAGCCGCTGGGCGAGGAGTGGAACGCGACCCGCGACGAGTACGCCCACGCGCTGCGGGCGCTCGCGCGCTCGCCGGGCAACGTCCTGATCGCGATGCCGAACTACCGGGAGGCCCGCTGGGCGGGGGCCTACCTCGACGGCGCGGTCGACAAGCCCGTGCTGGTCGACGAGTCCTCGAGCAACGAGGAGACCGAGCGGCGCAAGCAAGCGTTCTTCCGGGGCGAGGGGAAAGTCCTCGTGACCTCCGCCCGCGGGACGCTGACGGAGGGCGTCGACTACGACGGCGCGAAACTGTCGACCTGTGCCGTCGTCGGCGTGCCGCTGGTCAACATCGGCTCGCCCCGCGTCCGGGCCGTCCAGCGGGCCTACGGCGACGCCTTCGGCGAGGACAACGCCTTCGAGTACGCGCTGACGGTCCCGGCGGTCCGACGCGCTCGCCAGGCCATCGGTCGGGTCATCCGCGGCACCGACGAGGTGGGCGTCCGCGCGTTCGTCGGCGGTCGGTACGCGCCCGACGCCCGCCACTCGGTCTCGCCGTATCTCCCCGCGGGCGTCCGCGAGGAGTTCACCCGAATGACCCCCGACTTCCTGGCCGATCAGCTGTCCGCGTTCTGGCGGGGTCGGCGATGACGGCCGCGAGACCGGGCACAGCGGGTTCGTAACCGGACGTTTTCGTGGGCAACAAAAGACATATACTACGTCGTTCGAGTGTTTCAGGGGATGCCCGAGTGTCAGAACTGCGGTTCGTTCGTAACTGAGCAGTACGTACGGGTGTTCACACCGGAAACGTACGAGTCGGCCGGGCCGCGGGTCTGCCCGAACTGCGAGGACAAACTGCGTGACGGTGCGGACGTCCGCGAGGCGCGTTCCTCCCGCCAGTAAGGTCGCCCCTTTTCGGGAAGTACTCAAGTCGCGAGGCGTAGCATCGGGTATGAGCGACATCGACGTCGAGGCCGTCGAGGAGATCGACACACCGGCGGGCGTCGACGCGCCCGACTACGTGCTCTACGGCGGGAAGGGCGGCGTCGGCAAGACGACCTGTGCCGCGGCGACGGGGCTGGCCTCAGCGCGCGACGGGACGGCGACGCTCGTCGTCTCGACGGACCCGGCCCACTCGCTGTCGGACACGCTGGAGACCGAGATCCCGGCCGAACCAGCCCGCGTCCGGGAGGATGTCCCCCTGTTCGCCGCCGAGATCGACCCCGAGGCCGCCGTCGGGGAGGGACCGCTCGGGATGGAGGAGGACGCCCTGGGCGGCCTCGGCGGCCTGCTCGGCGGCGACGGCGGCCCGATGGGTGGTGCCGGCGGCCCTACGGGGTCGGCACCGAACGCGGCCGGCGACACCGACGACCCGGTGCTGGGCGAGGACGGCCTGCTGGGCGGGTCGATGCCCGGCGCGGACGAGGCCGCGGCGATGCGGCTCCTGCTGGACTACGTCGACGACGACCGGTTCGACCGCGTCGTCGTCGACACCGCGCCGACGGGCCACACCCTCCGCCTGCTCGAACTGCCCGAGACGATGGACTCGATGGTCGGCCGCATCCTCCAGCTTCGCGAGCGGTTCTCCGGGATGCTGGGCAACCTCTCCGGGATGTTCGGCGGGGACGCCGACGACGTGGACCCCGAGGAGGGGATCGAGGACCTGCGGGAACTGAGCGACCGCATCGAACACCTCCGATCGATCCTCCGTGACCCAGCGAAGACCGACTTCCGCGTCGTGATGGTCCCGGAGGAGCTGTCGGTCGTCGAGTCCGAGCGCCTGCTGGGCCAGCTCCGGGAGTTCGACATCCCGGTCGGGACCGTCGTCGTCAACCGCGTGATGCAGGACCCCAGCGAGGTGCTGGACCGCGAGGTCGACATCGCCGGCCCGAACCACGACGACTGCGAGTTCTGCGCCCGCCGCTGGCAGGTCCAGCAGGACGCGCTGGCCCGCGCACAGGACCTCTTCCGGGGCCACGACGTGCGCCGCGTGCCGCTGTTCGCCGAGGAGGTCCACGGCGAGCGGCTCCTGTCCGTCGTCGCCGCCTGCCTCGACTAGTCGACGAACCGCCGCGCGACCGAGACCGCGGCGTCGCGCCACCGCGCCGGCAGCCGCGCCGCCAGCAGCAGGTACTTCGCCGGTTCGCCCACCGGGTAGCGGGGCTCGGGATCGCTGGCGTTGGCGGCGTCACGGACCGTCAGCGCGACGGCGCGGGGCGTGACCGAGACCGCGTCGGCCAGCCCGGTCAGCCGCGAGTCCTCGTGGGCGCTGTAGAGCCAGTCGTACGGTCCCGAACCGCCGTCGGGCGTCGCCGCGGCCGCGGGTTCGTCGGCGGCCGCCGCCCCGCTCTCGGGCTCGCCCGGCAGGTCGAGCGGCCCCGGCTCGACGAGTACGACGTCGACGCCGAACTCGGCGGCCTCGACGCGGAGCGCGTCGTGCAGCCCGCCGAGTGCGGCCTGGGCCGCGGCGGTGCTCCCCTGCCCGGGGAGCGTCAGCCGCCCGGCGACGCCGCCGACGCTGACGATCGCGCCGTCGCCCCGGTCGCGCATGTGGGGCAGGACCTCGCGGACGAGCCGGTGGGCACCCAGCACCGCCCCGTCGAGGCGCGCCTCCAGGTCGACCGTCGACGTGTCCTCGACGGCGGCGACGCGTCCCCGGCCCCCGTCGTGGACCAGGCAGTCGATCCGTCCGGCCTCGTCGACGACGGTCTCGACGGCCCGCTCGCACTCCCGGGCGTTCGTCACGTCGAGTTCGACCGTCCGGCAGCCGTCGGCCTCGAGGTCGTCGACGAGTTCGGGATCGGCTGCGCCGGCCCACACGTCCCAGTCGTCCTCGCGGAACGCCTCGGCCGTCGCCCGGCCGACCGGCGACGCGGCGTCGCTTATCAGCACCGTCTTGGTCATACCCGCCCCGACACGCGCCGGACAATTAAGCTCCCCCGGTCCCGTCGACGGGGCACCTACACCTCGGCCTTCACCTCGTCGGCGTGGGCGTCGGCCCGCCGGGTCGGCTCGGGGAGCTTGTACCCCTCGGTCGTCGCCAGCACGAGGTCCGTCGCCGTCCCGGCGCTCACGCGGTGGCCGGGGCTGACCAACAGCGGATTGATGTGCCGGTCCCCGGAGTCGTACTGCCGGGTCTGGACCGCGTCGCCGATGTGTGTCCCGTTCGCCGCCGTCTCGACCTCGTCGTCGGCCTCGACCGCGACTCGCGTCCCGGTCGGGAGCTTCCGATCCAGCGACTCTCGGGGTCGACCACAGAGCAGGTTCTTGGCGACGCCGACGGTCGGCACGTCGACGGTGACGCCGACGTGTGTCGCCAGCCCCGCCTCGCGGTAGTGGATGCGGCCGCTGCCGTCGACGAACAGCACGTCCGGTTCGCGGGTCAGTTCCGCCAGCGCGGCGAGGACGGCACCGCCCTCGCGAAAGGAGAGCAGGCCCGGGACGTAGGGGATCTCCGTCCGTTCGACGGCGTGGACGCGCTCGACGACCTCGCCCCCGCGGCTGACGACGACGGCCGAGACGGCGCGGTCGCCGACGAACGCCTGGTCGACGCCGGCGACGAGCGGCGGTTCGGTCTCGCCACCCGCCAGCGTCGACTGCGCAGCGTCGGTTCCGACCGCCGCCGGCTCGAACGACAGGTCGTCGTCGAACACCGCTCGGTCGGCGATGTCTCGCTGGAGCGCCGCCATCTCCTCGCGGGAGAGCGCGGGATCCGGGACGAACTCGGGACGGCTGACCGCCATCTCAGAACGGTCCCCGACCGCCGCCGCGGCCGCCGGGTCCGCCCGGACCGCCGCCGCGTCCGAACTGCAGTTCGCCCGGCACCCTGGACCGGCCCTTGAACCGGTTGCCGTACCAGAGGCCGATGAGCAGCCCGATGAGGTGCGCGGCGTGGGCGACGTTGCCGGCCAGCAGGCCGGCCGCACCCGGCGACAGCGCGCCGACGATGCTGAGCAGCGCGTAGAAGCCGGTGATCGCCCAGATCGGCACCGGGATCAGGAAGTAGAGGTAGACGGTGAGGTCGGGTTTCAGCACCGTCAGGAACGCGAGGATGGCCAGCGCCGCGCCGCTTGCCCCGAGGACGCCGTAGCCACCGCCGGACTGGAGCCACTGGAGCGCGATCTGCCCCAGTCCCGCGAGCATCCCGGAGACGACGAAGAAGATCGCGAACCGCTTCGAGCCGAGTTGCTGCTCGACGATACGGCCGAAGAAGTAGATGACGATGCCGTTGCCGACGATGTGGAAGAACCCGGCCGGCGAGTGGGCGAAGATCGACGTGACCCACGTCCAGACGTACTCCGGGTTCTGGGGACTGAGGACGAAGATAGAGCGCCAGAGCGGCGACTGCGAGTAGAGGGCCGGGTTCGTGATCCCCAGTAACTGCCCGACGACGTGCTCCGCGACGAAGACGACCGCCATCAGCGCGAGGAACACGTAGGTCATGTTCCCGCGGAAGTAGCCGAACGCCCCGCCAGGCCCCGTGTCGATACCGATGCGGTCGGCCAGCCCACTCGACTCGGTGGATCGGCCCGTGTTCACGCTGTCGTCGAAGCCGCTGTCGAACACCCCGCCCGGATCGTTCCAGTTGTCGAGGCCGGGACAGTCGTGGGCCTCCGGGAGCCGGTGCTCCGAGCAGAAGGTCCCGCCGCAGTGCCCACACTGATAGGGCATGTTCTCGCTCTTGCCACAGACGTCGCAGTCCGACATTACCGACTGTTTGGGTGCGCGGTGCAAATGGATTGTGCTTGTCCCCCCGCGGGCACGAGCGTCGCTACTCGTCGGTCGTCCTGAGGACGCCGATCCAGGCCGATGCACCGTCGTAGTCGACCGGACCCCCGGACACCTCGACCTCGACCTCACGGCCGTCCGCTCGGATGCCGGTAAACGCCGCGTCGAACGACTCCAGATCGCCGTGGTCGTCCGACTCGACGATGTCTATGACCGTCTCCCGTTCCCCCTCCGCCGCGAGGTGGGCCGGCGACTCGCCGATGAGGTCCGGCTGGTCGTACCCGAACGTCTCCGCGAGGCGTTCGTTGACGTAGACGAACTCCCGGTCCTGGATGATACAGACCCCGGCGAGGCCCTGCTCGACGAGCCGCTGGTACCACGACAGCGCGTTCCAGAACTGCTGTTCGGTCCGGTGTTGCTCGACCGCGTTCTCGACGCGGTTCGCGAGCACCTCGTACTGGTCGGTCCCGGTCTCCTTCTGCATGTAGTCGGTGACGCCGGCGGCGATAGCCTCGCTCGCGATCTCCTCGCTGCCCTGGCCGGTGAAGAGGATGAACGGCATGTCGGGGTAGCGCTCCCGGACGATCTCCAGTAGCTCCAGCCCGTCGGTGTTGGGCATCTGGTAGTCGCTGACGACACAGTCGAACTCGCCGTCGGTGAGTCGATCCAGCGCTTCGACGGCGCTGTGGGCGGTCACGACGGTGAAGTCGTCCCCGTTTCGTTCCAGGAAGGTCTCGACGAGGTCACAGATCTGTGGGTTGTCGTCGACGTGGAGGACCCGTACCTCGTCGGTCCCGTCGACGCCGGCCAGCGGCACCGGGACCTCCGCCTGCAGCTCCTCCGGGCACCCGTCCGACTCCGACCGGATGAGCGGCGTGTTCCGGTCCGCCACACGGGGACTCCCCCGTATCGCGGTCCGCGAGAGTTCGACCTGCCCGCTGCCCTGACAGCCGTCCGGCGTCATCCGCGCTCCCCCGCAGGACCGCGGCCGGACGTGACGTTCGTGAAACCTATCATTTTTCTGGGCGTACCGGAGCCGTCCGGTTCCTTTCGACTTCCCCGTTCCGAATCGAACGATGGCAGCCGTCCGGACCCGGGTGCTCCGGGTACTCTGATCGTTACCCACTTATTTAGTGTCCGGTCATAAAACGATACTGATAGTGGGGGTAGTGACCACGTAACAAACAACCGGACGCCGGATATGCCGGCGTAGCCGTGGGACCGTGGGGCCACGTGGGGACCGCCACTTCCGACCGATCGGATCGCGACGGGCGCGACCACACCGACGAGGGACGACTTCTGACTTCGGTTAATACGACTTAATATATGTAAGAACTTTTCAAATATTTTTAATATACAACGGGGTGATTAGTCGAGTGCACTATGTCCGATTCCAAGATGCGCGAGTACATCGCAGAGCACCCACGAATGGCCGGCGCACTGTTCACCGTCCTGCTGCTGCTGACGCAGGCTGGGAGTGTAGCGGCAGGCAATAACGCTACGATCGCTGGCCCGTAAGCTCCGTTAAGTTCTCTGCAAGTAACATACTGCTCCAATAAAGTTCGTCATCAGCCCGGACTGGAACTTCTTCCATCATCAAAAAGTCTTTTAGCTGCTGTTTATCCACCTCGAAACCGCCAATATTCCCTGAAATCAGATAGTACTGTTTATTTTTTCCGATGAATGGGACGGTAATACTTCCCATTCCCTTTTGATCTGTAGCGTAGCTGACTATATTGACATTAAACCTATTTTCTTTCTGTTGGATATAGAGGAGATTCGGCGATCCACCCGCTGCTTGTGTCACTGTAATCCCCCCATCGCCCACCACGATGTACTGTCCGCCGAGGATACTCTCGTCGCGGGCGATCGTGAGCGCGGCCCGGAGCGGGAACCCGCTGTTGAGCAGGCGGGCGATGGTCTCGCCCATCGTGACGGCCCCCTCGTTCAGGATCTCGCTGAGGGTGACGATGCCGCCGATGGCACCGGCTTCGACCAGCCCCAGGCCCTGATCGTAGGAGGTACAGGCGTTCAACAGGAAGGTGTCGACGCCGACGGCGTCGATCTCGCGCACGTCGACGCTCCCGTCGGTGCAGGCGAACCCGTCGTCGTCGATGTGGCCGATGTAGTGGAAGAAGTCGCTGCGGTCGGTCAGAGCGTCGGTGAGCTCGGCGGTCGTCAGGTTCTCGTGGACGGTGACGTCGAACGGGAGGTCCTCGCGGTCGCCGTACACCTCGCCGGCGATGCGCCGCTCTTCCTCCATCCGGGCGTCGTTCTGGACCACGGTGATGGTGATATCGCCCTCCGTCGTCTCCCGGTCGAGGCGGTTCTGGAACGCGGCGGCGGTGAGCTTGCTCGCGCCGATGGGGACGCCCTCGCCGAGCCAGGCCTGTTCGAGGGTGTCGGTGGCCGCGGGCTCGACGTAGTCGACGCGTTCGGTCCGGGTGTCGGTCGCGCGGGCGAGCCCGTCGGCGCTGGCGCTGCGGGTGAAATCGCCCGTCCCGGACCGGGTGAACTCCCGCTCCGTCGCCGTCGCGGCGCTCCGGTCCGCGCCGCCGGGGGTGTGGGTCCGGACGATGGCGAGGTCGTCGACGACGAACGGCAACAGCTCTGCGTTGTCGGCCGTCGGCTGGACGTGGGCGGTGAGCCGCCAGTCGGGGACGTGGTCGGCGAGCACCGCGTAGGGGACGTCGAGGTACGCCGCGACCTGTTCGGCCAGCGGCCGGTCGTACAGCGCCGCGAAGTCGAGGTCGACGTGTGGCTCGACGACGTTGCGCTCGTGGAGGTCGATCTCGTAGTACCCCTCTGTCCGGGTCAGGCAGTCGAGGAAGAACAGGTGCTTGAGCGTCCGCTCGACCGCGCGCTCGTAGCCGTCGGGGCCGGTGAGGGCGTACTCGAAGCCGGCGTCCGTGACCAGCCGCGGGGCGGGTCCCGGTTCGACGGCTGCCCCGAGGTAGTACGCCAGCGGCGCGGCGACGTAGATCGACCCGAGGTCCGGCGGCAGTTCGAGGGTGACGCCGGTGTCGGGGCGGTCGACGGTCGACGGCACGTCGAGCTCGTCGCCGAGCGCCAGCGCCGGCGGGTGGCCCCGGAGCGTCGGGTACGACCGCTCCGGGTCGGTGGTCTGCAGCGCCGACCCGAACGTCTCGACGGCGGCCATCACGTCCAGCGGGTCGGTCGTCGTCGTCACGGTCGCGGCGGGCCGGTCGTGTCGAGAGCGGGCACCGACGCGAACATCCGTCGGCTCGTCGAAGGAGATCCGTGTCTGCTCCATATCGACGCTGACATCGAAGCCCGTGTCGACCCGGAGGTAGGTCTTGATGCGGGTACAGAGGTCGAGGCTGTAGGCCCCGTCGGGGACCGACTCGCGCTCGAACTGCGTCACCTCGGCGACCATGTCGCCGTCAGCGGTGCGGACGTAGACGGGGACGACGGTCGGCAGGACGAGCTCGCTCGTCCGGACCGCCACCGCAGCGCCGACCGGGAAGTGGAAGTCGTCCGGGTCGACGGGCGTCGGCGAGACGGGATCGGCCGCGTGGAAGCGGTACCGTTGCCGCTCTAGCCGGTCGACGACCTCGACACCGTGGCGATCCGTGAGCGAGGCGAACGTGATTGGCATCGTGAGTCCGTTCCACTGGCAGCGGTATACGTCCACCACGGCGTGAGAGAGGGAAAAGGTGTCGCCGCCGACTGCGGCGAGCGAAGCGGGTAAGACCCCCTGGGCCGAACGGGCCGATAGTGCAAGAGTTCGAGCGCAAACAACTGCTGGAGCGCATCGAACGGGACGGTGCGACCATCGGAGCCGAGATCCCCGACGAGATCACCGTCCAGGGCGAGGAGATCGACCTCCGGTCGTTCGTCTTCGAGATCAAGCGCCGAGACACCGTCCCGCCCGGCGAACGCGAACGCGTCGAGACTGCGAAGAAGAACCTCCGACGCGAGCGCCGCGAACGCAGGGACCTGCTGGAGGAGGGGGCGGTCAGCTACGAGCGCGGCCAGGAACTGGCGACGGCCATCATCGGTATCGACCGGGCGCTGAACGCGCTGGAACAGCTCGGGGCGGCGAATATCGAACAGGAGGCTCAGGCACAGGAGGCCGCCGACAAGAAGCGCTGGATGAAGTTCCTGCGGAAGGCGTTGGGCCACGAAGACGCGGACTCGGGCACCGGCCGGGCCGGACGGGGGCGACGATGAGCCGGAACGACGAGATCGCCGACCGACTGGAGGAGTTCGCGGACCTCCTGGAGGCGAACGGCGTCGAGTACAAGCCCCGTGCCTACCGGCGGGCCGCCGAGAACATCCGCGAGTACCCCGGCGCGATCGAGGGGCTGGCCGCCGAGGGCGAGGACGCCGTCGGCGAGATCGACCGGGTCGGCGACGCCATCTCGGCGAAGGTCGTCGAGTACGTCGAGACGGGCGAGATCGCGGAGCTCGACGAACTCCGTTCGGAGCTTCCGGTCGAGATGGACGCCCTGACCGCCGTCGAGGGGGTCGGCCCCAAGACGGTCGGGACGCTGTACGAGGAACTCGGGATCACCACGCTGGACGAACTGGAGGCCGCGGCCGAGGCCGGCGAGATACGGGAGGTGAAGGGCTTCGGCCCCAAGACCGAGGAGAACATCCTCGACAACGTCGACTTCGCACGCGAGGCTCATGCACGCTCACTGCTGGGCGAGGCCCGGCCCTACGGCGAGCAGGTCGAGGCGTACCTTCGGGACGTCGGGGCCGTCGAGCGCGCGGCGCTCGGCGGCTCCATCCGCCGCTGGAAGCCCACCATCGGCGACGTGGACGTGCTGGCCGCCAGCGACGAGGACGAGGCCGTCGTCGAGGCCTTCACCGACTGGCCCGAGGTCGACCGGGTGATCGAGGCCGGCGAGACGAAGGCCAGCGTCTACGCGGGCGACGTGCGCGTGGACCTGCGCGTGGTCGTCCCCGAGGAGTTCGGGGCGGCGCTGCAGTACTTCACCGGCAGCAAGGAGCACAACGTCGCGGTCCGGAACCGCGCCATCGAGCGGGACCTGAAGGTCAACGAGTACGGGGTGTTCGACGTCTCCGAGGGCGAGGACGACGACCAGCGGGCCGGCGAGCGAGTGGCCGGCGAGACGGAGGAGAGCGTCTACGACGCGCTCGATATGACGTGGGTGCCGCCGGAGCTCCGCGAGGACCGCGGCGAGGTGGCCGCCGCCGCCGAGGGGACCCTCCCGGACCTGCTCGGGGAGGACGACGTGCGCGGCGACCTCCACACCCACACGGAGTGGTCCGACGGGAGCAACACCGTCGCGGAGATGGTCGAGGGGGCAGCCGCGTTCGGCCACGACTACCTCGCGATCACCGATCACGCGACCGGGCCCGGGATGGTCGGCGGGGTCGGGGTCACCGACGACGACCTGCGCGAGCAGATCGACGAGGTCCGGGCGGTCGCCGCGGACGCCGAGATCGAGGTGTTCACCGGCGTCGAGGCCAACGTCGCCGCGGACGGGAGCGTCTCGGTCGACGACGACCTGCTCGCCGAACTCGACCTCGTCGTCGCCTCGCCCCACGCGGCCCTGGACGGCGACGGCACTGACCGACTCGTCGCGGCCGCCGAACACCCACACGTCGACGTCATCGGCCACCCGACCGGGCGGTTCCTGAACCGACGGCCGGGGCTGGACGTCGACGTCGAGCGACTGGCCGAGGTCGCGGCCGACCACGGGACGGCGCTGGAGGTCAACGCGAGCCCGCAGCGGCTCGACCTCTCCGGTGCGGCGGTCAAACAGGCCGTCGCGGCCGGCGCGACCGTCGCGATCGACACCGACGCCCACAGCCCCGGGAGCTTCGACCAGATCCGCTTCGGCGTCCACACCGCCCGCCGCGGCTGGGCCGAGGCTGGAGACGTCCTGAACACGCGGGACCCAGAGGGCGTCCGGGAGTTCCTCGATGACTGAGTCACGCCCGCCGCTCCTGCTGGACACGATGCTCGGGAAGCTGGCGACGTACCTCCGGATGTGCGGGTACGACGCCGCCTACGCGATGGACCGTGGGGCCGAATCCGACGAGGACCTGCTGGCGCTGTCAAACACCGAGGGCCGCCGCCTCGTCACCCGCGACGAGCGACTGGCACGGACTGCCGAGGACGCCGTCCTGCTGACCGAGCGTGAGGTGGAGGACCAGCTCCGGGAACTGGCCGCCGCCGGGTTCCCGCTGACCCTCGCGGAGGAGCCGAGCCGGTGTGGCACCTGCAACGCGCCCGTCGAGCGCGTCGACCGCACCGAGCCGACGCCGGACTACGCGCCCGACCCCGCCGAGGAGACGGTCTGGCGGTGTCGGGACTGCGGCCAGCACTTCTGGCGGGGGAGCCACTGGGACGACGTTGCCGACACGGTCGCGGATCTGTGACCGCCGGAGCCGGGGTTATTTGTTCCGGCCGGCCGAGGTCCGACCCGTATGTCCGTCCTGTCGACAGCCGACGAGGGGAAGTTCCTGATGGATCAGGAGGGCGAACAGATCGGCATCGTGACCGAGGTCGACCCCGACGAGCAGGTCGCCTACGTCGAACCCGAGCCGGACGTGGCCGAGGCCGTCGTCCAGGGGCTGGGCTACGGCGACGCGGACGACGACGACATCGAGGTCCCCGCCAACGCCGTCGAGACCGTCACCGACTCGGAACTGCGGGTCGCCCGCGACCTCTAGCCCCGTAGCGCCTCCACGGGCGGCTCCCAAGCGGCCCGGTAGGCCGGGTAGAGACCGCCGACCAGGGCGACGAGGACGCCGAACCCGAACGCGCCCAGCGGCACGACGGCGTTGCCCGGCAGCAACACCGCCGACAGCGGCAGCTCCGTCTGCGTCGCGACGATCACGACGGTCGCGGTACCGAGGAGCGCGCCCAGCGCACCGCCGACGACGCCGAGCAGCGTCGCCTCGACGAGCAGCGTCCGCAGGACCTGCTTGCGGTGGACGCCGACCGCTCGGAGGACGCCGATCTCGCCGCGCCGCTCGGAGACGGTCATCAGCATCACGTTGAAGATGCTGACGCCGGCGACGACCAGCGAGACGCCGGCGACGGCCAGCAGGAACCCGTTCAGGAGGTCGAAGAACTCGCTGATCTGGTCGAGGACGCTCGTCAGCGAGAAGACGCTGACCCGCTGTTGGCGGACGTTGAGCCGCCGGTCGACGCCGTCGGCCACCGCCCGGGCGTCGGCCGCGGAGTCGGCCTGGACGACCACCTGTGAGTAGCCGGTCGTGGCGAACTCGTCGGGCGGGAGGATCACCGCCGAGTCGGCCTGGAGCGGCGAGATGGCGTCGATCTCCGGGAGGACGGTGAACACCCGGTACTCGTTGCCTTCGACGGTGATCCGGCTGCCGGACCGCAGGGAGAGGGACTCGGCGACCTCGGCACCGACGATCGCTCCCTGGCGGTGGACGGCCGGGACGGTCCCGTTGCCCGAGCCGAACAGCGCCCGCGGCCGGTCGGTGCCGTACACCTGCGCGACCGTCTGTCCGCCGTCGGCGCTGACCGACGCCCCGGTGGTCTTCAGCGGGACGACGGTGCCCCGCCCGTCGGCCGCCCGCTGGACGGCCGCGAGGTCCCGGGAGTCCAGGGTCTCGTCCCCGCTGCCCTCGGCCGGGCTGACGATGACCTGATTGCCGAGCCCGCCCAGCTCCTCCGCCGCGGCGACGCTCAGTGCGTTGCCCAGCAGCCCGAGCGTCACGACGGCGAAGACGCCGATGACGATACCGAGTGCCGCAAGCGCCGCCCGCAGTCGCTGGCGCGTGAGGTTCCGGCGGGCCAGCGACAGCGCGGGGAACTGCCTACTCACGGCGGATCACCCCGTCGACGAGTTCGACGGTGCGGTCGGCGTACTCCGTCACGAGGTCGTCGTGCGTGACCGCGACGACGCCGACCCCGTCCTCGTCGGCGATGCGGCGGAACTCGTCGAGGATCCGCCGGCCGGTGTCCCGATCGAGGTTCCCGGTCGGCTCGTCGGCCAGCAGGACCGCGGGCTCGTTTATCAGGGCGCGGGCGACGGCGACGCGCTGTTTCTGCCCGCCGGAGAGCTCGTCGGGCGTGTGGTCGGTTCGGTCGCCGAGGCCGACCCGCGTCAGCAAGCTCTCGGCCCGCTCGGTGGCGTCAGTCGGCAGGAACGCCGTCGGCAGGCGGACGTTCTCCAGGGCCGTCAGCGTCGGCAGCAGGTGGAAGTCCTGGAAGACGAACCCCAGCGACTCCCTGCGGGCGTCGGTCCGCTCGCGCTCGGTCAGGCCGACGGTTGGCCGTCCCCGGAGGTCGACCCGCCCCTCCGTCGGGTCGTCGAGCAGGCCCAGGAGGTTCAGCATCGTGCTCTTGCCGCTGCCGCTGGGGCCGACGACGGCGACGACCTCCCCGGGCGCGACGGCGAAGTCGACGTGCGAGAGCGCGGTCACCCGGCCGCCGCCCCCGTCGTACCGCTTGGTCACGTCGACGAGCCGCAGCGGCGGCACGGCCCGCTCCGCGCGCGGTTGCGTCGCGGTCATCGTCTGCGTCGATACACCGTGACGGCCGCAGTGGCGACCAGGCCGAGGGTCAGCACCAGCGCGACGCCCAGCGACTGCGTCGGGCTCCCGCGGTCGGTCCCGTCCGCGGCCGGCAGGGGGACCGTGACGGTGTCGACGACGCGCTCGCCCCCGTCGCTGTAGGTCAGCCGGACCGTGAGTTCGGTCGCGTTCGCCGCGTCGGCCTGCGCCGTCAGCTCGAACGGCGCGAACTCGCTGGCGGCGACGGAGCCGACGAAGTACGTCCGCTGGGGGTACGCGGGGCTGACGAACTCCGTCGGCGCGACCGCGACGACGGCGCTCCCGACCTCGCCGTCGCCGGTGTTGGCGAGGTTGCCGTCGACGGTGACGCGGCCCTCGTCGTCGACGCGCACGTCGAGTCCGGTCAGCGTGGCGTTCCCGCGGGCCGCGCTGTAGCCGTACAGCGTCGCGTTCGTCGCCCGGCCCGACGGCTCGTCGTAAGCCGCTACGAACCGGACGCCGTCGGTCGCGGACACGCGCGAGAGGTCGACGGTCACGGTCCCGGACTCGCCCGGTTCGAGGGCGTCGGCCACGGACAGCCGGCCGACGGCGTCCAGTGGCTCCCCGTCGGGCGTCTCCCCGCGGACGACGACGTCCTCGACGGGGACGTTCCCGAAGTTCGTCACCGTCACGTCGACGCGGGACTCGCGGGCGCTCCGCTCGTCGTCACTGGACTGCGATTGCAGCGCGCTCGCACCGCCCCCGACGAGTCCCGAGAGCCCGCCCGCGACCTGGTCGGTGTCGTCCTGCTGTGCGGGACCGGCCCTGACGCCCACGTCCGTCGTCGGCGGATCGACGGTGACGTTCTTGCCGAAGGCCGCGGTCCGCTCGACGCCGACCGGCGTGGTGTAGGTCGTCCTGACGGCCAGGGTCCCCTCGCCCGCCTCGGCCGGCCGGACCGAGAGGTTCAGCGTCTCCGACGCGCCGGCGGCGAGGCTCGCGACCGTCCGGCGGGTCCGCTCGCCGGTCTCGGGGTCGGTGACGACGACCTCGATCCCGCGGAGCGGCCCGGTCGTCGGGTTCGAGACGACCGCCGTCACGGGGGAGTCGGCACCCGCGACCAGCCGCTCGGCCCGCAGCTCGACCTGCGGCGCGCCGCGCTCGACGCCGACCGTCAGCGGCCGTGTCGCCCGGACCGTGTCGCCGTCGCTGTCGGTGCCGACGACGACCAGTTCGAGGTCGTACACTCGCGGCGCGTCGACGGTGAACGTCACCGGCACCGTCAGCGTCTCGCCGGGCGAGAGGGTCCCGAGGTCGGTCGCGTTGCCGAGGACCCGCGGCTCCGTGCCGGCGGCCGGCCGGACGACGCGGACGCTGTCGAGGGCGAGCGACGTGTTGCTCCCCGCCGAGAGCCGCACCGTCGGCTCGGCGGTGATCGGTGCGCCGGTCGTGGGGGTCCCGGGCGTGACCGTCGCGTCGGTCAGCGTCAGGCGAGCGTCGGCGGCCGCGGCCGGGCCGACAGCGGTCAGCGGTGCGACGGCGACGACGACGAGGGCGGCCACGAGGACGGGACCGAGCCGGGAACGGGACATCTACACGCGCAAGGGGTTGGAGAGAGAAATACCTTCGCTGGTCGTCCATTCCAGAACGCTTGTAACACCCACCGCGCTAGGGTCGAGCGATGACCCTCTCGGAGGAGGCCCGCGAGCGACTGGCCGACGTCGTCGCCCACCAGCCGACGAAGAACGGCGAACTCCAGGAGCTGTGGGGGATGGACAGCGGGAGCGAGGTCCACCAGTACCTCGAGTCCGAGCTGAAGGAGTACTACTACCGCGACGAGGACAGCCTCATCTGTGCGACGCCGGAGGCGACGGAGCTGGTCGACGGCGAGGGGTCCGACCGGGTCCAGACGGTGACGGTCTCGCCGCTGCAGGCCCGCGTGACGGAGGTGATCGCGGGGCCGGACGCGGAGAGTCAGAGCGTCGTCTCGGTGCTGCACGCGCTGCGCGAGGCCGGCGAGGACCCCGAGGTCGACGAGGTGCGATCGGCGCTCCGCAGCCTCGCGGACAAGGGGATCGTCGAGGTGGTCCAGAAGACGGTCCCGACGTTCCGGCTGGCGGTCGCGCGCGAGGACGTCGACGTCGAAGTCGTCGAGGACTGACTACTCCTCCAGCCCGGGCCGGCGACGGCGGCGGCGGCGCGCCAGCAGTCGCTTGATCGCGCTCCCCGGGCCGCCCTCGATCGGCCACCCCTCCGCCCGCCAGGCCGGGGGTTCCGGCTCGAACGCCGGACAGCCGCCGCGACACTCGCTCTGTGTCGGCGTCTTCTCCTTGGCCCCACAGCGTGGGTAGACCCCGCTCTCCGCTCGTTCGAGTGCGAAGTGCCGGCAGTCGGGTCGCATCGTGTCCGCGTAGGCACGCCACCCGCGGGCGTAGGCGCGCTCGGCGATCACGCGGCGCTTCTCGGCCTTCCACTCGGGGTCGGCGTACTCGAAGCGGGCCGCGCTCCGGCCGTCCTCGGGCCGGTCGAGGACGCGGGTCCCCGGCTCGGACGGGTCGAGCGAGCGCGGCTGCCACACGGCCTCGGCGGTCCCCTCGTCCGTGTCGACGGTCAGGACGCCGGCCCCCGAGGGAAGGTCGGCGAGCAGGATCGGCTCGACGCGCTCGTCGGTCGACGCGGTCGCGACCCACACCTCGTCGGCCAGTCCCAGGGCCACGTCGCGTTCGAGCTGGTCGGCCAGGTCGCGGGCGGCGCTCGCCGAGAGGTCCGGCTTGTTCTCGACGGCGACGATCCGCCGGGCCCAGTCGGGGTAGCGGTGGCGACGCCGGATCTCGATCCGGTTGCCGCGCTTGCGCGACTCGACGGCGTCGCAGTCGGCCGCCGCGTGGATCGCCTCCCGGACGTACCGCCACGGGTAGCCGGGGTCCGGCAGTGCGTCGCGGTAGTAGCTCCACTCCGCGGGGGCGTGGCGGACGACGTGCAACAGGTCCGAGTCCAGCGCCTCTGGACCGAACGCGGCCCGCCGGCGCAGGCCCGCGGGATCACACTCTATGACGACGGTGTCCCAGCGGCGGCGTCTGGTGCCCAGCTGGCGGGCGACCAGCACCGCGGAGTCGGCTCGCTCGGGCTCCCACGACCGCTCGGCCCACTGGCAGACACGCAGTTCGAAGGCGAACTCGGAGTCGGCACGGTCCACACTACCGGTTGGCCGGCAGACGTTAAAAACGACGACGGTGGCGTCGCCTCAGACCGTCGCGGTCGTGCCGGTCGCGCCACCGCTCGATCCGTCCGTCTGGTTCGCGAACGCCAGGCCGAACATCCGGAAGACGGCGACCTGTCCGTAGAAGGTGATGAAAGGCACCAGCAGCAGTCCGACGATGGTGATCGCGAGCACCTGCGTGACGATGTTGACCGCGATACCGACGACGATGGGCATCAGGACCGCGACGAGGTAATCGGCGGTGAACACGACGTCTTTCAGCAGATTGAGGTCGAACGCCGCCCCGAGGGACCCCTCGACGGCCATGTTCGCCAGCGCGGCCGGGACGAGCAGGTAGATGAGGAAGAACACCGGGATGGCGAGCAGGACCGTCAACAGCCCGAAGCCGGCGAGGATGCCGCCTCCGTCACCGCCGGCGGCGCTGCCCGCGCCGAGCAGTACGACCCCGATCCCGCCGATGACGGCGATGGGGATGATCGAGTAGACGAACGCGACGACCGTCGCCTTCAGGCCGTCGACGACGAGGCCGCCCCAGTCGTCCCACTCCGGGGGCTCGCTCTCACCGCGGACCGTATCGCCCAGGACCCGCAGCAGGTAGCCCTGGAAGATGAATATCGGGACGACGAGAAACGAGAGGAACAGCAGTACGCCGCCGATCAGTATCCGCGCGATCCAGCTGTCGCCTTCCATCGGGTACGAGAGTCCGTCTTCGAGCATCTTTGGAACCTCTGTGTAAGGCTCACCCCAATATCACATAAATTTGACGACAATAGTGTCGGGTAGAGGAAAGTAAACGAGAGCGTATATTTCGGTGTATCCGACAGCACCCGGCCGGCGGGCTGCGCACGGCACCCTCGGCGACCGCGGCTCAGTCCTCGTTGAGGTAGGCCCCGATGACGCCGCCGATGGTGTACCCGACGGGCGAGAAGAACACGAGTCCGACGAGGTTGGTCAGCGCGCCGAACCCGGCCATCATCGCCATCCCCGCAGCGCCTTCGGTTCCGCCGGTCGCGCTGAGGAGGCCCCCGAGCACGAACTGCGCGGGGATGTAGACGAGGTTGAACAGGACGGCGGCGATCATCCCGGTGACGAGGGCGAACTTGATCCCCTCGGTGGTGTCCGCGATACTCGTGAACATCGCGACGACGACCGCCCCGAGGGCGATCTCTTTCATCGTGGGGACGAGCCGGATCAGGTCGCCGATGATCGGGACGAATCCGACTAACAGGAGGACGGCGAAGACGACACCGACCGATTTCTTGAACGCGTCCTCGTCGAACCCGAGTATCATATCTAATTTGTGGGTCTACGGATTCACACAAAAAGATTCCGGGGAGACAGCGTATCCACTCGACGCCGGCGATACCGACCGGCTGCGGCGCTCACTCCTCGGCTTCCTCTTCGAGCTTCTCGTCGAGGAACTCGTGGGCCTCCTCCAGTATCTCGCGGGGGCCGTCCTGGGTGACGGTGTTGACGGCCTGCTCGTAGTCGCGCCACTGCAGGTCCCGGTGTTCGGTCGACAGTTCGGCCGACGCCTCGAAGGACCGGGCGATGAACAGGTGGACCGTCTTGTGGATGGTGTTGCCGTTCGCCTCGAACACGTAGTCGTAGTCTTCGCGGAAACCGTCCAAGAGCCGGAAGTCGTCGATCCCGGCCTCCTCTTTCACTTCGCGGATGGCGGTCTGCTGGAGTTCCTCCTGACCCTCGACGCCGCCCTTGGGAAACTCCCAGTCGCCGGGGCGGCTCTTGAGCAGCAGGTACTCCCGCCGGCCACGCGTATCGCGAAAGAGGATGGCTCCCGCGCTCGTGGCCTCTATCATTACTCCTTTTTACAACGGCGGGACTTAAGTGAATATCGGAGCACGCGGCAGGGCCGTCCCGCCGAGCGCTCCCTCACACGCCGAGGAGCCGGCCCCGTGACCCGGCCGGCGGGAGTGGTGGCGAGCGAAGCGGAGAGCCTTTTACTCCGCGCGGGCGACAACCCGACCAGATGCCGTTCGTCACGACTCTCACCCTGACCAGTGGGGACCGACACCGCCTCGACGACGTCGTGGCGGACATCAAAGAGCGCGCCGAGCGCCGCGGCGTCGAACTGGAGGGGCCACAGCAGGAACCGGTCACGAAGCTCCGAGTTCCACAGTCCAAGACGCTTGGTCCCGACGGCGGCTCCTTCGAGCCGTGGAGCTACACCGTCTACGAGCGGGTCCTCAACATCGTCGGCCACGACGAGTTCGCCCGCGAGGTGACCGCCGAACAGCTCCCGCCGGGCATCCGCGTCCAGGTCGAGGTCGAGCGCCGCACGCCGCCGGGGAGCGGGGCATAAGTCCCCCCGGGTCCTTCGGCCGGTATGGACGAGGCCCGACACGACCGACTCGTCGCGCTCCGCAGAGCCCTCCACAGCCACCCCGAGCCCGCGTGGTGCGAGTTCTACACGACCAGCCGCATCGTCGAGGAAGTCGAGCGGATCGGCGTCGACGACCTGCGCGTCGGCCCCGAGATCCTCGACGACGAGGCGCGGATGGCCGTCCCCGACGACGAGACGCTCGCGGACTGGCACGAACGCGCCCGCGAGGCCGGTGCCCGGGAGGACGTGCTCGATCAGTGCGTCGGCGGACTCACGGGCGCGCTCGCGACGATCGAGCGCGGCGAGGGACCGACCGTCGCGCTGCGGGTCGACATCGACGCCCTCCCGATCACCGAGTCCGACGAGACGAGCCACGTCCCCGCCGACGCGGGCTTTCGCTCGGACAACGAGGGGTATATGCACGCCTGCGGCCACGACGCCCACGCGGCCATCGGCGTCGGCGTCCTCGAAGCCGTCGCCGAGAGCGACTTCGCGGGGACGTTCCACGTCCTGTTCCAGCCCGCCGAGGAGGTCATCGGCGGGGGGAAGGCCGTCGCCGAGAGCGGCGTGCTGGACGACGTGGACCGCCTCTACGCCGTCCACGTCGGGCTGGACCACCCGACCGGCGAGGTGGTCGCCGGCGTCGGGGGGTTCCTCTCCGTGCGGCAGTTCGAGGTGACGTTCACCGGCGAGACGGCCCACGCCGGCGGCCACCCCGCGCAGGGCCGAGACGCCGTCCAGGCGCTGGCGACCGCGGTCCAGAACATGCACGCCATCCGCCGGCACGGCGACGGCGACACGCGGGTCAACGCCGGCGTCGTCGAGGGCGGGACCGCGACCAACATCGTCCCCGAGTCCGCCCGCATCGAGGGGGAGGTCCGGGGCGAGACGACCCACCTCAAGGAGTACATGAGCGACCGCGTCGACACCGTCGTCCACAGCGCCGCCGAGATGCACGACTGCGAGGCCGAGATCCGGACGACCGCGGAGGCCCCGAGCGCCGAGAGCGACGACGAACTCGCCGAGTACGTCTACGAGGCCGCCGGCGGGACGACCGGCGTCACGTCGCGACTGCGGACCGACGAACTCGGCGGCAGCGAAGACGCCACCTACCTGATGGCCCGCGTCCAGGAGCGCGGCGGGCTGGCCTGCTACGTGGGCGTCGGCACCGACCACCCCGGCGGTCACCACACGCCGACGTTCGACGTGGACGAGCGGACCCTCGCCGTCGGCGTCGACACCCTGGCGGGGGCCGTCGACCGCTGCTGGTAGTCAGCCCCGGGGGCCGGTCCAACTCGATAGCGTGACCGTCCGCCGATCGTTGGGCGCGTGCCACACGACGGCGACGGTCGCTCCGCTCAGATCGAGGTCCGAGACGCCGATCGGCGTCGCCCCGGTGACGGTCACGCCGTGGCCGGCGGCGACGGCCGCGCTCGCGCCGAGTGAGCCGAACTGCTCGAACGGGTACCGACCGTTCGGGTCCCCCGCCGCCGTCGCGTCGCGTACGACCACCGACAGCCGCCCCGCCGTCACGGTGTCGCCGCTTGCGTGCGTGATCGCCAGCGCGTCGGCCCCGCTCGCGTCGTAGTCGAAGTCGAACGCCGCCTGTGGCGTGGCCCGCTCGCGCGCGTCCTCGCCGAGGCCGAACAGGACCGTCGCCGTCGTCGCCGCGAGCAGCATCGTGATCCCGATCAGCAGGACGACGCCGACGACCGGCGACAGCCCTCGCTGCCCGGGCAGGTGGCTCTGTCCCTGCATCGTTTCCCCCACACCCCGCACTCGCGGCTCCCGTCGATCCGCCCGACCCCTCGTCACGCCCCCGCGTGCGGCGCGTCTACCATAACACTCTGTCAGTATCCGGTATAAACGTTTGTACCGATTGACAACAAGGTGGACGGCGAGTCGTTCACGACGAGCAGCGCCGAACCGCTCAGTACTTGGCGTCCGCCCCGGTGACCTCGTAGACGTCGTCCATGATGGCGTCGCGCTCGTCCTGCCACCGGCCGAACTCCGCGGGGTCCTCGGGGTAGTCCTCGTAGTGGTCGAGCAGGCGGTCGGCCAGGTTCTTCGTCTGGTAGAGGTCGTAGATCGTGCCCCAGTGGCCGACGCTCTTGACGGCCGTCTTGATCTTCAGGCCCAGCCCCACGTCCGTCGAGCCGGAGTACAGCGCCTCGGCGAGGTTCGTCGCCGGCAGCGCGGCCAGCAGCCCCATCAGGTCGTCGACGTCGTAGGCCGTCGTGAAGATGTTGTAGACGTCCAGGGCGGCGTAGCGAGCGCCGAAGTGGTCCATCACGTTGACGTTGTACTCCCAGAGCGCGGCCTCGTCGTCCGCGCGCCCGTCCTCGATGGCCTCGATGGCCTGCTCGGCGGCGTACTTGCCGGCGTAGGCCGCCCCGGCGATGCCGCCGCCGGTGGTGGGGTTGACGTGGCCCGCCGCGTCGCCGACGGCCAGGTAGCCCGGTGCGACCGCCGAGTCGTAGGGTCGGCGGGTCGGCAGCGCCGCGCCGAGCTTGTCCGTGACGTCAGCGCCGTCGAACTCCTCGCGACCCTGGAGGTCGGCCTTCAGGTCGTCGACCAGCTCCATCGGCTCCTCGTTCATCTGGAAGCCCAGGCCGGCGTTGATCTCCGTGTCGGTCCGCGGGAAGTACCAGAGGTAGCCCGCCGACCGGTCGGTGGGCTTGAACACGAGGGCGTCGTCCCACTCGACCGGCTCCTCGACCTCGATGATCTCCCGGTAGGCCGAGCAGAACTGCGAGTACTGGACGTTGGTGTCGAAGGTGCTCCCGTCGAAGTCGACCTTGTCCTGCAGGAGCGACAGCGCCCCGGCGGCGTCGACGACCAGTTCGGACTCGTAGGTGACCGGCTCGCCCTTCCGCGTCGCATCGACGCCGGTCACGGTGCCGTCGTCGGCCTGTCGCACGTTCTGGACGACCGTGTCGTAGTGGAACTCCGCGCCGGCGTCTTCCGCCCCCTCGATGAGACAGCGGCCGTACTCCCAGCGGTCGATGACGGCGAGTTCGCCGGGCACCGGGATCTCGAGGACGGTGTCCTCCTGGGGGATCTCGAAGCGGCCGTGGTCGACGCCGGTGTTGGTGAACGCCGGCTCCAGCTGGGACTTCGGGATGGCCTCGGGGAAGTCGCTGGCCCCCTTCAGCGCGTCTCCGCAGGCGATGTGGCCCGCCTCCTCCGCGTCTTTCCGCTCGACGACGACGACGTCGTAGCCGGCGTCGGCCAGCGTCGCCGCGGCGTAACAGCCCGACGTGCCCGCCCCGACGACGGTCACGTCGTACTCGCGTGTGGTCATGCTCGCCCGTCCTAACCCCAGAGAGAAAATCGTTCCGACTGCCGGAACGCGGGGTCGCGACGGGAATAAAGAGTTTTGCCGGGGGGTTCCGAACGCGGGGGTATGACCGACTACACCGTCGAGTTCGTCGGGACGGGCGAGACGATCACCGTCTCCGACAAGGACACGATCCTGTCGCGGTGCATCGAGGAGGGCATCGCCCAGGAGTACTCCTGTCGGGTGGGGATGTGTCTCGCCTGCTCGGCCGAGATCGTCGAGGGCGAGGTCGTCCAGCCGGCCGCTCGCGGACTCACCGAACGGGAGCGGGAGGAGTACGCCCTGACGTGTATGGCCCGCCCGGCGTCGGACCTGCGGCTCGACCGCGGCGAGTACCCCCCGAGCATCGAGTCGGAGGGCCGGGGCGATCCCGCCGCGGCGGACGACTGACCGGCGATCCGCTCCCGAGAGCGGCGTAATTTTCCGCTCGAGGGACTGGCCGCCGCGAACGAGCCCGCAGCGACCGCCATCGGGCCGAAGGGCAGACCATATATGTCGGTGGGTCCTATATGGGGTGACGACAGCGTCAGCGGAGGGCCGTCGACGACACACTTCCCAACCATGACCAGCCGTGTATACAGACTCCACTCGACACTCGAACTGCCACTGGAAGACGCGTACGACTTCTTCGAAGACCCCGACCTCCCACCCGAGATCGCTGACGTGGACATCACCCGCCGGAACAACACGCTCATCGTCAGCGCCGTCGCCGAGGACGACAGCATCAGCAAGTACACCCCGACAGCCCAACTGAAGGCCAGCGTCACGGAGAACCGGGTGTACGAGGAGGACCCCGACGAGATGGGGCCGCCCGGTGCGGCCAGCGTCGGATCGTCGGGCGGTGGCCCGCAGTGGGGCGCGCTCGAAGAGGAAGAGGAGGAGATCGAGTCAGAACTCGTCGAGTACGCCTGCTTCAAGGGCGACCGCGAGACCGTCCTCCAGAACACCGCCCTCCAGTACGAGATGTTCGAGGTGCTCTGCGAGGTCGCGAAGATCGCCGAGAAGGGGACGCTGACCGCCATCGCCTCCGTCGACGAGTCCCTCGAGGCCGTCCGCATCGTCGACGGCGAGGAACGGCCCGCCTCCATCAACGTCGTCGAGGACCCCGCCGACGAGGACGAGGAAGACGGCGTCAACTGGCGCGACAACGAGTTCATCAGCTGAACCCCGCCGCCACCGCTTCTCCGCGCAGTCTCAGACGGTCAGTTCACCGCCGGCGACCCGATCGGCCAGTTCCAGCGTCACCGTCGCCTCGACGTAGGCGGCGACGAGTATCAGCACCGCGGCGACGGCGACCAGCCACCCGGCCTCCCGGAGGTCCCGCCGCGTCACGAGTTCCTCCTCCAGCCCTCTGAGGTATCGGACCGTCAAGCGGGCGAACCGGAGGCCGACGGCCGCGACGACCAGCAGCGCCGGGATCTCGATGACCCCGTGAGGGACCAGCAGCGCCAGTACCACCACCGGCGACAGCTCCTGAACCGCCAGCGCCACGACGACGCCGATCAGCAGGCCGTTCAGGACGAGGCCGAAGACCGTGACGATGCCGATCGACACCGCGCCGAGCAGCATCACCAGCATCGCGCGGAGGTTGTTGACCGCGATGGAGACGGTGGTGAGCCGGTCCGGGAAGAAGGGGTTCGAGCCGCCCGCCTCGGGCGTCGGGAGCGACTCGATCGGGATCGCGCTCCCCAGCAGGAAGCCGGCGAGCGTACTCGCGCCGAACACCAGGGCGGCGACGGGGACGTAGAGGGCGAGCCACCGCCGGCAGACGGTCGCCGCGGCGGCGAGTCGGTCGTGCATCGTTCACCACGAGGGCCGAGACCGTGAAAAAGGGTGCCGACCGGTCGCCGACGGGGCGGTGTGTGCGATCCTCTCCCAAACCTGTCGACTGTCCAAAAAGTACTTACAACAGCTAATTATATCTCATTACACGATGTCCGACGAGTTCCCCGACTACCTCGACGTCGACTACACCGACGGCGAGGGCGAAGAGCCCGAGGAGTACCCCACGGTCAACCACAAGATCGAGAAGGCCATCGAGGTCACGAAGCAGGGCCTCGAAGAGTACGAGAACCCGGTCGTGATGTGGACCGGCGGCAAGGACTCGACGCTGACGCTGTACTTCGTCAAGGAGGTCGCCGACCGGTTCGACCTGGAGGTCCCGCCGGTCGTGTTCATCGACCACTACCAGCACTTCGACGAGCTCATCGACTTCACGAAACACTGGGCCGACGAGTGGGACCTCGACGTCATCTGGGCGCGCAACGAGGACGTCGGCGACGTCGTCGACGAGCAGGGGCTCGAACCCGGCGACGAGATCGCCATCGACGACCTCTCGGAGCACAACCAGCACCACGTCCGCAACATCCTCGAGTACGAGGAGGACACCTTCCCGTTCCTCCTCGATACGTACGTCGGCAACCACCTCCTGAAGACGGTGGCGCTCAACGACGCCATCGAGGAGTACGACGTCGACGGCATCCTCTCGGGGATCCGCTGGGACGAGCAGGAGTCCCGCGCCGACGAGACGTTCTTCTCGCCGCGCCACGACCCCGACATCTACCCGCCCCACGACCGCATCCAGCCGATCCTCCAGTTCAAGGAGGCCGACGTCTGGGAGGCGTTCTGGAACTTCGTCGTCCCGGACACCGTCGAGGGCTACCCCGACGAGGGCTACGTCCCGCAGGGGCAGGACGACCTGCCCGAGGGCATCGAGAAGGAGGACGTGCCCGTCTCGCCGAAGTACTTCGCCGGGTTCCGCTCGCTGGGCAGCGAGGTCTCGACGGACAAGTCCGCCGAGGAGCCCGCCTGGCTGCAGGACATGGAGAACACGACCGAGCGCGCCGGCCGCGCCCAGGACAAGGAGGACCTGATGGAGCGCCTGCGCGACCTCGGCTATATGTGATCGCCGACGGCTGACACGCCTCCACTCTTCCCTTTCTCACCGCTCGCTCAGCGACAGCGCCACGGCCAGGCAGAGCGCGGCGACGACCAGTAGCACCGGCGCGGTGACGGGCCGCCGGCCGACCTGGACCTGGTAGGCCAGGTAGCCGACGGTCGCCGTCGCGGTGCCCACGAGCGTCGTCGCCCCGGCGTGGACGAGTTCGAGCCGCCGGCTGTCGGCGTCCGCGCCCAGTTGCACGCCGAGGTCGACCGCGGTCCCGCCCACGTCCCACGCGACGAGGGCCGCGACTCCGGCGGCCAGCGCCAGCCAGGCCGGCGTGCCCGCGACGCCGGCCGCGAGGACGCCGACGGTCTGGACCGCGGCCCCGACGGTCACCGCCCGCCGGGACCCGACCACGACGCCGACAGCGAGCGTACAGACGCCGCCGAGCGTACAGGCGAGCGCGAGCCAGCCGTAGGCACCGGCCAGCCCGACGGGGACCAGTCCCGCCACCACCGAGAGCGCGAGGCTGGTGCGCGGCGGCGCGTAGCGAGTCACCCGGACCGCCCCCCGACGAGCCGGTCGGTCGCGACCGCGAGCGGTTCGTCCCAGTCCCAGTCCGCGACCGGGACGCCAGCGGCTCTGAGGTCCGAACACCGGAACCCACGCAACACGGCCGCCAGTCGGGTCGCCGGCGTCCGACCGCTCGTCGGGGCCGGACTGACGACGGTGACGGGGTGACCGTGGGCGTCGAGCCGTCTGACCGCCGCGGCGACGCCCCGCTCCAGCAGCGGCGAGACCACGACCACCTGCGCCCCGGCGGGGAGTCGCCCGCGGAGCCAGTCGAGGTCGAGGTCGGTCAGGCGGTCGTGGTCGCCCGTGGCCGCCGACAGCGCCGGGTCCGTGGCCAGCAGTTCACGGGCGCGGGCGCGGTGGTCGTCGCCGCTGCCGGGCGGGAGCCAGCAGTCCGGGGCCGTCAGCGCCGCGAGGCCGACGCGGTGGCCGGCCCCGAGCCCGGCTGCCAGCAGCTCCCCCGCGGCCGCCACCGAGCGGTCGAGGGCCGTCACCCCGTCGGCCTCCGGCCCGACGACCGCCCGCGGCGTCGTGTCGACGAGGACGACCACCGGCGCGGTCCGCTCCGTCCGGAACTCCACCGTCGCGAGGTCGCCGGTCTTGGCGCGGTGGTGCCAGTCCACCCGGCCCAGCGGGTCGCCGGCGCGGTACTCCCGGGTGGCGAAGAACTCCGTCCCCGCCCCGCCGTCGCTGGTGGCGACGCGGCCGGTCCGGCGGGTGTCGGGCTCGCGCAGCGGGAGCGTCACGCCGGGTGCCCGCACGGTCGGCCGACAGGCGATCGTCGTCGGCGTCGCCGCGTCGACCCGGACCGAGACCGCCGTCGCCCCGGCGACGTCGCGGACGAGCGCGTGGACCGGGCCGAACTCGTGGCGGCCGCGGCGGGCCGTGACGGTGTACTCGACGGTCGCCGTCTCGCCGGGCCGGAGCGCCGTCCCGTGGCGCGGCGTCCCGTCGGTCACCGCGAGGCCCGGCGGGACGCCGTCGACGACGCGGAGGTCCGGCAGCGTCGTCGCCCCGTCGTTGGTGACGGCGAGTTCGACGGTGACGGGGTCGCCCGGCCGCGGCTCGGTCTCCGAGAGCGACCGCTCGACGGTGAGCGTCGGGTCCGGCGGGGACCGGGAGCGGGCGTAGGCGGCGTAGCCGACGCCGACCACGCCCAGCAGCATCGCCGCCGGCTGGCGGGTCAGCACGCCGACGCCGAGGGCGGCGAGCGCCGCCGCCCCGACGCCCAGCCAGTGGTCGGTCGAGCGCGTCGTCGGTGCCTCCCGCCGCATCGCCTCCTCGGGCGGTGCCCGGTCGACGTGCTCGACCCGCGCCCGGAGCCGCTCGCGGACGGACGGTTCGGCGTCGTCTCCGCCGCCGTCGAAGTCGTGTCCGGCCCGCGCCGCGACGGCGTCGACGGCGGCCCCGAGCCGCGTCTCGTAGCTCGGCTCGCCGCCGACGAGTCCGCGCAGGCCGGCCGGGGACCGCTCGTCGGCCGCGTCCCCCCGCGCGAGAAACGCCGCCGCGGTCCGGTCGTCGGTCCACGTGCCGCGCTCGACCCGCTCGCGGGCGCTCGCCCGGTCGGCCCCGTCCCGCACGAGCGCCTCGACGGCGACCCGCCTGAGCCGTCCCTGCTGGCGAGTCCCCTCGCCGAGGAGGTAGCCCTCGGTGCCGTCGGCCGCGAACACCTCGTCGAGCGCGCCCCCGGGGGGCGGCGTCTCCGGCCGCCGCTCCACGTCGGCGGTCCGCGCCCGCTCGACCGGCCGCAGGTACCGGACGCGGAGCCGCCGGCCCGCGAGGGCGAGCGCGGTGACGCCCAGGACCGCGACGGCGACGCGGTCCACCGACAGCGGGAGACTCGCGGGGCTGACGAGCGCGACCGTCCCCAGCGCGAACGCCGCGAGACCGACCGCGACGGCGAGGCCCCGGCGCATCAGTCCCGGTCCTCCGCGTGGGTCGCCTCGACGCGCCGCAGCAGCTCGACCGCGCGCTCGGCGTCGACCGGGTCCCGATCGGCACCCCCGTATCGGACCCGCTCGAACAGCGCCGTGAGCTCGTCGACGGCGTCGGGGTCCATCCCCGCATCGACGGCCGCCGCCCGGAACTCCCCCGGCGTCGTCGACGGGTCCGAGACGTCGAGCAACGCGGTCATCTCGTGCCACGCGCGGTACACCTCGTTGTCGAGCGTCGCGCCGTCGGCGACCCGGTCGGCCGCCCGGCCCGCGGCGGCCCCGACCGCCTCGGCCGTCGTCCCGCCCGTGTCCCCCCGCTCGGCCACCGGCTCGTCGTCGTCCGCGTCGGTGGAGTGCCACTCCCGGGCGACCAGCGCCAGCCCGACGGCGAGCGGGACCAGCGCGAGCACCAGGAGGGCGGACGGCGCGACGGTCCCGGTGCTGCCGACGGTCTCGCTCCCGCCCAGCGAGACGTTGCCGCCGAGGGGCCGACCGGGCACGCGCCCGCTCCCGCCCCTGCCCAGGAGGGCGGCGGCGAGCCACAGCCCGCCGACCACGGTGGCGACGACGGCGACGACCCTCGCGAGGCCGCGGCGGTCCCACAGCAGGGAGCCGACGGTGACGGCGACGGCGGCGGCCAGCAGGAGCGCCATCAGGTCGGTGACCCACGGGAGCGGCGGGAGCACCGATCGGCTGTCGTCGGCCGTCGGCGGTGCCAGTCCGCCGTCGCCGCTGCCGCCGCCCGGGGCACCGGACCCCGAGCCGGCACCCAGCGAGGGGTCGACCGCCGACGGGAGCGTGACGGCCGCGAGGGCGACCGCCAGGACCGCGATCAGCGTGAGCGTCGCAGTGGTGGAGGGCTGCCGAGTCACGTCCGATTGGACGGCGATAGCCCACAAAACACCACCGCTCGGCGGGACGGACGCGGAGCGTTTTTTGCCCGCGGCGGCGACCCCTCGCGTATGTCCACGGACCACGACTGGCTCGCGCTGGACGACGACGAGGAGGTCGTCTGGTCGGGCCAGCCCGCCACCGAGTCGCTCTACGGGGCCTACCTCGTCGGCGTCCCGCTGATACTGCTGCTCGGACTCGGACTGGTGATCGTCGTCTCGGCGTACCTCCGGCAGTCCAACACGGACTACGTCATCACGACCAAGGGCGTCTACAAGAAGACGGGCGTGTTCAGCCGGGCCGTCACCGAGATCGAGTTCGACAAGATCCAGAACACCTCCTTCTCGGCGGGTGCCGTCGGCCGCTACTTCGGCTACGGCGACGTGATGATCAGCACCGCCGGCGGCTCCGGCGTCGAGATGACCCTCGACGGCGTCGCGGACCCGCAGTCGGTCCAGAAGCGACTCTCCCGACGGGTCACCGCCGCTCAGGGAGAGTCGACCGGGGAGGGCGAGCGGTCGACCGACGACGTGCTGGCCGACATCCTCGGCGAACTGCGAGCGATCCGCCGGACCCTCGACGGGGACGGGCACACGACGGACGAGTCCGAGGACGCCGGCGGCGTCGACGCCCACGACGAGGACCGAGCGCGATGAGCGCCACCGACGGGGTCCCGGTCGACGGGGAGCGCGTCGTCTGGGCCGGCCAGCCCCGCCGACGCGTCGTCCTGCAGGGCCTGGCGGCGGGGCTCCCGCTCGGGCTGATCGTGGGGCTGGTCGCGGCGCTCGTGGCGACCGGATCGCCGCTTCCGACGGCCGCCGTGGTCGCCGCCGGCGGCCTGCTGACGCTCGTCGCGGTGGCCCTGCCGGTGGTCGGCGTGTGGCTCTGGCGGCGGACCACCGGCTACGTCCTGACCGAGCGAGCGCTGTACCACCGGACCGGGCTCCTCCGGGTGACGGTGACGGAACTGCCGCTCCGACACGTCCAGAACACCTCGTTCTCCCAGGGGGTTCTCGGGACCCTGTTCGACCACGGGACCGTCGCCGTCGACACGGCCGGGAGCGCGGGGGCGGAGCTGCGGCTGCGCGCGCTCGACGACCCCGCGGCGGTCCACCGGCGGATCGCCGAGCGGGCCGCGAGCGTCCGGGGCGACCGCGACGACGACCTGCCCGGGACCCCGGAACAGTGGCGGGCCGTCCTGGACGAGGTCCGCGGACTCCGCCGGTCCCTCGCGGGCGAGTGACTACGCCGGCGGGCGGTAGCGGTCGCCGGCCTTCTCCAGTCGGCCCTCGGCGACGGCGCGTCGCAGCGCCCGGTCGACCTCCCGTTTGTCGACCGTCGTCGCGCCCATCAGCGAGTCCACCTGCGCCCGGGAGCACCAGCCGTCCTCGCCGGCCACGTCCCGGACTGTCTCGACGACGCGGGTCGTGATGTCCGTCGGCATAGGTCCAGGAGCGACCGGCCGACACTTCCCTCTGTCGGGGACGTGACGGCGACGCTCTCGGGCGACGACCGGCCACGCTGGCGGTATCCTTTTGGTGACAGTGGCAGACGGCTAGGCTATGTCCGACGAGGTGAACCCGTTCGAGAGTCTGCAGGAGCAGATCGAGGACGCCGCCGAGTACCTCGAGTACTCGACGGACGTGCTCGAACGGCTGAAACACCCCGAACGGGTGCTGGAGACGACCCTGTCGGTGGAGATGGACGACGGCTCCATCGAGGTGTTCAAGGGCTTCCGCTCGCAGTTCAACGGCGACCGCGGCCCGTACAAGGGCGGCATCCGCTACCACCCGCAGGTCTCCCGCGACGAGGTCAAGGCCCTCTCCGGCTGGATGGTGTACAAGTGCGCCGCCGTCAACATCCCCTACGGCGGCGGCAAGGGCGGCATCAAGGTCGACCCGCGGAACTACTCTGCCGACGAGATGGAGCGCCTGACACGCTCGTTCGCGAAAGAGCTCCGCCCGATCATCGGCGAGGACCGGGACATCCCCGCGCCGGACGTCAACACCGGCCAGCGGGAGATGAACTGGATCAAGGACACCTACGAGACCCTGGAGAACACCACCGAACCGGGCGTCATCACCGGCAAGGCCATCGAGTCCGGCGGCAGCGAGGGCCGGACCGAGGCGACCGGCCGGTCCGTGATGCTGACGACGCGGGAGGCGTTCGACTACCTGGGCCGGGACATCGAGGAGGCGACCGTCGCGGTCCAGGGGTACGGCAACGCCGGGTCGGTCGCCGCCCGGCTCATCGACGAACTGGGCGCGAGCGTCGTCGCCGTCTCCGACTCCTCGGGGGCGGTGTACAACGGGGACGGGCTGGACGCGGAGGCGGTCAAGGACCACAAGCGCGAGACCGGGTCCGTCACCGGCTACGAGGGGGCCGACGAGGAGTTCGGCAACCGCGATCTGCTGACGATGGACGTCGACCTGCTGGTGCCGGCGGCCCTGGAGAACGCCATCGACGCCGACATCGCCGAAGACGTGCGGGCGGACATCATCGTCGAGGCGGCCAACGGTCCGCTGACGCCGGCCGCCGACGACGTGATGGCCGAGCGGGACGTCTACGTCTTCCCGGACATCCTCGCCAACGCCGGCGGCGTCACCGTCTCGTACTTCGAGTGGGTCCAGAACCGCCAGCGGTTCTACTGGGACGAGGAGCGCGTCAACGACGAACTCGAACGAGTCATCACGAACGCCTTCCGGGACCTGGTCGACGCCTACGAGAGTACCGACGCCGAGACGTTCCGGACCGCGATGTACGTCGTCGCCATCGAGCGCGTCGTCGACGCCGCCGAAGAGGCGGGTATCTGGCCCTGAGAGCGACGCTGGCCCCCGACCGGGTCGCCGCGACCACCGACGTTTTCCCTGCGCCGCGCCCACGCTCGGTATGGACACCTACGAGCGTCGGGTCCGGGTGGCGGCACCGCTGTCGGAGGTCTGGGCGTTCCACGCCTCGGGCGACGGCCTGGTCGCGCTGACGCCGGACTGGATGCACCTCCGTATCGAGGAGAGCCGCGGCCCGGACGGCGAACCGGACCCCGAGGTGCTGGAGGACGGATCGACGGTGGTCTCCTCGATCAGGCCCTTCGGCGTCGGGCCGCGCCAGCGCTGGGTCTCGGAGATCGTCGCCCGCGAGGAGGGCGACGGCGAGGCGATGTTCCGGGACGTGATGCGGGAGGGGCCGTTCCCCCACTGGGAACACACCCACCGCTTCTACGCCGACGGCGACGAGACGGTCGTCGAGGACCACGTCGAGTACGAACTCCCCGGCGGGCCGCTCGGCCGGGCCGTCGGGCCACTGGGCGTCGTCGGCTTCGAGCCGATGTTCCGCCACCGGCACCGGACGACGAGGGAACTGCTCGAGGGGTGACCGTCCGAGCCAAGGTTTTTATCCGGCAGTTCCTTTTGTCCTCGTAGAGACAACGTATGTCTGCAGACGATCCACGGGAGGACGACGACCGGAGCGACGTGCGCGACCGCATCGAGCAGGAGGCCGACCGCGCCGTCGAGCAGTTCGACGAGGGCATCGTCGACCTGCTGTCGTGGCTCCTCGACACGGAGACGCGGGCCCGAATCTACGTCAGCCTCCGCCAGCACCCCCGGAGCACGAGCGACGAGGTGTCGGAGGCGACGGGGCTGTACCCGAGTACCGTCCGGGAGGCGCTGGCGGCGCTCCACGAGGAGGGGACGGTGACGCGGCGCAAGCGCGAGAGCGACGGCGCGGGCAACAACCCCTACGAGTACAGCGCCATCCCGCCCAGCGAACTCGTCGAGAACGTCGTCGGCGACGTCCAGGCGGAGCTGAACGCCGTCTTCAACCTCGACGACCACCTGGGGGACGGCGACGACGACTTCGAGACCGACGACCCCGTCACCATCTCCGTCGAGGACGACGACGAGGAGTGAGCGAGCCCCGCTCACCCGTGTGAGGAACCCACGAATAGTGGGCAAGACGACACCACTAAACCGGGTCACGCCGTTGGCCGGGGTATGAGAGTCGCGCTGGGGGGTACCTTCGACCCCATCCACGACGGGCACCGCGCGCTGTTCGAGCGCGCGTTCGAACTCGGGGACGTGACGGTCGGGCTCACCAGCGACGACCTCGCGCCGAAGACGCGCCACGACGACCGCTACGTCCGGCCGTTCGACGAACGCCGGGCCGCCCTCGCCGAGGAGCTGTCCGTCCTCGCCGAGGGGTACGACCGCGAGTGGAGCATCCGCGAACTGTCGGAGCCGACCGGTATCGCCACCGAACCGCAGTTCGACGTCCTCGTGGTGTCGCCCGAGACCGAGACCGGCGGCAAGCGCATCAACGAGCTCCGCCGCGAGGAGGGTCGGGACCCGCTGGAGATCGAGGTCGTCCCCCACGTCCGGGCCGACGACGGCGAGGTCATCTCCTCGACGCGGATCGTCAAAGGCGAGATCGACGAACACGGCAACCTCACGCCCGAGCGCGAGGGCCGCGGCCAGCCCTCGTAGCTACCAGTCGGGCGCTTCCAGTCCCGCCGCCTCCAGAATCCCCTTCCAGCGCTGTTGGATCGTCAGCCGAGAGACGTCCGTCGCGTCGGCGACGGCCGTCTGGGACCGCTCCTCGCCGGCGACCAGCGCCCCGACGTAGACGCTCGCCGCCATCGTCGCCCGCTTCGACCGGTTCTCCTCGGGCAGCGTCGAGAGGAACAGGTCGACCGCCCGCGAGCGGGCGTCCGAGCCCAGGTCGAGGGCCTCCCCGGCCTGCTCGATCTCCGCGATCCACTCCTCGTGTTCGACCCGGTCGCTGGCGCGGTACACGGACTCGGGTTCGAGCCGCCGGTACGTAAACCCTCGTCGCCACCAAGCGAAGGGTTCTTGACCACCTCGCCGGTAGCCGGGACTGCGCGCGGGTTGCCGAGCCAGGCCAAAGGCGCAGCGCTTAGGACGCTGTCCCGTAGGGGTCCGCCGGTTCGAATCCGGTCCCGCGCACTGGACGGCGAAGCGACGAAAGAGCAGGTACGGACTCGAAACCCCGTGAGTCGCAGCGCGAACGGACGTGAGCGACCCTCTCGCTCCGGTTCGAATCCGGTCCCCCGTAGTCCTCACGTCACCCCCGTGCCGCGAGTTCGTCGGCGACGTGCCGTGCCAGTTCGGGGTCGTCCGTCCAGACGCCGTCGTAGCCGTCGTCGGTCTCGCGGGCGACGAGCGCGCAACTGAACTGGTCGCGAACGGGGCCGATGAAGACGAGCACCCAGTAGGGAGCGAGGACGCCGTCCTCGTCGGTGTGGACGGTGAGGCCAGGGACGGCCGGCGGCGTCCAGTCGACGGGGAGGTAGACGTCGATGTCGAGCGCCGTCTCGGCGGCGAGGTGGCGGTAGACGTCGACCTGGGCCTCGAAGGCGGCTCTCGTCTGGAAGGAGACGCCGAGGGCCCCCTGCTCGACGCGGGCGGCGCGGTCCTCGATCTCCCGGGTGACGACGAGGAGTTGGCGGCGGGTCAACGCGGTGTAGACGGTCTCGTCGAGGACCTCGAACAGCGCGCGGTAGCCCGGCGATACCTCGTCCGGGTCGGCCGGGCGGACGACAGGGGGTTCGAGGAGCACGTCGAGGTCGGCCAGCGGGATCGCCCCGGCGAACTCCCCGTCGTCCTCGATGACGACGAACGGAGCGGGCCCGTCCGGCGGGAGCGGTCTGTGGTCGACGGTGACGCTGTGGGTCGCGAACTGGGACGTGAGGTCCGTGTCCTCGGCCGCGTAGACGACGAACCGCTTCCGCGACTCGCTGGCCGCCGAACGGATCGACTCGAACATCGTCACTGGTCGCGTCGATCCGCGACAGCGTCGCGGACGAGGGCCGCGACGGGCTCCGGGATCGGTTCGAGGGTGACGGTCCCGGTCTCGGGGTCGAAGTCGATCAGCCCGCTGTCGGCGAGGATCGGGAGATCGGCGTGTCGCAGCCCGATGCGGACGTCGTTGTAGTCGTCGGGGGTCGCCATCCCACCGGTCGTCGCCTCCCAGCCGGTCAGTATCGCGGCGAGCTCCTCGACCGTGCGGTCGTGGTCGGGGTCGGCGAGCAAGACGTACAGCAGGCGGCGTCGGCGCGTCGACGCCAGGGCGCGATACAACCGGTCGTCGGCCAGTCCCGCTACGTCGCCCGATCCGCCGCCGGAACACGTCTGTCCGGACCGCTTCTCGGGGTCGGTCATACGTACGGGCCTCGCCGCCCGGTAGCATAAGTATGACGAATAACTAACTATTACTCCACCGGACCGCCACGGATCGGTGACCACGTCACACGGACCGAGGAAACGACGGGTACACTTACGTATCGGCAAAAACATCTTTACTGGCGAAGGTCGACAGGCCGTCACAGCCCGGAGGGGGAGACCGTGAGCACGACACAGCCGACGGGGCCGTCGTCACAGGCAGTCGCCGGCAGCCACGGCTACCGGGTCGTCCGCCCGTCGTCGCGGCGCGGTCTCAGAACGGCGGTCTGTGGGGCGGCCGACCTGGTGGTGGTCGACCCGGCAGCGTTCCCCGGCGACGCGGCCCGGGACCTCAGGTGGGCCGACCGGATGACGACCGGGTTCGGCGTCGCGGTCGTCGGCGAGCCGCCCGAGGGGGCAGAGAGGGCGGTCGACGTCGTCGTCGACCGCCCCGCGACTGACGACCGTGTCGAGGCTGCTGTCGAGCGTATCCAGACGGCCGAGCGGTACCGGGAAGCGCTCCGGCGGTACTACCGGGCGGTCGCCGAGGGGGACCGGCGGCGAATCGAGCGCGAGGGTGCGCGCGCCCGTGACCTGCGTGAGGCCGTCGATCCGTCGCTGCTGCCGGGGCTGCTCGACGCTACTTGTGGGTGAACAGCACCACGTCGCCGTCGTGGATCGTCGTACAGAGGTCCATCTCGAAGTCCAGTTCCAGCGAGGTGAACTCCCGCTTGCAGACGACCATGTCGTCGAACGGCGTCTCGCAGGCCGGGCAGGCGACGGCCGTCGTGTTCTGGTAGGACTTGATGGCCTCGTTGTCCTCGCGGGGCGTCAGCGACGAGACGAGTTCGTCGAACTCCTCCATACCGGCCCCTCGGCGGCCAGCGAGTAAAACGTGTGGCCGGGAGCGAGGGTCGCCGGTCACCGACGAATTAAAGTGAGGTTGCAGTACACCAATCGGTAATGGAACGTACGTCGCGCGGGCGTCGGTTCGTCCTCGTCGCGGGCACGACCGAGACGGCACGGCGGGACGGCATCAGCGCCGCCGGGGCGGACCCGGACCTGCTGACGACGACGCCGTCGGCCGACGCCGAACTGGTCACGTACGGCGCGCCGGTGCGGACCGACACCGTCCCGGTGAGTCCCACCGGCTGTCCCACGCCGGCGCTGGTCACGCGAGCCGTCCGCGAGCTGCTGGGGACGGAGGTGACCGTCGTCGACGGCGGCCTCGCGGAACCGACGGCGGCTCCGACGGTCACCGTCGGTGCGAGCCCCGGTCGGGATATCGGCGAGGCGGATCCGGTCCCGACGGCCCACGGCGGGTTCGAGGCGGCACGGGCGTTCGGCCGCGAGCTCCCGGCCGACGAGCTGTGGCTCGGGGAGACGATCCCGGGCGGCACGACGACGGCGCTGGGGGTCCTGCGGGCGCTCGGCGAGGACGCGATGGTCTCGTCGTCGCTGCCGGACAACCCCGTCGAGCGCAAGGAGCGGGCCGTCGAGGCGGGGCTCGCGGCCAGTTCGCTCGCGGTCGGCGACGCCGCCGGCGACCCGAAGCGGGCGGTCCGGCGGATGGGCGACCCCGTGCTGGCGACGCTCGCGGGCCTGACCGTCGGCGCGGTCGAGACTGACACGGCGGTGACGCTGGCGGGCGGGACCCAGCAGGTCGCCGCCGCCGCCCTCGTTCGACACGCGGGCTACGAGGGCCGGCTCGGGCTGGCGACCACGAGCTACGTCGCCGACGACGGGACGGCCGACCTCCGGGCGAGCGCCGACAGCCTCGACCTCGATCTGACCGTCACGGACCCCGGCTTCGAGGAGCGCGACCACGTCGCGATGGAGCGGTTCGTCGCCGGCGAGGCCAAGGAGGGGGTCGGGATGGGCGGCGCGCTGGCGCTGGCCGACCGCGCGGGGGTCCCGATGGCGGAGGTCCGAGAGCGGTTCGCCGCGGTGTACGACGACCTGCTGGGAGCTCCCGCGGACGACCGGCGGGCGGTGGAGGGTGGATGAACGGCGTCGTCCTCGCCGGCACGGCCTCGGGCGTCGGCAAGACGGTGGCGACGCTGGCGGTCCTGCGGGCGCTCGACGAGGCCGGCTACGACCCCCAGCCGGCGAAGGCGGGGCCGGACTACATCGACCCGAGCCACCACGAGGCCGTCACCGGCAAGGACTCGCGGTCGCTGGACCCGTGGCTGGCCGGCGAGGACGGCGTCCGGCGGACCTACTGGCGCGGCGAGGGCGACGTCTGCGTCGTCGAGGGGATGATGGGACTGTACGACGGGAGCGAGGTGTCGACGGCGCGCGTCGCCGCGGCGCTGGACCTCCCCGTGGTCCTCGTCGTCGACGCGAGCGCCGGGATGCAGAGCGTCGGCGCGACGGCGCTCGGTTTCCGGCGGTACGCCGACGAGGTCGGTGTCGACGTCGACGTCGTCGGCGTCCTCGCACAGCGAGCCCACGGCGGCCGCCACGCCGAGGGGATCCGCGAGGCGCTCCCCGACGGGCTGGACTACTTCGGGCGGGTCCCGCCGACAGACGACCTGGAGATCCCGGACCGGCACCTCGGACTGGAGATGGGCGGCGAGTCGGCCCTGTCCGACGACGCCGTCGACGCCGCGGCCGACGACGTCCGCGCCGAGCGGCTCGCCGCCGTCGCCCGCGAGCCGCCGGCCGCCGCTCCAGTCGAGGCCGAGCCGACGGGCCGGACCGTCGCCGTCGCAGACGACGCGGCCTTCTGTTTCACCTACCCCACGACGGTCGCGCGGCTACGCGAGCGGGGGACGGTCGAGCCGTTCTCGCCGCTGGCCGGCGACCCGCTCCCCGACGCCGACGCCGTCTACCTCCCCGGCGGCTACCCGGAACTCCACGCGGCCGACCTGGCGGCCTCGCCGACGCTCGACGCGGTGGCCGAGCGGGCCGCCGACGGCCTGCCGGTGTACGGGGAGTGCGGGGGGCTGATGGCGCTGTCGGAGTCGCTGACGACCACCGATGGGACGACCCACGGGATGGCGGGCGTCCTGCCGGCGGCCGTCGAGATGCGCGAGCGCTACCAGGCGCTCGACCACGTCGAACTGACCGCGACCCGCGAGACCGCGGTGGCGGCCGAGGGCGACCGCCGGCGCGGCCACGAGTTCCACTACTCGTCGGCAACCGTCGACGGCGACGCCCGCTTCGCCTTCGACGTGGTCCGCGGAGAGGGGATCGACGGCGACCACGACGGCCTGACCGAGTATCGCACCGTCGGCACGTACTGTCACGCCCACGGGGCGAGCGGTGCCTTCGACGGACTGCTGACCGGCACAGCCCACCGGTGAACGGACGAGAGGGCGTCTGACGGGCAGCGCACGGACGACGGACGCCCACAAACCTTTTTCCTGCCCTCCGTCGTGGTACGGATAATGACCGAGTTGCGCGACCTGCTGTCGGACGTGGTCGCAGACGCCGATGCCGTGTTCCTGTTCTCTCCGACGACCGCCCTGTTCGAGCGGTTCGCCGAGAGCGAGACGCCGATCGCGGTCGTCGGGGCCGACAACGCCGTCGACGCCGACACCTTCGTCGAACTGCCGCTGGACTTCACCGACCTGGAGGGCCGCCTCCGGTTCGGTATCGAGGGCGCACTGGAACAGGAGATCGTCGAGGACGGCGACGAGGTCGTCTGCGTCTCGGACTTCATGGGTGGCTCGGCGAACACCGTCGCACGCGTGGAGACGACCGACTTCTCGCCGTCCGGCGTCTACGATCTGTTCGTCAACTCCCGTGCCGAGCCCGGGGTGGTCAGGGACGTGTTGGAGGTCGCGGTCGAGCTCGGCAAGAAGGGCCAGAAGGGCAAGCCCGTCGGCGCGCTGTTCGTCGTCGGCGACGCCGGCAAGGTGATGAACAAGTCCCGGCCGCTGTCGTACAACCCCTTCGAGAAGTCCCACGTCCACGTCGGCGACCCGATCGTCAACGTGATGCTCAAGGAGTTCTCGCGGCTGGACGGCGCGTTCGTCATCAGCGACGCCGGCAAGATCGTCTCGGCGTACCGCTACCTCGAACCCTCCGCGGAGGGGGTCGACATCCCGAAGGGGCTCGGCGCGCGGCATATGGCCGGCGGGGCGATCACCCGTGACACGAACGCGACGGCGATCGTCCTCTCGGAGAGCGACGGCCTGGTCCGGGCGTTCAAAGGCGGGGAGCTCGTCCTCGAGATCGACCCCGAGGAGTACTGACGATGCAGGTGAACTTCGAGTGGCCGCAGGTCATCCGCTACCTGTTCTCGCCGGAGGGGACGCTGATCCTCTCGCTGATCGTCCTCGTCTTCGGACTGGTCGTCGGGTTCGTCGTCTGGAAGTGGACCAGGCAGTTCCTCTCGGAGGTCGGGGTCCCCGACCTCGTCGAGGGGACGCCGTTCGAGCGGACCGCCAGGAGCCTCGGGACGTCGACGGTCGGGATCGTCTCCAACCTCGCGGCGCTGTTCGTCTACGTCGTCGCCATCACCGTCGCGCTGAACATCGCCCGCCTGGTCAACCCCGAGGCGTACTGGACCCGCGTCACCGAGTTCCTCCCGGACCTGTTCATCGCCGCCTTCGCGCTCATCATCGGTCTCATCGCCGGCGACAAGGCGCGGCTGGTCGTCTCCGAGCGGCTCCGTAGCGTGAAGCTCCCGGAGGCGACGATCCTCCCGGAGATCGTCAAGTACAGCATCTTCTTCCTCGCGATCCTGATCGCGCTCGGCCAGCTCGGGGTCGACATCATCGCCCTGCTGGTCCTGCTCGGGGCGTACTCGTTCGGCCTGGTCTTTCTCACCGGGCTCGCGCTGAAAGACCTGCTCGCGGCCAGCGCCGCCGGGCTCTACCTCCTGCTGACGGAGCCGTACAGCATCGGCGACGAGGTCATCATCGACGACCGGCAGGGGATCGTCCAGGAGGTCGACGTGTTCGTCACCCACGTCGAGAGCGACGGCAAGGAGTTCGTCATCCCGAACCAGATCGTGATGCGGTCGGGGATCGTCCGCGTCCGCGACTAACCCATCTCCCCGACCGGTTCGGCGGGCACCCCGGCGACCGTCGTCTCGGGCGGGACGTCCGTCGTGACCAGCGAGTTCGCCGCGACCTGGGCGTCGGCCCCGATCTCGACCCCCGGGAGGACGACCGCGCCCGCGCCGATCATCGCCCGCTCGCCGACGACGACCTCGCCGGTCCGGTACTCCGTCTGGAGGAACTCGTGACAGAGCAGCGTCGCGCTGTAGCCGACGATGGCGTCCTCGCGGACCGTGATCAGCTCCGGCCAGAACACGTCCGGCGTCGCCTCCAGCCCCCACGCGACGCCGGTCTCGACGGTCATCCCGAGCCGGCGCAACAGCCAGTTCTTCAGGCGCAGACTCGGCGAGATCCGACAGAGGAGGATGACGGCGTAGTTCACCATCACCCGCAGCGGGTGCTTGGCGTCGGTCCAGGAGAACAGGGAGTTCCGGGGACCGGGCGTCGGGTGCCGGCGCAGGTCGTCGTGTCGTGGGCCACTCACGGCTCGGGGTTACGGTCCCGTCGTATTCAAACCACTCGGCCCGGAGCCGGCTACCGGCTCCGCCAGAACGTCGGCGTCAGCATCACCAGCACCGGCAGGATCTCGATGCGTCCGACCCACATCAGCAGGACCATCAGGAGCTTGCTGGACCGGGCGAACCCCTCGTAGGTGCCGTAGGGGCCGGCCCGGCCGAACGCGGGGCCGATGTTGAAGAACGTCGACGCGGCGGCAGACAGCGCCTCGAACTCGGTGATCGGCCGGCCGGCCCGCTCGCCGTCGGCGACCAGCAGGACGGTCCCGACGATGAAGAACACGAGCGCGACCAGCGTGTAGGCGTAGACGTCCCGGATGGTGTCCTCGTCGACCACGTCGCCCCCCAGCCGCACCGGCCGGACGCTCCGGGGCTGTGCGGCGACGTTGAGGTCCCGCCAGAAGGACTTGACGACGACGACCCAGCGGAGCGTCTTGATCGAGCAGGTCGTGCTGCCGGCCATCCCGCCGACGAACATCCCGACGAACAGGACGTTCTTCGCGGCCGCCGACCACGTGTTGAAGTCGGTCGACGCGAACCCCGTCGTGGTCACGATCGAGACCGTCTGGAAGGCGGCGTGGCGCACCGTCGTCTCGACGCCGGCGTCGACCGCCGAACTGACGGTCAGCAGTCCGACCAGCATCGCCGTCCCGCCGGCGAGGATGGCCAGGTAGAACCGGAACTCCTCGCTCTCGCGCAGCCGGTCGGTCTCGCCTCTGACCAGCGCGTAGATGAGGACGAAGTTCGTCGCGCCGACGACCATGAACGCGGTGACGGCCCACTGGACGGCCGGCGAGAACGCCCCGACGCTCTCGGCCCGCGGCGAGAAGCCGGCCGTGGCGATGCTGGTGAACGCGTGGGCCAGGGCGTCGAAGGCGGTCATCTCCGGCGCGACTCCGACGACGCCGAGCAGCCCCAGGACGGCCGCAGCGCCGGCTGTCAGGGCGAGGTACAGCGCGACCAGGAGCTTCGCCGTCTGCTCGATCCCCGGCGTGAGCTTCGTCACGTCCTCCGTGCGGCTCTCGGTCTCCATCAGCTGCGCGCCGGCGACCGAGAGCCGCGAGAGCACCGCCGTCGCCAGCAACAGCACTCCCAGGCCGCCGAGCCACTGGAGGACCTGTCGCCACATCAGCAGCGCCTGCGAGTGGGCCTCGAAGTCCCGGACGACCGTCGCACCGGTCGTCGTGATCCCGCTCATCCCCTCGAACAGGGCGTTGACCGGGCTGGCGAACACGCCGGTGCCTTCGAGGTACATCGGGATCGCGCCGACGACGGCGATTGCGCCCCAGGCCAGCGCCACGGTCAGGAACGCCTCCCGCTCGTGGATGCGGTGTCGCTCCAGCCGTGAGAGGGCCGTCCCGACCGCGAGCGTCCCGGCGACGGTCAGGAGGTACGGCGTCGGCGACTCCCCGTAGACGATGGCGACCGCGACCGGGACCGCGAGGGGCACGGCGAGCCACTGGAGGATCGCACCGAGCACCTGTAGCGACGAGCGGACGTCGACCGTCGTCAGCGCCACGGCTCGTCACCGACCTCCGTCGGTCTGGGCTGCACGGACACGCCCACCGGTACAGGCCCCTGGGGCTTCAACGCTCGGGGTCGCGCCCCCGACGACACGGGCTCTCGGACAGCCTCGGACCCGCCGACCGGGCCGGCGCTCAGTCGCCGCGGAGTTCGTCCACGTGGTCGATCCGCTGCTGGACCAGTTCGGCCGTGCCGATGTCGTGGCGGACGCGCAGGCCCTCGGTGCCCGCGCGTTCGAGGGCGCTCTCGGCGATCTCCTCGGCCTCGGCGATGCTGTCGGCGACGCCGACCACCGCGTACGACCGCGAGGTGGTCGTGTAGATGCCGTCCTCGCGCTGGTCGACGCTGGCGTAGTAGAGGATGGCGTCGCCGGCGTTCTCGGCGTCGATCGTCACCTTCGCGCCGGCCTCGGGGTCGGTGGGGTACCCCTCGGGAACGGCGTACTTGCAGACGGTCGCCTTCGGCCGGAAGGACAGCTGCGGCAGCGGAACGTCGTCGCGGGCCGCCGTCAACACGTCGAGGAAGTCGGTGTTCAGGATCGGCAGCGTGTTCATCGCCTCTGGGTCGCCGAAGCGGGCGTTGAACTCCACGACCTTCGGCCCCTCGTCGGTCAGCATAAACTGCCCGTAGAGGACGCCCTTGTAGCCGTCCAGCGCCTCGACGGTGGCCCTGAGGACGTCGACGGCGTCGTCGTAGTCGTCCTCGTCCATGAAGGGCAGCGCGAGGCTGGCGTCGGAGTAGCTGCCCATCCCGCCGGTGTTGGGCCCCTCGTCGCCCTCGTAGGCGCGCTTGTGGTCCTGGACGGCCGGGGTCACGCGGAGTTGGCCGTTGGCGACGAACGCCTGGACGGTGAACTCCTCGCCGACGAGGCGTTCCTCCAGCACGACGCGGTCGTAGTCCGACGCGCGGAGGTACTCCTTGGCCTCATCGGCGGTGCACTGGTCGCCGATGACGCGGACGCCCTTGCCGCCGGTGAGCCCCGCCGGCTTGACCGCCAGGTCGCCGTCGTACTCGTCGATGTACTCGCAGGCGGCGTCCATGTCCTCGAAGGTCTCGAAGTCCGGGCAGCCGGGGATGTCGTGTTCCCGCATGAACCGGCGCTGGAACGCCTTGTCCGTCTCGATGCGGGCCTCGGCCTCCCGCGGGCCGAAGGCGTAGACGCCGGCGTCGTCCAGCGCGTCGGCGACCCCGGCCGCCAGCGGGGCCTCCGGACCGACGACGGCCAGGGTCGCGTCTACCTCGCGGGCGTAGGTGGTCACGGCCGCCGGGTTGGTCGTGTCCAGCGTCTCGACGCCCTCGGCGACCGCGGCGATGCCCGGGTTGCGGTTGCTCGCACAGGCGTAGAGGTCCGCGTCCGAGTCGGCGAGCGCCCGCGCGATCGCGTGCTCGCGGCCGCCCCCGCCCACCAGCAGCACTGTCTCTGACATACCCGAAGGCCCGATGGGGTCGGACGTAAGGGTTACTCTTCCCCAGTGTGGTGGTCGGAGTGACCGCCGCGTCCCTTTTCAGGTCGGGTCCCGGATCACCGGGTATGACCGACGACGCGGCCCCGACCGAGCGGAACCGACTCGACGAGGCCGAGAGCCCGTACCTCCGCCAGCACGCGGACAACCCCGTGAACTGGCAGCCGTGGGACGAGCAGGCACTCGCCGCCGCGAAGGAGCGGGACGTGCCCATCTTCCTCTCGATCGGCTACGCGGCCTGCCACTGGTGTCACGTGATGGAGTCGGAGAGCTTCCAGGACGAGGCGGTCGCGGAGACGCTCAACGAGAACTTCGTCCCGATCAAGGTCGACCGCGAGGAGCGGCCGGACCTCGACTCGGTGTACATGAGCATCTGCCAGCAGGTGACCGGTCGCGGGGGGTGGCCGCTGTCCGCCTGGCTCACGCCGGCGGGGAAGCCCTTCTACGTGGGGACGTACTTCCCGCCCGAGGAGAAGCGCGGGACGCCGGGCTTTCACGACCTGCTGCGGGACCTCTCGAACTCGTGGACCGACCCCGAGCAGCGGTCGGAGATGGAGAGCCGCGCCCAGCAGTGGACCGACGCCATCGAGTCCGACCTCGAGGCGACCGGCCAGCCCTCCGAACCCGACGACGACCTGATCCAGACGGCCGCGACCGTCGCCCACCGCGGGGCCGACCGGGACGACGGCGGCTGGGGCTCGGGCGGGCCGAAGTTCCCCCAGACCGGACGGCTGCACGCGCTGTTGCGGGCCCAGGCCGACGGCGACGACGGCATCCACGACGACTACCTCGCCGTCGTTGAGGAGACGCTGAACGCGATGGCCGACCGGGGCCTGTACGACCACGTCGGCGGCGGCTTCCACCGCTACTCGACGGACCCCCAGTGGGCGGTCCCCCACTTCGAGAAGATGCTGTACGACAACGCCGAGATCCCCCGTGCGCTGCTGGCGGGGTACCAGGCGCTGGGCAACGAGCGGTACGCCGCCGTCGTCCGGGAGACGTTCGCGTTCGTCCAGCGGGAGCTCCAGCACGAGGACGGCGGCTTCTTCAGCACGCTGGACGCCCAGAGCGCGCCACCCGAGAGTCCCGACGGCGAGCACGAGGAGGGCGCGTTCTACGCCTGGACGCCCGAACAGGTCCACGCGGCCGTCGACGACGAGGCGGCCGCCGAGGTCTTCTGCGAGTACTACGGGGTCACCGAACGCGGCAACTTCGAGGGGGCGACGGTGCTGGCGGTCCGCAAGCCCCTGCACGTCATCGCGGAGGAGCGGGGCCTGACGGAGGCCGAGGCCACGGAGAAGCTCCAGCGGGCGCTGGACGAGGCGTTCGCGGCCCGCGAGGAGCGGCCCCGTCCGGCCCGCGACGAGAAGATCCTCGCCGGGTGGAACGGGCTGATGATCCGGGCGCTCGCCGAGGGGGCGGTCGTGCTGGACGACGAGTACGCCGACGCGGCCGAAGACGCCCTCTCGTTCGTCCGCGAGCACCTCTGGGACGTCGACGCCGGCCGGCTCGCCCGGCGGTACAAGGACGGCGACGTGGCCATCGACGGCTACCTGGAGGACTACGCGTTCCTCGGTCGCGGCGCGCTGGCGCTGTTCGAGGCGACCGGCGACGTCGACCACCTCGCGTTCGCGATGGCCCTCGCGGAGACGATCACCGAGGCGTTCTGGGACGACGACGCCGAGACGCTGTACTTCACGCCGACCGGCGGCGAGTCGCTGGTCGCGCGGCCACAGGAGCTGACCGACCAGTCGACCCCCTCCAGCACGGGCGTCGCCGTCGACCTGCTGCTGGCGCTGGACGCCTTCCGGAGCGACGACCGGCTGGGCGAGGTGGCCGAGCGGGTCGTCCGGACCCACGCCGACCGCGTGAACGCGAACCCGCTGGAACACGCGTCGCTGACGCTGGCGACGGACGTCTACGAACAGGGGGCACTCGAACTGACGCTCGTGTGTGACCCGACGGACCCGCCGGAAGACTGGGCGGGGACGCTCGCGGACACCTACCTCCCGCGCCGGCAGGTGGCGTGGCGGCCCGCCGACGGCGCGACGTTCGACGCGTGGCTCGACCGGCTCGGGGCCGACGAGGCCCCGCCGATCTGGGCCGGTCGCGAGGGCCGCGACGGCGAGCCGACCGCCTACGTCTGCCGGCACTTCGCCTGCTCGCCGCCGTCCCACGACCTCGGGGAGGCGCTGGACTGGGACGGGGCGTAGCGGTTCGCCGACGGACGCTCAGCCCTCGGCCGCCTCGATCTCCTTCGCGAGGAAGACGGCGATCGGCACCGGCTCCTCCTCGACGAAGCGGGCGATCTCCTCGCCGTCGCGCTCGACGACGACGGTGGGGATCAACTCGATCCCGTACTCCTCGACCTTCGGGCCGGTCTTGGAGCCGTCGTCCAGTTTCTCGACGGGGTAGTGGTTGATCTTCGCCGCCGGGACGCCAGCGGCCTCCAGCGCCGCCCCGAAGTCCGGCAGCTGTGCCCGGCAGTCCTTGCACCAGTCCCCGCCCCAGATGTGGTAGGTCAGGTCGCGGGCGTGGCGACTCAGCGTCGCGACCGTGTCGCTGTAGGCGTCCTCGACCCACACGGGGTTCGGTTCCATCGTCTCGAGTGACCCGCTCTCGCTCATACCACTACGTACAGAGCGAACCGGCTTGAACGTCCCGGCTGTCAGCCCCCGTCCAGCCGGCCGCGGAGGCGGTCCTGCAGGATCGTCCGGTGGCACCGCTTGCCGTCGCCCTCGAAACAGACCAGCACGACGGTCTCCCCGTCACGGACGCGGTCACACAGGTCCCGCATCGCGGCCGCGGCGTCGTCGCTCTCCTCGAGGTGAGCCCGGTAGCGGTCGGCGAAGTCCGTCTCGGCCCAGGCGGCGTTGTGCGCGCCCTCCTCGCACAGCCCCTGCATCTTCAGGTCCTCGGTCCGCCGCTTCGTCTCGTCGAGCAGGGCCGACGGCGGTCCGAGAGCCGGTCGGTTCTCGTCGACGGCGGCGCGGAACCACCCCGTCGGCTCCCGGACGACGCCGACGAGCGACTCGCCGCCGTCGAGGTCGGCGAGGTCGTGTTGCAGCGCCGCGACGTAGGTCTCGCGGACGGCACCCGGCATAGTCGACAGGTGACACAGCCGGCGGAAAAGCCTGCCGACGACGCGGACCCCCGTCAGATCCGTCGGGGTCCAGCAGGGGTTTTAAGCGACGGTGGCGTACGCCGCGCCTATGCACGAGACGATGCACGACTCCGTCGTCGACACCGTCGGGTCGCCGCTGGTGTCCGTCCGGGCACCCGAGGGCGCGACGGTGGCGGCGAAAGTCGAGTCGTTCAACCCCGGGGGCTCCGCGAAGGACCGGCCGGCGAAGTTCATGATCGAGCGGGCCGAGCGCGAGGGCGTCCTCGAACCTGGCGACACGCTCGTCGAACCGACCAGCGGCAACACCGGCATCGGGATGGCGATGGTCGGGGCCGCGAAGGGCTACGACGTGGTGCTGGTGATGCCATCCTCGAAGTCCCCCGAGCGCCGACAGATCATGCGGGCCTACGGCGCGGAGATCGAGCTCGTCGAGGGCGACATCTCCGACGCGAAAGACCGCGCCGACGAGCTCACCGACCGGGGCGACTACGTCCAGCTGCGGCAGTTCGAGAACCCGGCGAACCCGCAGGCCCACTACGAGACGACCGGCCCGGAGATCGTCGAGCAGGTGGGCGACCGGACCGTCGACGCCCTCGTCGCGGGGGTCGGCACCGGCGGGACGATCACGGGGACCGGCCGCCGCCTGCGCGAGGCGTTTCCTGATGTCGACGTCGTCGCCGTCGAACCCGCCGACAACGCCGTCCTCTCGGGGATGGAGCCGGGCACCGGCGAGGACAGCTTCCAGGGGATGGGGCCGGGGTTCGTCAGCGACAACCTCGACGTGGACCTGCTGGACGACGTCCGGACCGTCGAGCTCGACGACGCCGAGGACGAGTGCCGGCGACTCGCCCGCGAGGAGGGCATCCTCGTCGGGCAGTCCTCCGGCGCGTCGAACCTCGCGGCCCGCGACGTGGCCGAGGAACTGCTGGCCGACGGGGTCGCGGACCCGCTGGTCGTGACCGTCTACTGGGACAGCGGCGAGCGGTACATGTCGACCGGCCTCTTCGACTGAGCGGGCCCCGACCGCGCGACCGGCCGACTACCCGAGCGGCTCCGCGTCCCGCTTGAACGTCTCGTACGACTCGCGTGCCCACTCGACCATCGCGTCGCTGTCGTTGTTGACGACCCCGACGATGCCGTCGTCGCTGTAGACGACGATCCCGGCCACCGTCTCCCCGGGCTTCTCGGCCACCCAGACCGCGTAGGGCATCGTCGAGTCGGTGACGAACAGGTCGAGGTTCTCCGCGTCGGTCAGTCCGGCGAACTCCTCGGCGTAGGCCGTCGAAGCCGCCTCGACGACGGCCTCGGTCAGGACCAGTTCCGTCTCCGTCCCGCCGGCCACGAGGCCGGTCACTTCCTCGATGTACTGCGGGATGACGGCCGGCCCGGTCCCGTGGAACGCCGTCGCGCCGTCGACCCGCGCAGCGTTCGCCTCGATCGGGGCGGTCGGCGCGGCCATCGTGGACTCGACGACCTCGGCACCCTCCAGAACTGCGGGGTCGACGGCCACGTCCGGCGGGAGTTCCCCGAGGACCGGCTGTGCCGCCGACAGCGCGTCGACCCGATCGAGGAACCGGTCGTAGGCAGTCACCGCCTCCCGGCCCGCGAACGTCGCCACGTATCGGCTCCCGCGCTGCTCGACGAGGCGCTCGTCGAGTAGCGCGTCGATCGCCCGGTCGACCGTCGAACGGGAGCGGCCGAGCTCCTCGACGAGCGCGGGCTTCGACAGCGGCTCGGTGAGCGCCCGCAGTACGTCCCGTCGCTTCGCGACAACGTCGGCGGTGTCCGGCACCGAAACCATACGATGGCGTCGTTGTGCGCTTCGTCACTTTCGTCTTTCGGTACTGACCAATCTTTCGGGCCGAGGCCAGTCGCCCGGGGAGCGGTAGTTCTCACGGGGGTTCGGTATATGTGATCGGACTTCCACCAGTGGGGTGTGGGACGCCTGCCACGGAGCGCCCCACGGAGTGTCCACCCGGTCGCGGGACCGTGCCTCTGACATCCGACACTCCTCCGAACTTCCGTGCCGATCAGGCTCCGAACTCCGACTCCGTGACCCGAACGAGGAGCGTGTCCTCGACCTCCCGCAGGTCGTACTCCGGGATGGTGTCGCCGGTTCTGGTGACGAGCATCGGCTCGACGAGCTCCGGTGGACGCTCCCGGTCCGGCGTCGACGCGGCCGCTTCGTCCTCGTCGGCCTGTCCGTCGTCGTCGGACTCGTCGACGACGCCGTACACCTTCAGGAAGCGGCCGCTGTCCTCGGGGGCCACCTCGTCGTTGCGCACCGCCGCCGCGAGGTCCCGGGAGAGCCACTCCGTCTCGCTGATCGAGGGGTCCCTGACGAAGGCGGCGTCGGCGAACCGCACGAGGTACCAGTTCAGGTCGTTCAGCAGCGCCACCGCCGCCCCCAGACTCACCGTCTCGACCTGCACGGTGTTGGCGAACGGCTCCCGCAGGTCGTAGGTCGCCAGCGCGTTCCGGGCGGTCTCACGGGAGAGCAGTTCGTACCGGAGGTTCACGTCGTCGCTCCCGACGAGACAGACCTGCGCCATGGCTCGTCCGTGGCCCGCCCCGGAGATTTACCTTTCGATGGGGACGGTCTCGCGCTCGGCCGCCCGCTCGCGGGCCCGCTCCAGCAGGTCCTCGGGCTCGCTCGCTCGGACCTGTTCCAGCGAGGCGTCGGTCTCGGGCAGTTCGGGCGCGACGCGGTCGCAGCCAGCGTCGACCGTCGCCGTCTCGAAGGTCCCGATGTCGCGGGCGCGCTGGGTGATCTCGTGTTTGTCCAGCGTGAGCGTCGGCCGGTGGACCGGGAGCCGCGTCGCGGCGTCGGTCACGGCCAGGTTGGCGCTGGTCTGACTGGACTTCTGCCCGACGGCCTCGCCGGTGGCGACGCCGACCGCCCCCTCGTCCTCGGCGACGGCCTCGGCGGCCGCGAGCATGAACCGCCGGAGCGACAGCATCCGGCAGTCGTCCGTCGTCGCCGCGAGGTCGGCCACGGCGTCGCCGCCGTCGACGACGTGGAGCGTCCAGGACTCGCTGGGGGCGTACTCGACCAGTCGCTCGACGGTGGCGACGGCCCGGGCGCGGTGGTCGACGCCGCCGTAGTCGCCGAGGTCGACGTAGACCGGGACCACGGGACAGCCACGTCGGAGCAACCGCCACGCCGCGACCGGGGAGTCGATGCCCCCGCTGACGAGGGCGACGACCGGCCGCTGTGTCCCGACTGGCAGCCCGCCCGGCCCCGCTCGGCGCTCCAGGAAGACGTAGGCGTCGTCGGGCCGGCACTCCACGAACAGCTCGAAGTCTGGGTCGTCGAGGTCGACCGCGGGGTCGCCGCCCGCCCGCTCGACGGCGTCCCAGACCGCCGCGCCGCCCTCGGACTCGATGTCCGTGCTGGCGAACGGGTGGGCGTCGCTGGGCCCGGCGCGGCGGGCGTCGACGGCGAAGGAACCCCCGTCGTGGCACGCCTCGGTGGCCGCGACGAGCGCCGCCTCGATGGCGTCCAGGGTCGGCTCGACGCGGACGGCCGGCGAGGCCGACGCGACGCCGAAGGTGTCCGCCGCGGCGGCGGTCGCGCCCTCGGGGTCGTCGGTGTGAACGAACAGGCGGTTCCGGCGGCGCTCGATGTCGCCGGCGACTCCACGGTCGGCCAGCGTCGAGCGGAGGTTGTCGCCCAGTCGCCCCTCCATCTTCCGGCGGACCTGCTCGCTCTTGACGCCGAGCTCGCCGTGGCGGACGAGGACGGTGTCGGCGTCGGGCGGGTGCATACCCGCCCTTGCCGAATCGAGAATAAAGGGGTGTCGCTCGCGCTCAGAACGTCGTCACGTCGCCCTCGATGACCTTCCGGGTCACGTCGGTGACGTTCGCCAGTTCGTCGTCGATGGCCGCCCGGACCGCCGCCTCGATATCGCCGACGGCGACGCCGTCCTCGGTGACGAGCTTGGCGTCGGCGACCTGGGGCTGGTCGATCGGCGACCCGATCTGCGAGAGCAGGCGCAGCTGGAGCTGGCGGACGCCGTCGACCTCCGCCACCACCGACTGTGCGACCTCCGTCGAGAGGACGTTGTAGATCTTCCCGATGTGGTTGACGGGGTTCTTGCCGGAGGTGGCCTCCATACTCATCGGGCGGTTCGGCGTGATGAGGCCGTTCGCGCGGTTGCCCCGGCCGACGGAGCCGTCGTCGCCCTGCTCGGCGCTGGTACCAGTCGTCGTCAGGTAGATCGAGCCCTCGTCGTAGTCGTCGGCGGTGTTGACGTGGATGTTCACGTCGCGGTCGGTGTACTCGGTCGCGAGGTCGGCGACGTACTCGCGGACGTCCTCGACGGCCGCCCGGTAGTCGGCGAGGCCGTCGACGTGCTCGTCGACCATCGCCACGGCGACGGTGACGTCGACGTGGTCGCCCTCGCGCTTGCCCATCACCTTCACGTCCTGGCCGACGACGGGGTTGTCGGCGGCGTACTCGCCGGTCAGCCGTCGCTCCGTGTTGTAGACGATCTGCTCGGTCTCGGAGAGGGGCGCGTGGCCGACCCCGTAGCTCGTGTCGTTTGCCATCGGGACCGACCCCTCCTCGCCGAAGACGGTCTGGAGGTCGCCCGACCCCTCGCCCAGTTCCACGTCGACGACGATGTCCGTCCCGACGTCCAGATACGGGAAGTGCTCGTCGAGGTACTCCCGGGCGGCCCGGATCGCGATGGTCTCGGCGGGGAACCGCTCGCCCTCGTAGCTCTTGGTCGCGCGGCCGACGATGAGGAGGTAGATGGGGTCCAGCATCTCGCCGCCGCCGTAGGCGGGCGCGGCGGTGCCGGCGACCAGCTGAGTCTCGTCGGTGTTGTAGTGCAGCACCCGGCCGAACCGGTCGATGTACTCCTGGGCCAGCGCGCGGGCGACGTTCTCGGCGACCCCGTCGCAGATCGAGTCCGGGTGGCCGATCCCCTTGCGCTCGACGATCTCGATGTGCTGGTCCTCGACTGCGAGGCCCGTCTCCGGCTCGACGTGGATGTTCCGCTCGGTCATTACACCGACCTTGACCGTACCGGGTTCTATAACTTACGGGAACAGTCCGTCGGCGAAAGATTACTCGCTCGCATCACCGAGCAGCAGACCGAGGTAGGAGGTCCGGGTCTGGTCCTCGGGGTCCAGCCCGAGTTCGCGCAGGACCTCGAACGCGCCCTCGCGGGCCGCCTCGACGCCGTCTTCGTCGGTCTCGGTCTCGACCTCGACGAACTGGCCCACGTCCTCGACGTCGTCCAGCGTGACCGTGTAGCCGTCGTGGCGGTAGAACCGCCGACGCTTCCGGACCGTCGCGGCCGGCTCGAACCCCAGGCCGTCGAAGACGGCGGCCGCCGTCTCGCCGTCCCCGACGGCGGTCTCGAACTCCTCGCGGGTCTTGGACTCGGCCTCGACCAGCGGCCCCTTGTACGTGATGCGGGCCTCCGTGTCGCCGTCGGCCGTCTCCCGGCGCACCCGCAGGGCCTCGTCCGTCTCGGCGAAGTCCCGGTGGGGCGCGTCGTAGTAGGTGTCGACCTGCTCGACCCGTCCGACGAACTCCGCGCCGAGTTCGTCGAGGCGCTCGGTGACACGCGCCAGGTCGGCGGCGACCTTCACTTCGACCTCGTACATACGCGAGCGTGCGCGACGGCCCCGGAAAGGGGTTTGGTTCGGGTCGGTGTCGGCGGCCGACCAGCTGGCGGTGTCGGCCAATCGTCCATCCGGCGTTCGCGCCTCCGTACCCGTCCGAACGGGTGGGACTTTCGGGTCTCGGAACCGACGGTCAGAGGATTCGATGATACTGCTAGCCGGGACCGCGAGTTTTAGTGTCCCCGAGTGCGGTGACGGAGTATGGACGGTCGCTACGAACCAGTCGAGTCCCCCGACGAGACGACCGTCTTCCCGTACCACGACCTGACGCCGCCCACGACCGCCGACGTCATCCGGGCCCGCGACGTCGTCGACCGGCACCTCCCCCGGACGCCACTGGTCCGCAGCGAGGTGCTGTCGGCGGAACTCGACGCCGACGTCTACCTCAAGCGCGAGGACACGCTCCCGACGGGCGCGTTCAAGGTCCGCGGCGGGGTCAACCTCGTCTCGTCGCTGCCCGAGGAGTTCCGCGAGCGCGGGCTCATCACCGCGAGTTCCGGGAACCACGGCCAGTCGATCGCGTGGGCCGGCCGGGCGTTCGACGTGCCCGTGACCATCGGCGTCCCGGAGGCGGCCAACGACGGGAAGGTGGCCGCGATGGAGCGGCTCGGCGCGGACGTGATCCGCCACGGCCCCGACTACGACGCGGCCCGCGAGCGCGTCGAGGAGATCGCCGTCGAGGAGGGCCAGCGGTACGTCCACTCGGGGAACGAACCGAAGCTGCTGGCCGGCGTCGGCACCGCCGGGCTGGAGGTCGTCGACGAACTGCCCGAGATCGACCGGCTGTACTGTCCGGTCGGCGGCGGCACCTCCGCAGTCGGCTACTCGCTGACGGTCGGCGAACTCACCGACGCCGAGGTGATCGGCGTCCAGAGCGAGGCCGCGCCGGCGATGCACCGGGCGTACCACGAGGGGACGCTCGCTCCCCACGACCGGATGGAGACGACGGCGGAGGGCGTCGCCACCCGGGTCCCGTTCGCGCTGACGATGGACCTGCTGGCAGACGGCCTCGCCGACTTCGAACTCGTCTCCGAGGCGGCCATCCGCGAGAACGTCGCGAAGCTGTTCTGCGACGAGCGGATCGTGATGGAGGGCGCGTGTGCGACCGCCGTCGCCGCGCTCCGCCGTGCCGACGACGTGGCCGGGAAGACCGTCGTCGTCCCGGTCTCCGGCCGGAACATCGAACGGGAGAAACTGGACCGGTTCCTCGCGGAGTACGACGGCGACGCCGGGTCGGCGTGAGCCGCGACCGGGGCCCCTCCGGAGCGGCCGGGAAACGTTGTCCTTAAGAGTGGCACGACTGACCAACACGGTATGAGCAACGAGTCCGAGGCCGAGACAGAGGACGTCGAGGAAGAAGTCGAGGAGTCGACGGCCGACGAGGAGACCGAGAGCGGCCTGCAGGAGGGCGACGTCGTCAAGCTCGCCTACACCGCCCGCACCGTCGAGGAGGGACAGCTCGTCGACACGACCGACGAGGAGGTCGCCGAGGACGAGGGCGTCGACACCGAGCAGCAGGAGTTCGGCCCCCGAACCATCGTGCTGGGCGAGAACCACATCTTCCCCGACGTCGAGGAGGACATCTACGGGAAGGCGGTCGGCGACGAGGGCCACGTCACGATCGCCGCCGCCGACGCCTTCGGCGAGTACGACGAGGAGCAGGTCCGGACCGTCTCCAAGGACAAGATCCCCGAGGACGACCGCTACCCCGGCGCACACGTCGACGTCGACGGCGAGCACGGCCACGTCGAGACCATCATCGGCGGCCGCGCCCGCGTGGACTTCAACCACCCGCTGGCCGGCGAGGACGTCGAGTACGACTACGAGATCCTCGAAGAGGTCACCGACCGCGAGGAGAAGGCCCAGGGCATCATCCAGATGATGCTCGATATGGAGCTTGACCTCTGGTTCGAGACCGACACCGTCGAGGAGGAACAGCTCGTCGAGAGCGACGACGAGGACGACGAGGACGCCGAACCCGAGTACGAGACCGTCGAGGTCGAGAAGGAGACGCTGTACATCGAGGCGACGCCCCAGCTGACGATGAACCAGCAGTGGATGATGGGCAAACAGCAGATCGCCCAGCAGCTCACCCAGCTGCTCGACGTCGACCGGATCATCGTCCAGGAGGAGCTGGGCGGTGGCGGGATGGGGATGCCCGGGATGATGGGCGGGATGGGCGGTGCCGGCGGCGGCGACATCGAGGAGGCCCTCGAAGACGCCGACGTCGACGCCGAGGAGATCGTCGACGAGATCGAAGGCGCAGAAGAGTAACGTCACGCCCGGCTTCTCCGCGTTCCCCGTCGCCGAGCGGCTGCGCCGCCGCTTCTCGGTGGGACGGTCCGAGACGAGCGGTTCCGAGCCGTCGGCTCACGCGGGAGGTCGACGAAGTGATAGCGGCTACGCGATGTCCCGACTCGTGTCGATGCTGACCTCCTCGACGAGGTCGAGCTTGATGATGTCGTTGGGGGCGCGGCCGCCGCGGAACTTCGGGATCGCGAGGCGGTTCTCCACCTCGTCGCCGGTCGTCGTCGTCTTCAGCTCGAACACCACGTCGGCGAAGTGCTCGGTGGTGTCCCGCAGCGGCGGGGTCGAGCGGCCGTCGAGGCAGTGGAGGATGCCGAGGCTGCCGGTGTTGACGATGTGGTTCTGGAGGTCGTTCATGAACGCCCGGAACCGGGAGGGCGGCTCCTGGGCCTCCAGGACGTCCAGCGGATCGACGATGAGGTTCGACGTCTCGGGCAGCGCGGAGACGAGCTTGCCGGCGTTGTCCAGCGGGGCCTCCCCGGAGATGTGTCGGACCGTCGGATCGCCGGTGTTGGCCGGCGTCTGTTCGATGCTGGCGACGACGGACTCGGCGGTCCGGTCGAGCGAGAGCCAGAGCGTGCCGCGGGTGGCGGTGAGTTCGTAGAGGAACAGCTCCGCCTGGCTGGCCGGCTGGGCGGAGAGCGCGACGATACTCCCGGCCGGAATCCCCCCGTCGAGCTTCCGGTCGAGCACGTCGATCCCCGTTCGCAGCCGGTTCACCATCCTACCGTGGGACAAGCGGACCCATCCGATTAAGTATTCCGCTCGAAGAGGGTTTTCACGCAGTGTGCGTACCGAGACACCGATTCCTCGGTTTCGAGTGGAGGTTCCGAGAGCTCCGGGACGTGGGCCACGGTCGGACAGTCGAACAGCGCGGTCGGGTCGGCGGTGCCCTCGCTGCGGACCAGCACGAGCGCGGCGGGGGGTGCGTCGAGTTCGCGGGCCATCGCCGCCGTCTTGACGGTGTCTCTGAGGCTCCGCTCGGTCGGCGTCGAGACGAGGACGGTCCGGTCGGCGGCACGGAGCGGCGCGACGGCGTCGGGACCGGCCCCGGCGGGACAGTCCAGCAGGACCGGTCGGCCCGACCGTCCGAGCCGGTCGAAGGCGGTGGCCGCGACGCCGCCGTCGGCGTCGCCACACGGGAGCACGTCGACGCCCTGGAACCGGGCGGAGCGTTGCGCGACGGCGTCGACCGGCGTCCCGTCCGCGACGGCGGACAGGCCAGCCCGGCGAGAGACGCCGGCCCGGTAGTGGAGATCGGGCATGTCCCGGTCGGCGTCCGCGACGAGCGGTGCCTGCCCGCGGTCGGCGAGCGCACGCGCCAGTCCCAGTGCCGTCGTCGTCTTGCCGCAGCCACCCTTACCGCCGGCGATCGCGAGCATAGCGTCGCTGGCCGCGGAATCGCACTTGAACGTTCGGTCGTGTCGGGAGATTCAAGAGCGTCGGGGGCGGGGTACCGGGTAGGATGCGGCACGACCACATCATCAGCGCCAAACAACTGTCGCGGGCCGACATCGAGACGGTGCTCGACCACGCGGCCGACATCGCGGCGGACCCGGGCGCGTACGCGGGTCGCCACGAGGGGACCCTGCTCGGGCTCTGTTTCTTCGAGCCGAGTACGCGCACCAAGATGAGCTTCACGACGGCGATGAAGCGGCTGGGTGGCGACATCGTCGATATGGGGCCGGTCGACTCCTCCAGCGTGAAGAAAGGAGAGTCGCTTGCCGACACCGTCCGCGTCGTCGAGGGGTACGCGGACGCGCTGGTGCTGCGCCACCCGATGGAGGGGTCGGCGAAGATGGCCAGCGAGTTCGTCGACGCGCCGCTGGTCAACGCCGGCGACGGGGCCGGCCAACACCCCACACAGACACTGCTCGATCTCTACACGATCCGCGAGAACGCCGGCTTCGAGGACCTCACCGTCGGCATCATGGGCGACCTGAAGTACGGCCGCACCGTCCACTCGCTGGCCCACGCGCTGACCAACGTCGACGCCCGTCAGCACTTCATCAGTCCCGAGTCGCTGCGCCTGCCCCGCTCGGTCCGGTACGACCTCCACCAGGAGGGGGCGGAGGTCCGGGAGCACACCGACCTCGACGAGATCCTTCCGGAACTGGACGTGCTGTACGTCACGCGCATCCAGCGCGAGCGGTTCCCCGACGAGAGCGAGTACCGCGCGGTCGCGGGCCAGTACCAGATCGACAGCGAGACGCTCTCGCAGGCGAAAGACGACCTGACGGTGATGCACCCCCTGCCCCGCGTCGACGAGATCGACTACGACGTCGACGACACCGACCACGCGGCGTACTTCCAGCAGGCCCACAACGGGGTCCCGGTACGGATGGCGCTGCTGGACCTGATGCTCGGAGGTGAGCGCGAATGAGCGACCAACAACTCCGCGTCTCCAAGATCCGCAACGGCACCGTCATCGACCACATCGCCGGCGGCCAGTCGCTGAACGTCCTCGCAATCCTCGGCATCGACGGGACCAGCGGCGACTCCGTCTCCGTCGCGATGAACATGCCCTCCGACCGGCTGGGCAAGAAAGACATCGTGAAAGTCGAGGGCCGAGAGCTCTCCCAGGACGAGGTGGACGTGCTCTCGCTCATCGCGCCCGCGGCCTCCATCAACATCATCCGGGAGTACGACGTGGTCGAGAAACACCGCGTCGAACGCCCCGAGGTGGTCGAGGGCGTGCTGGAGTGTCCGAACCGCGGCTGCATCACGACCGAGGACGAGCCCGTCGACTCCCGGTTCGCGGTCGTCGACGACGGCGTCCGGTGTGAGTACTGCGACACCATCATCCGGGACGACATCGCCGAACACATCGTCGCCGAGTGACGCGTCGGCGTCTCAGAACCGTTCTCGCTCGCGTTCCAACGCTGCCTGCGTGTCCACGCTGCGAAGGCCTGCCGCGTCGAGATCCGCCTCGCCGACGTCGAGCCAGCGCACGTCCAGCCGTGTCAGCAGTGCCCGGAGGCTCCGACTCCCGTCGTCGAGCGCCGCTCGTGCCGCCCCGAGCGCCGGTGCGGTCCGGTAGGCCGCACACAGCGGCTCGGGCCCGCCGTCGGTCCGCGGCACGGCGGCCTCGGCGTCCGGGCGCTCACCGATCCCGTCCAGTAACGCACCGAAGAGTTCGGGCGTGACGAGTGGCATATCGCAGGCGACGACGACAGCGACTTCCGTCTCGACGGCCGCGAGTCCGGCGGCCAGGCCGGACAGGGGTCCCTCGTCGGGCCGCTCGTCGACGGCGAACCGGACCGGGACCTCGAGATCCGACAGCGCTGCCTCGAACGGGCCGCGCTGGTCGGCCCGGCAGTTGACGACCACTTCGCCCGTCACATCGCCCACCGCGGCGACGACGTGCCGGAGCATCGGCTCGCCCCCGAGCGTCGCCAGCGCCTTCTCGCGGTCGCCGAAGCGGGTCGACCGCCCGCCGGCGACGACGACGCCCGTGGCCGACGGCCGGCTCACGGGACCACCGTCTCAAGCACCCAGGCGTCGGGCGTCGCCCGGCGCACCTCGAAGGGGTCGAACGCCTCGCGGGGTGCCTCGGCGAGCTGGCCGAGGAACGGCCCGACCGGAGACGGGTCGCGGTCGCTCACGACGGCGAATGCCTCCCCGCTGTCGCGGTCGGTGAACGCCTCGCGGACGCGGTCCTTGCGTTCTCCGGGCGGCAGGTCACGGATGTCGACGGCGTGGTCCGGGACCGACACCTCGCCGGCGGTCTCGAGCGCGTCGGCCACGGCGTCGCCGAGATCGGCCATCGCCCTCGGAACGCCGCCGGGTTCGGGCGTCCCCTGCAGGTCGCGGTCGAAGGGGAGTCGCGCCAGCACGTCGGCGTCGAGGCCGTCGGTCGCGTCGCCGTCGAACAGGTCGTTCGGTTCGCCACAGCAGTCACAGACGTACTCGGCCATATTGACGACTGTGCCCAGCACGGGGACGCCGTTGTCCCGGAACAGCTCGACGGTCCGGCTCGTGTCGCTGACGCTGGCGTGGAACGGCGTCGTCACGACGACCACGCCGTCGACGGGCACCTCCTGGAGCGTCGTCAGCACGACGTCGCCGGTGCCGGGCGGGAGGTCGACCACCAGCACGTCGTCGTTGCGCCAGGCGGTGTTGGCGAACAGGTCGTCGACGGCGTCGTGGGCCATCGCGCCGCGCCAGGCCAGCGGCGCGCCGTCCTCCATCAGCCCGACGCTCATCACCTCCAGCCCGCCCCGCCGGACCGGCAGCGGGTCGCCCTCCTCGCTGGAGTGGATGGGGCCGGTCACGTCCAGCAGGTCGGGGGCGTTCGGGCCGTGGATGTCGGCGTCGAACAGCGCCACCTCGCGGTCGGCGGCCAGCGCGCAGGCGAGGTGGGCCGCCGTCGTGGACTTGCCGACGCCGCCTTTCGCGCTGGCGACGGCGACGACGTGGTCGAACGACTCGACGGAGGACCGGCCCTCCGTGGTCGGCGTCGCGCCCTCGACGTGGACGCTCTCGACGCCGTCGACGTCGTCGACGGCCCGCAGGATCGCCTCGACGACGCCCTGGCTGGTCTCGCCGTCCAGCGCCGTCAGGTCCGTCTCGACGGTCACCTCGCCGTCGTCGACGTCGACGTTCTCGACGAGGCCGGCCTCGAACACGGAGAGGTCGGCCTGCGGGTCGCGGACGGCGCGTAACTGTGCCTCGACGCGGTCGGTGAGTGTGGTGGCGTCGCTCATCTGTCAGAGGTCGGGCATCCGGTTGAGCCGGTCCTCGCCCGGGAGGAGCCGGCCGTCGGCCTCCAGCGCGCCGCCGAACTGCCGACGGAAGCGGCCGGGGTCGGCCTCCAGCGACCGCTCGGCGGTCTGTCGCACGACGCTGGCCGGATCGTCGGCCATCGCTTCGAGTCGGTCGCGGGCGGCGTCGGAGTCGACGCCCGCGAGCATGCGGGCGGCCCACTCTCGGAGGCGCTCGCTGTCGGCGCGGCTCAGTTCGAGCAGCTCGTCGGCCATCGCCTCGCCGCGGAGCTTGAACAGCGAGATGGCGGCGTTTCGCCGGACTGCGTGGTGGTCGTCCCGTTCCAGCGCGGCGGCGATCTCGTCCTCGTGGGCCTCCCGGTCGAGGTTGTCGAGCGCGACCAGGGCCTCGGCGCGGACCCAGGGATCGGGGTCGTCGAGCAGTTCGACGGCGACGGCGGCGGCTCGCTCGTCGCCGTGGGCGGTCAGCGCCTCGACGGCGAACTGCCGCACGTCGCCGTCCCCGTCCGTCGTCGCGGCCTGCGCCAGTCCGGCCACGACGGCGTCGGTCGTCGCGTGGTCCTGCAGGGCGAGAGCGGCCCGCCGGCGGTCGGTCGCGCCCCCCTCGCGGAGGTCCGCGAGCAGGTCCGCGGTCGCGTCGTCCTCGACGGGCTCGGTGTCGGCGGCCGCCAGCTCCTCCGGCGTCGCCTCGCCGATGGTCACGTCGGCGCGGCTCACCTCGATGTCCTCCAGGGCCTCGATGTCGGTGTGCATCCCCGGGCTCTTCGCGGGGTCGAGCTGGGGGTCCGGGTCCTCTCGGAGGTGTCGCTCGAACTCCTCGTCCCCGCAACCACCGTCGCCGCAGCCACAGTCGTCGCTCATCGGCCCACCTCCAGGGAGACCAGCGCGAGGACCCCGAGCGCGAACGGGACGGCCCGCGGCAGCGTCGCCGGGACGCCGGCGACGGCGAGGAGGACGACGCCGGCGAGCAGCGGAAAGCGCCGCGTCCGAGCGGCGGCGCTTCCGGTCGTGACGGCTCCGGCGGCGGCGAACGCGAGCACCGGGAGCGACGCGCCGACCGCGCCGGTCCCCGCGAGCGTCGCCGCGCCGGTCACGAACGGCAGCCCGAGCCCGAACGCGACGACGGCACCGAAGGCGGCGACGCCCCAGCCCAGTGCGGGCCCGTCGGTGGCACGGGCGGCGAACGCGGGCGTGAGGCCCACGCCGACGAGCGCGAGCGTCGACCCGGTGCCCCTGAGCGCCGCGACCCCGCCCACGCCGGCCGCGAGGTTGACCGCGAGCGCGCCGACGAACACCGCGGCGGCGGCCCCCCGCCAGCGGCCGAGCGCGTCCCGGTGGGCGGCCACGACCAGGGCGAGGCCGGCGACGACCGCGACCGCGGCCGGCGTCGCCGCGGCGGCGGCCAGCAGCGACAGCGCGCCGAAGACGCCGACGAACAGCGCGCCGACGCCCGCGGTCGGCCGCCGTTCGGTGACGCCGACGACGACCGCAGCGCCGGCGGCGACGACGACGGCGGCCGTCGAGAGCGCCCCGAGCGGTGCGGCGGCGGGCCCACCGGGGACGGCCACGACGAGCGTCGCGAGGAAACGCGCGGCGACGGCCAGGGCCGCGACGCCGGTCGCCAGGACGGCCAGCGAGCGCCCGTCGACGTCCGTCTCCCCGGCCAGCGCTGCGCCGAGGACGCTCCGCGTGCTCATCGCTGCCCCTCCAGTCGGTCGGCGAGGTCGTTCCGGTCCGCGCGGACGAACCCCTCCAGCAGGTCGCCCAGCGGGCCGTAGACGCCGGTCCCGGGCTCGTCGGCGAGCCGGTCGGCGACGCCGGCGGCCGCGTGGCCGAGGTGCCGATCGTGGAAGTCCAGGCGCGCGGCCGCGGCGTCGTCCCCGACGGCGGCCTCGCGGCGGGCCAGATAGCCCGCGAACTCCAGTTCGTAGGCCAGCGCGTCGTGGTTGTCCCGCTGGTCCTGGTCGATCTCCAGGCCGTAGTGGCTGTACGCCCGCGCGAGGTCGAGGTTCACGTCGTTCCAGGACTGGTCGGGCCGGTACTTCGACTCGTACAGCGGGACCGGCGGCCCCTCGGCGTCGAGCGAGCCGTCGGTCCGGTCGGTGTACTCGCTGTAGCCGAGTTCGAACACGTCGTTGTACCGCGCGGCCAGCGTCTCGTAGTCGTCGTCGGTGGTCAGGTCCGGTACCGCCACGTCGAGCGGCGTCCGGTCGAGACAGGCACGGAGGTCGCGGGCAAGCGAGCCGTCGGCGGCCGCGGCGTGGAAGTCCTCGTCGGGGTAACGGAACGCCTCGGCCAGCGCGCGGTAGACGGTCCCGCGGGCCGCGGCGTCGGGGTCGAGGTCGCCGGCGGGGCCGCTCGTCGTCGCCATCAGCGCATCCCCCCTCGTGCGCGGTGGACGCCGAAGGCGGTCACGGCGACGACGCCGACGATGGCGACGCCGGCGACGCTCCACAGCAGCGCCTGGTAGGGCGGTCCCTCGGGACCTCCGCTGAACGGGAAGTAGTGCCACTCGCTGACGGCCTTCTGCCCGGAGCGCTCGCCGTTCGAGCCGTTCCAGACGGCGAAGGCCACGTCGAGGTCGCGCGTCTCCGGGACCGTCGTCCGGTTCTCGCCCGCGGCGTCCAGTTCACGGGTGTAGACGACCGTCCACGTGGCGTTCGCGCCGCTGCCCCGGTGGACCGCGCTGGCGTTCACCGACGACTCGGGGAACGACGTGGTCGATCCGGCACCGCCGGCGAGCAGCTCCTCGGTCCCCGTCGGCGGACTCCAGTACCAGACGTTGACCCGGTTGTCCGGGCCACCCATCGCGATGGGCGGGCGCGAACTCGCGTTGACCGGGAACTGGACCGCGACGGAGTCGGCGAACTCCCGGGGGTCGTCGGCGCTCACGTCACGGGTGGCGTCCTGCCACTGCAGCCGGAGGTAGAGCCTGCCGTCCCCGCGAGCGGCCTGGACGTGGACCCGCTCGACGCTGGTCTGATCGGCGTTGGGCACGCTGCTGGGGGCGCTGGCCAGCGCCACGGTGGCCGCCGGCACGTCGTCCCAGCCGTCGGCCGTCGGCTCGCCGAGGTCGCCCGTCGCCGGCGAGACCGGGATCTCGTGGGCGGGGCGGGCGCTGGCCATCGGTGCGGCGACGGCCGACAGCGTCACGAGCAGGGTGACGGCGGCCGCCGCGAGGACGGTGCGCCGGTGGTCCCGGTCAGCCATCCTCGAACACCTCCAACCGGTACTGCTTCGCCGGGTTCTTGTGCTGGAGCAGTTCCATCAGTTCGCTGTCGTCGCCCTGTCGGGCGCGCTGTTTCTCGCGCTTGATAGTGTCCAGTGCGTCGTCGACGCGGTCGCCGAACAGCTCCCGGAGGTACTGTCGCGGGATGCGCTCGACGTCGACCGTCTCCCCGTCCTCGGTGTGCTGGGGCGGGGCGTAGGGCGGGATGTAGTAGACGTTGGGCTGGGTCCGGAACTCCGGGTGCAGCGGCAGCGCCACCTCGTACTCCTCGACGAGCTTGTAGATGGGGCCGTCCTCGTCGTCGAGGAAGCCGACCAGCCGGAGCTGGGGCGGACACTCCTCGGCACAGGCCGGCGCGAACGTCTCGCCCTCCGGGCCCTCGCCCTCGATGCGGGGGTAACAGAAGATGCACTTCTCGGACTTTTTCGAGACGGTGTTGTAGTACACCTTCTTGTAGGGACAGCCCTCGACGCAGTAGCGGTAGCCCCGACAGCGGTCCTGGTCGACCAGCACGATGCCGTCCTCCTCGCGCTTGTAGATGGCCGAGCGCGGGCAGGCCTCGACACAGGAGGGGTGCGTGCAGTGGTTGCAGATCCGCGGGAGGTAGAAGTAGTAGCTGTTGGGGTACTCGCCGGCCCCCTGGTCCTCGTCCCAGTTCGGCCCCCACTCCGCGCCCTCGCGGGGGCGCAGGGGCTCGTCGCTGCCCTCGTACATGATCTCGGAGTGGTTGAACTCCCACGGGCGGCCGTAGTCCTCCTGCGACGGGATCTCGCCGGGCTGGCGCTCCGAGTGGTCCTCGGACTGCCAGCCGCCGCCGGAGTCCTCCCAGCCCCGCGGGTACCCCTCGCCGGGCTTGGTCTCGACGTTGTTCCAGTACATGTACTCGCTGCCGCCGTCCTCCGTCCAGAGGGACTTGCAGGCGATGGTGCAGGTCTGACAGCCGATGCACTTGTTGAGGTCCATCACCATCGCGACCTGGTGGTCGATGCCGTCGGCGACGTTGACGTGCGTGTCGCCGTCCTCCTGCTGGCTGCTCATTAGCTGTCACCTCCCGCCGGCCGCACGTCCACGTTGACGTCGCTGTTGACGCCGGTCGGCCCCCAGTAGTTCGGGAAGAAGTAGAGGTGCTCGCCGGTGTCCTCGGGGTACTGGACGAGCTGGGTCGGCTTCATGTACATCGGGACGAGCGTGTTGAAGTTGTCCCCGTCCGGGTACTGGAATTTCTCCCAGGCGAAGTACTGCCGGGCGGTCCCGGGCTCGCTGGAGGGGTAGATCTTCGCCTGCACCTCGACGCTGCCGAGGTCGTTGAACACCTCGACGGTGTCGCCGTCCTCGATGCCCCGCTCTTCGGCGTCCTCGGGGTTGAGGTAGACGACGGGTTCGCCCCGCTGGAGGCGCAGCATCTTCGTGCTGTCGCGCCACGTCGAGTGGATGGACCACCGGCCGTGGGGCGTGTTGTACGACAGGGGGTAGTCCCCGCCGGTGTCCTGCGGGCCGCGCTTGAACGTCGGCAGCTCCTCGCCGAGTTCGAGGAACCAGTCGTGGTCGACGTAGTACTGCTGGCGGCCGGTGAAGGTCGGCCAGGGCTCCTTGTCCCGGACGTAGCTCTGCCAGGGGACGTAGGCCTCGCCGTCCTCGATGTCCGAGGACCAGTGGCTCCCCGCAGTCAGGAGTCGCCGGGGCTGTTCCTCGGTGTCGGCGAAGGTGATCCGCTCGTCGGAGTCGCTGGGGTTGGACTCCTCGCTGTGTTCGAGGATGAACTCCGCGGCGGCCCGGTCCTCGACCAGCGCCTCCTCCTCGCCGGTCTCCCAGTCCCGGACGAAGTCGTCGTGGATCGTCGTGAGGTCGATGGTGCGGTCGAACTTCCGGTCCTCGACCGGCTCGACGCCCCGCTCGCGGGACCGCTGCTGGATCTTGGCCGCGAGCAGGCGGAAGATCTCCCAGTCGGTCTTTGCCTCGCCCAGCGGCTCGACGGCGGGCGTGAACGGGTGCACGTAGGTGTGCATGTCCGTCATGTTGAGGTCGTGTTTCTCGTAGTGGCTCGCGGCCGGGAGCACGATGTCGGAGTACATCGCCGTCGAGTCCATCCGGAAGTTGATGTCGACGACGAGGTCCAGTTTGGGCCAGAGCTGCTCCTCGACGGCGACGTTGCCCTTGGCCTGGTTGAAGTAGTTGCCCCGCCAGACGAACATCGTCGAGGGGTCCGGCCGCGAGCCGTCCTCGCGTTCCTCGGGGTAGACCGGCATCCACCCCTTCTCGATGGACTCCCGGATCTTCTCGGCCGTGTCGGGGTCGGTGTTGTCGAGGATGCCGCTGTGGAAGTAGGTCCACAGCGTCGTCGGCACGCCGCGGACGTTCCCGGTCGGGAACGACAGCACCTGCCAGCCGTGGAACGTCCAGATCTTCTCCTGGCCGACGTAGTGGTCCAGGCCGGTGCCCGGCTCGCCGAGGTTGCCGGTCAGGGTGACCAGCAGCTGGATGGCGCGGTTGCCCAGGTCGTTGTGGTACCAGTCGTTGACGCCCTTCCCGTGGATGATCTTCGCGGCGTCGGCCTCGGCGAACTCGCGGGCGACCCGCTGGTAGGTGTCCTCGCCGACGCCGGTGGTCTCGTGGACGGCCTCGGGCGTGTACTGGGCGAGTTCGTCCCGGAGGTTCGCCCAGACCGAGCGCACCGAGACCTCGCCCTCGTCGGTCTGGACGGTCCGCTCGACGTCGAGTCGGGGGTCGAAGTCGAGTTCGATGCTGGCCTCGGGGTCGTGCTGGCCGTCCCGCTCGCCCAGCGACCCGGGCGCGCGCCGGAGGGTCCCCTCGGAATCGACCAGCACGAACACCTTCTCGGGGTCGTCGGCGTCCTCGGCGAGCCCGACCTCGCTGGCCCGGAGGAACTTCCCGGTGTCCTCGCGGACCAGCAGCGGCATATCGGTCTGCTCTTTCAGGTGGGCCTCGTCGTACAGCCCCTCGTCGACGATAGTCTGGGCCATCCCCAGGGCGAGCGCGGTGTCGGTCCCGCCCTCCGGCGAGAGCCACTCGTCGGTGTGGATGGCTGTCTGGGAGTAGTCGGTGAAGATCCCGACGCGTTTCGCGCCCTCGTAGCCGGCGTCGAGGAAGTACTTCGCGTCGGGGATGCGCGTGACGTTGATGTTCGACCCCCAGGCGACGATGTAGTCCGAGTTGTGCCAGTCGGCGGACTCGGCGTTGTCCGTCTGGGTGCCCCAGGTGATCGGCTGGCCGGGCGGCAGGTCGGAGTACCAGTCGTAGAACGAGTGGGAGACGCCGCCCAGCAGATTGACGAGTCGGGAGCCGCTGGCGAAGGAGACGGGGGACATCGCCGGGATCGGCGTGAAGCCGGAGATGGCGTCGTACCGGCCCGCCTGCACCTCGTCGATCACGTGGTCGGCGATCTCGGTCAGGGCCTCGTCCCAGGAGATGCGCTCCCACTGGCCCTCGCCGCGCTCGCCGGTCCGGCGCAGCGGGTGGAGGACGCGCTGGTCGGCGTTGACGTAGTCGGTGTAGCAGGCCCCCTTCTGACAGCCCCGCGGGTTGGGGTCCGGGAGGCTCTCGTCGAAGGTCGGGTAGTCGCCGGCCTGCTCCTCGCGCCAGACCTGGCCGTCCTTGACGTAGACGTTCCACGAGCAGGAGCCGGTACAGTTGACGCTGTGGGTCGAGCGGGCGACCGAATCCCAGTCCCACTCCTCGCGGTAGAGGTCCTCCCAGTCCCTGTAGGGGTAGTCGCCGATGGGGTCGTCGACCGCCTCCAACCCGGTCATCCCGTCGTCGGCGAACGAGAGCCCGGTCGCCCCCAACAGCGACGCGGCACCGAGGCCGCGAACGAAGTCTCGTCTGCTGATTCCCGAACTGTCCGTCGTCTCGTCGGTGGGGTCGTGTCTACTCATACTGTAGGAACACCGTTGCGGTCGCACAGGCGACGCCGGCGACGGCGAGCACGAGACCTGGGAGCGTCGATCCGCCGGCCTCCAGGCCGGCGGCGACCAGCGCGACGCCACAGAGCTTGCTCGCCGCGTCTAACAGGCGGTACTGTCGTTCCGACAGCGGGGCGATCTCAGTCATCGGACGCACCTCCCTCGGGGTCGGCGACGCCGTCCGGGTTCTCGTCGGACGGCGCGGTGCCGCCGTCGTCCCGTAACAGCAGGTACGTGATGCCGCCGAAGAGCGGCGGCACGAGCAACAGCGCCGCCGTCAGGACGGGGTTGACGACGCCGGTGGTCGTCCCCAGCACCTTGTCCGCGAGGATGTTGTTCATCCCCGCGATGGAGGCGATCATCACGAACGCGACGGCGGCGACGCCGACGCCGGTCTGCCAGGGCCGGTCGAGCGGGTCCGCGGTGAAGTGCGTCGGCTCCGGGGTGCGGTCGATGAACGGCCACGCGGCGATGGCGAGGAACACGAGGCCGGGAGCGACGATGCCGCCCAGGAACTCCCCGCTGACGTGGACGCCGGCGACGGTGAAGCTCGCCCACGTCGGAAGGAGCTTCAGGAAGCCGTACACCCACATCAGGAACCAGTCGGGCATAATGAGCGCCGGCGTGCTCGCGGGGTCGTTCGGGCCGTAGTGGGCGATGTTGTGGACCGGAAGGAACCCCGCGAGCGCCGACAGCGTCGCCGCCGTCAGGAAGAAGACGACGGCGGAGACGGCCGCCTGGTTCGGGAAGGCGGGCAGGCCGACGATGACGCTGTCGTCGTCCTCCTCGACGGTCCGGTCGGCCGTCCGGACGTCCTCGTCCCGCGGGGCCTCGGTGTGTTTCTGTCGTATCAGGATGGCCATGTGCAGGGCCAGTCCGCCCGCGATGAGCGCCGGGATCACCAGGACGTGCAGGAAGTACAGCCGCGGGATGGTCGCGCTGGAGGGGAACTGCCCGCCGAACACCACCTGCCCGAGGAAGTCCCCGACCAGCGGCACGGAGATGGTGAGGTTGTAGCCGATGCTTGTCGCCGTCGCGGCGAACTCGTCGAACGGCAGGGCGTAGCCGGTGTACGCCGCGCCCATCGCCAGCGCCGCCAGCCCGGTGCCGACGATCCAGTTCGGCTCCCGGGGGTTGCGGTACGCGCCGGTGAAGAACACCCGCAGCATATGCAACCCGATGGATGCGACGAACAGATGGGCCGCCCAGTGGTGGAGCCGGCGGATGAACATCCCGAACGGCACGTCGTAGGTGATGTGCAGCACCGAGACGAACGCCTCGGGCATCTCCTCGCCCTGGAACTTCTGGACGCTGCCGTCGTACTCCACCGCGGAGGTGGAGGGCTCGAAGAACATCCCGAGGAAGATGCCCGACAGCACCAGCAGGACGAAACAGAACAGCGCCACCTCCCCCAGCAGGAACGAGTCCTCGGCGGGGAACGCCTTCCCGAGGAAGGTCCGGGCGTCGTCTAGATCCAGCCGGGTGTCGGCCCAGTCGTAGAGCTGCTTCGCGCGGCTCATCTCACCCACCTCCCGGACCGATCGGCCCCTCGAAGTCGCCGGTCGCGACCAGGTAGCCGTCGCTGGTCAGCGTGATCGGGAGCTGCGGGAGCGGGCGACCCGGCGGGCCGTCCGTGACGCTCCCGCCGGTGAGCGGGTCGAACTTCCCGTAGTGACAGGGACAGACCAGCAGGTCGCCGTCGCGGTTCCCGACCATACAGCCGGCGTGGGTACACACCTTCGAGAAGGCGGCGTAGCCGCTGACGGTGAACCCCATCTCGATCCCGCCGCCGTAGTCGGACTCGGGGTACCGCACCAGCAGCGTCGGCGCGTCCTCGATACCGGGTCGGGGCTCCGGGAACACCGTCATCACCTCGCCCTCCGAGAGCCGCCCCTCCGCGATCCGCTCGCCGTCGCCGTCGACGAGGTGGACGCCGTCGGAGTAGACCGGCCCCTCGTAGCTGCGCTCGAACACCTGCGTGGTGCTGGCTAGCGGGGCCGTGAGGCTGGCGACGGCGGTGAGGCCGCCGACGCTGGCGAGGAACTTCGCGAAGTCCCGCCGGCGCAGTTCGGCCCGGGCGTCCTCGTACAGCGTCGGCGAGGACCCGAGCGCGTCGGTACACGCACACGTCTCGGTGCCGTCTCCCTCCGTACTGTCCTCGTCGTTCTCGTCCGGTTTCGGGTAGTCCATATTAGTGTCCCCTGATCTCCGCGACCTCGATGTGTGGCATGAACCACGCGTAGTAGGCGACGGTCAGCAGCGCGAGCGAGAGGAACATCCCCGTCGCGTACAGGCCGAAGTACTGGGTCCGGGCCAGCGTCAGGTACTCCCCGGTGAACAGCGTCGCGAACACGATGGAAAGCACCGTCAGCCCGCCCATCGCGACCAGTCCCTCGATGGCGTCGGAGGCGTCGTGGTACTCGACGACCCACCGGGTGTCGGTGTCGAGCCACGGGAGCGAGACCGTCCCGCCGTCGGTGACCGGCTGGACGTCGTCGGGCGGTCGCACCGCGCGGTTCATGAACTGGTGGACCGCCGCCAGCGTCCCGACCAGCGCGAACAGCGCCACCCAGACGATGACGCCGACCTGGCTCGGCGAGAGCTTGTTCGGCGTGTCGACGAGTCCAGCCAGCGGCCGCGTCTCCGTGACGCTCTCGTCGATGGCGATCTCCTCGGACGGCGGCTCCCCGTGGAGGGCGACGTACCACATCGGGAGCAACACCGCCACGACCAGCAGGCCGATGAGTATCGTGTTGCGTCGCATAGTTGATCCGGGCCCCGAGCGCCGACCGGAGCGGGGCGTGTACTCGGAGCTACCCCGACGAACTCCCTGAACTACCGGCCTGAGATCTTTGGTCTTTTATAAGCGACTGCCGCCCGAATATGTTCGGGGGAACGCTCACCGCGCGGTCGCCCTTAGGCGAATCCGTGACCGACTGCGTCCTCGCCGAGGTGGAGGTGTTCGATCCCCCCTCGTGTCACGTCTCACACTACGCGGACGAGGAGTGGGACGTGTGTGACGTCTCCCGGAGCGCGCTGAGCGGCGTCGACGGGGACGTGGTCGAGGAGTTCACGCTCACCGGCGACCCGGACGCGACACCACCGTCGGTCGAGGACAGCGACCACGTCGAGCAGGTGTTCTCCTACGACGACGAGCACGTCTACCGGCTCTCACGGCCGGCCGACCAGGGCTGTGTCTGTGAACGGATCGAGCGGTCCGGCTGTGTCGTCCAGGACCTGTCCGCCGTCGAGGACTCCGTCATCGTGACGTTCCTCGTCGAGGACGTCGAGACGCTCCGGGACGTCGTCGGGGACCTCCGGGAGACCGGCGACACCGTGAGCCTGCGCCGCCTCGTCGAGAGCGCGAACAGCCCGAGCAGAGCCAGACCGGCCGTCCTCGACCGCGAGGCGCTCACCGAGCGTCAGGAGGAGGTACTGGAACGCGCCTACGAGATGGGCTACTTCGAGCACCCGCGGGACGCGACGGCCGGCGAAGTGGCCGACGCGCTCGGCATCGCCACCGCGACGTTCACCGAACACCTCGCGGCGGCCCAGCGGAAACTGCTGGACGACCTGCTGGAGCCGTGTTGACTCGGCGGTCTATTCACCTGCCCGATAACTCTTTACGAGACGCGACCGAACGGCGAAACGATGTCCAAGAAGCTACTCGCAGTCGTGGCCGTCGTCGCCCTCGCCCTCGTGTACGTCGCGAAGAAGTGAGGCCGTCGCGGCAGTGGTACCGCCTCCGACCACCCTTTTCAGAACCCTTACCAGCGTCAGCGGCCTACCCCGGCGTATGTACGGCGTCGTCACGCGCAACGAGGCGGAGACCGAGTGGTCGGAGTTCGACCGGGCCTTCTACGAGGTCAAGGACGTCACCGGTCGCGCGGTCGAGCCCATCGAGGGGGCGGTGAACATGGTCTCCTGTTTCGGGGACAACGCCGTCGAGGGCGAGGAAGAACTGCTGGCCTTCGACGACGAGGGGACCGCCGCCACCCGGAACGAACCCTACTTCGACTGGACGTACGTCTGCCCGACCCACGAGCGGTACCGCGAGGGGTTGCTGGACATCGTCGAGGAGGCCGCCGAAGTCGAACCGGACGTCCGGCTGGACGACGTGGGCTTCCCCCGCGAGGAGTACTGCCACTGCGACCGCTGTGAGCGCCGCTTCGCCGAGAGCGACTTCGAGGACTGGGGCGCGTGGCGCACCGACGTCATCGCCTCCTTCGTCGCCGAGGCCCGCGAGCGCGTCCCCGGCGACCTCTATCTGACGCTGTACCCCGACCCCTATCCCGGCCACCTCGAAGCTCGGTCGGGCGTCGATCCCGACGCCGTCGCCGAGCACGTCGACGAGTTCGTCGTCCCCATCTACGACATGGCCTACTCGACGACCTACTGGCTGGAGATCCTCGCCAAGGGCTTTCGCGACCGTCTCGACACGCCGTTCAGCGTCGAACTGTACGCCGTCGACGTCGACATCGACGACCTCGCGAAGGCCGCCGAGGTCGCCGCGGAGTACGCCCGCTCGGTGCTGTTCGGCTACGACGCCAGCAACGCCCGGGCGACGGTCCGGCGGATGGACGCCGACGCGCGAGCGGGGCGGTCGTTCGGGCCGGAGTGAGGACCGTCGGGCGCACTTTTATCAGTCTCTCCGTCGACCGTCCGAGTATGCGAGAGAAAGTCGACCGAGCGATTCGACGGGCGAAGTACGCGGCGATCGGCGCGGCGATCGGCGGCGGGATCGGCGGACTGCTCAGCCGGAGCGCCGCCAGCACCTTCGCGAGCGTCGGCGCGCTGGCCGGGGCGATCGTCGGGGAGACGTCGGCGGACGCGGCACCGACCATCCGGAAGCTCAAGGACAGGACACAGCGGACGGCAGAGGACTGACGTTCCGTCAGCCGAACCGGCGGTCCCGCCAACGCAGTATCTCCTCGCGGTCCCGGGTGTCCTCGGGCAGTTCGTCGAACCACCGAGCGGCGCTGATCTCGTGGTCGGGGTCCTCGACGCTCGGGTCGGTCGTCGTCGCGCGGGCCTCGTACACCGGGAGGACGCCCCACGTCCGGTTCCCGTCACAGTGGAACTCCACGCGTCCGAGCAGGCCGAGGCCCTCGATGGTCGCGTCGATGCCGCCCTCCTCGCGGAGTTCCCGCAGGGCGGCCTCGCGGAACGACTCGCCGCCGTCGAGTTCGCCACCCGGCAGGACCCACTTGTCGACGCCCTCGTGGCGGACCAGCAGGAGGTCGCCCGACGGGCGGTAGGCGAGGGTGTGCGAACCGAAGGGCGCGCCGTGGTCGCGGGCGGCCTCGGCGACGCGGCGGAACCGGGGGCGCGTGACCCGCCGGTGGCGCGTGAACTCCACCGCGGCGTCGTGTCGGTCCCGCAGGTCGTGGTAGCGTTGCTCGGCCTGCTGGCTCGCCACGTCGGCGAGGTACCACAGGTCGTCGACGGTCGTCATCGACCCGGGCGAGAGCCGGTCCGACTGCCGTGCGACGACGAGCGCGTGGAGGGCGAGCTGCGATCGATCATACCACCACGTAGAGGTGAGAATCACTATAACCCTTCGACGGGGGCGAATCAGTCCCTTTTTCATCGGCGGCCCAGTAGCGACCCCTATGGCATTCGAAGAGGACGACCGCGTCATCCTCCACGACGAGCACAGCGACTACGACGGCGAAGAAGGGACCGTGACACAGGTCGTCGAGACGATGTTCGGCGACGCCAACTACACCGTCTCCTTCGAGGACGGCCAGGAGCAGGGCGTCCCCGAGGACAACCTCGAAGCCGCCGAGGAGTAAGGCCCGATGTCGTCGGTCCCGTTCCACTACGTCGACCTCCGGACCTTCTGTTACGCCACGGAGGACGACAAGCGCGTCGAGCAGGCCCTGCGGACCTTCCTGCCCGAGGAGACCGAGGTGGAGCGGGCCGAGAGCGAGGGCCACTACGGCGACCGCATCGTCGTCCTCTCGGCACGCGTCGAGAACGCCGACGAGATCAGACACGTCCTCTCGCGGGTCGCGAGCCTCGACGACATCGACGACGTCCGCGCGGAACTGGACGACCGGGTCGACGACAACTGTTCGTTCTTCCTCACGTTCGACAAGCAGGCCGCCTTCCGGGGCGAGGTCCGACGCGGCGACGGGATCACGCTGCGGGCGAAGGTCGAGGCCTACCCCGCGAAGCGGGAGAAGGCGGTCGCGAACGCCCGCGAACTGCTGGACGACCTCTGATGTACGAGGCCGTCTACGCCCACCCCGACGGCGACAGCACCGTCGCCCGGCAGGCGCTGACGGCCGCCGACCACGGGTTCGAGGGGATCGTCGTCCGGAACCACGGCGACGAGGCGGCCGACTACGACGGCGAAGCGATCGCCGACGAGTACGGCGTGGACGTGGTCGACGGGATCGAACTCCGCCCCGACGACCGCGGCCGGGCCGGCGGCCTCGTCGGCAACTACCGCTCGAAGCGAACGATCGTCGCCGTCCGCGGCGGGGACCGGAGCATCAATCGATTCGCCGTCGAGCATCCGGCGGTCGACGTCCTCGCACACCCGATGCGCGGCGACGGCGACTTCAACCACGTCCTGGCGAAGGCCGCCGCCGAGAACGGCGTCCGCGTCGAGTTCGCCCTCGGCCGCGTCCTGCGGGACAGCGGCGGCAGCCGGGTCCGCGCGCTCCAGGACCTGCGCAAGCTCCGGGAACTGGTCGCGGACGCCGACGCCCCCTTCGTGGTCAGTGCCGGGCCGACGACTCACCTCCAGCTACGGGCCCCGCGCGAACTCGTCGCGCTCGGCGAGCAGATCGGGTTCGCGGCGGAGACGGTCGGCGAGGGGCTCCGCGAGTGGGGCCGCCTCGCGGAGCGCAACCGCCGGCGGACGAGCGAGTCGTTCGTCGAGCCCGGGGTCCGTATCGAGGACGAAAACGACGCTTGAAACCCGACGCAACCGCGAACGAACACCCACATTTATGCGACAAGCCGGTGGTCGTCTCAACTATGACCGAGGAGCAGCAGACGTTCGACGCGCTCGTGCTCGCCTCGCTCGCGGGCGTCGTCGGCAGCAAGTACCTGCTCGGTGGGGCGCTCGCGGTGATGACCGGATCGGTGAACGGCTCGACGCTCGTGCTCGGGTCCGTCCCGCTGACGCTCGTCGTCGGCGTCGCCCTCGCCGTCGTCGCGGGCGGGTTCGTCGACCGTGCGTCGTGGGCTCGAGCACTCGGCCTCCTCACGTTCCTGACGGTCGTCGGACTGAGCGTCCCCGCGGTCCTCGCCCCCGACCTCGTCATCACCGTCGAGGCCTTCGGACTCGTGCTCGCCGCCAGCTACCTCCTCGTCCGGAACCCGGTCGCGAGCGGCGACGACCCGGAGATCGACGAGGACGACAGCGCCCACCGCGTCGGATCGACGCTGCGCTGAGCGACACCGCACCGTTCTTGACCGGCCAGTTCCAACGTCGGGTGTGACACCGACGACGGAGGCGTACCCGTGAAACACCTCCCCAAGCACCTGCGCCCGCGCTGGCGCTACCTCGCGGTCCGCGTCGAGACGTGGCTGGACGCGGACCTCGGCCGCCGTGCGTTCCAGCGCGAGGTGTGGTACGCGGCACAGAACTTGCTCGGTGACCCCGGGAGCGCCGACGCCGATCTGACGGTCGTCGACTTCGACCACGACGAGGGGACCGGCCACGCGGTCGTGCGCGTCCGCCGGGGCGAGACCGACGCGGCGCGGGCCGCGCTGGCCTGCGTCGACGCCGTCGACGGCGAGCCGGTCGGGCTCCGGGTCGCGGGGACGAGCGGGACGCTCCGAGCCTGTGAAGAAAAGTATATACGCGGCCCGTCGGAATCAGCGGACCAGAGACAGGTCGTGTTCGGGAACGCCAGTCGGCGCGCCGTCAGCCGCGGAGAGCGGTCCGACGTCCGCACCGACGACGCGTTCGTGGGCGCGACGGACCTCGATTTCCGATAACTATGCAGGGTCAAAACCAACAGCAGGCGTACGACCGCGGCATCACCATCTTCTCCCCGGACGGGCGGCTCTACCAGGTCGAGTACGCTCGCGAGGCCGTCAAGCGCGGCACCGCGAGCATCGGCGTCCGGACGAGCGACGGCGTCGTCCTCGCGGTGGACAAGCGGGTGCGGTCCCCGCTGATGGAGCGCTCCTCCGTCGAGAAGATCCACAAGGCCGACGACCACATCGGCATCGCGAGCGCCGGTCACGTCGCCGACGCCCGCCAGCTCATCGACGTGGCCCGCCGGCAGGCGCGGGTCAATCAGCTCCGCTACGACGAGCCGATGGGCGTCGAGACGCTGACCAAGGAGATCACCGACTACATCCAGCAGTACACCCAGGTCGGCGGCGCGCGACCGTTCGGCGTCGCGCTCATCATCGCCGGCATCGCCGACGGCGAACCCCGCCTCTACGAGACGGACCCCTCGGGGACCCCCTACGAGTGGAAGGCACTGGCCATCGGGGCCGACCGCGGGGACATCCGTGACTACCTGGAAGAGCACTACGACGAGGGGATGGATCTCGACGCGGGGATCGACCTCGCGCTCTCGTCGCTCGCGTCGGTCACCGAGGACGGCCTCTCGCCGGAGGGGATCGGCGTCGCCGTCATCGACGTCGACACCGAGCAGTTCCGCGAGCTCTCCGACGAGGAGAAAGAAGAACACCTCGCCGGTGCCGACATCCTCGCGAGCGACGAGGCGGACGCCGCCGACGAGGACACCGAGGAGTAACGCCGCCGCACCACCGACCCGTCGGTCGGTCCGCGTTCGACCGACGCAGTAAGGACTTTAACTGGGCCACCGTTACCCGCTGGTATGATATCGCTTGACGAGGCAGTGACGGCACGCCTCGAGTCCCACGGCCAGCGGTTCGAGGTGCTCGTCGACCCGGACGCGGCGCTCGCGATCAAGCGGGGGGAGTTCGACGGCGACCTGGAGGAGGTCATCGCCGCCGAGGACGTCTTCGAGGACGCCTCGCGGGGCGACCGACCGCCGGAGAACATGCTCGAAGAGGTGTTCGACACCACCGACCCGATGGCCATCATCCCGGAGGTCATCAAGCAGGGCGAGATCCAGATCACGGCCGAACAGCGCCGGGAGATGCAGGAACAGAAGCACAAACAGCTCGTCAACAAGATCGCGCGCAACGCCGTCAACCCCCAGATGGACGACGCCCCCCACCCGCCCGAGCGCATCGAGTCGGCGCTGGAGGAGACGGACTTCCGGGTCGATCCGATGGAGCCGGTCGAGGGCCAGGTCGACGAGGCGCTCGACGCCCTGCGTCCGGTCATTCCCATCCGGTTCGACGAGGTCACGGTCGCGGTGCAGGTCCCGGCCGACTACGCGGGGAGCGCGCAGGCCCAGATCCGGCAGTTCGGGGACCTCGAACGCGAGGAGTGGCAGTCCGACGGCTCGTGGGTCGGCGTGCTGACGTTCCCCGCGGGGATGCAGAACGACTTCTACGACCTCGTCAACGAACACACCAGCGGCGAGGCCGAGACCCGGATCATCAGGGACGAGGACGACATCAGCACGCGAGGCTGAGAGCGAGCGAACCCCAGAAGCGAGTTTCCGAACCGCGACCGCGGTTATCCCTTCTTGAAGCCGACGAGGAACCCGCCGGTGAAGCCCGCGCTGACCGGCAGCGCGGAGAGCAGCGACGTGACCCAGCCCGGGGGCTGGCCGGCGGCGGTCTGTGTCCCGGTCGCCGTCGCGTCCTGGGCCGCGCCCCCGATGGCCTGCCAGTTCACTTCGAGGATGCCACGCGTCTCGAGGAACTTGAACAGCGCCAGCTCCATCCCGACCAGGATGGCGATGATCTTCGCGACCTTCTTGGCGGCGAAGCCGATGACCCCGCCGATGAGGCCGCCAGCGCCGAACTCGAGCCCCATCTGCTGGAGGCCGAGTCCGTCCAGTTGGAGTGTGAACGGTTCCATACTGATACCCTGATTATCACACAGTAAATCCTTTGTGCTAACACGCCCGGCGGTGAGCGGCCGATCCGGGAGCCACCGGCGGGGCGTCGGCCCGCACCACCCGGCAGATTATATAATCGGCCGCCGTAGGTGGAGACGAGTGACGGCGACACACACCACCGAGCGTGCGGTACTCGCGAAGCGTGTCGACAGCGGGACCGCCGACACCGAGGAGATCCGCGATCTCGCGAGAGCGGCGGGCTACGACGTGGTCGGGGAGATCACACAGACCAGGACGGAGGACCCGGCCTACCACCTCGGCGAGGGGAAGGTGACCCGACTGGCGAACGCGGTCGCCCGCGAGGAGGCGACGGCGGTCGTCTTCGACAACCAACTGGGGCCGTACCAGACGTACAACATCGGGAACGAACTCCCGAAGGGGGTCCGGGTCATCGACCGGTTCCGTCTCATCCTGGAGATCTTCGGCCAGCGCGCCCAGACCCGGAAGGCACAGCTCCAGGTCGAACTCGCGGAGCTGCGGTACGAACTGCCCCGGGCCGAGGCGAAGGCCAGCCTCGCGAAACGCGACGAACGGCCCGGCTTCATCGGGCTGGGCGAGTACGACGAGTCCCGCGAGGAGGACATCAAGAAGCAGATCTCGAACATCCGGGACGAGCTGGCGTCCATCGAGGAGACCGAGCAACACCGGCGGGAACAGCGCCGGGAGTCCGGGTTCGACCTCGTGGCGCTGGCGGGCTACACCAACGCCGGGAAGTCCACGCTGTTGCGCCGGCTGGCCGAGGACCTCGACATCGACGAGAACGAGGACCGCCACCCCGACCTCGACACCACCGCCGAGAGCGAGGACCGGCTGTTCACGACGCTGGGGACGACCACTCGGCGAGCGGAGGTCGGCAAGCGCGAGGTGCTGGTGACCGACACCGTCGGCTTCATCCAGGACCTCCCCCACTGGCTCGTCGAGTCGTTCAAGTCGACGCTGGACTCGGTCTACCGGGCGGACCTCGTCCTGCTGGTCGTCGACGTCTCCGAGTCCGTCGCGGAGATCCGGGAGAAACTCGTGACGAGCCACGACACTCTCTACGAGCGCAACGAGGCACCCATCGTCACCGTGCTCAACAAGACCGACAAGGTCGACGACGAGGAGCTCCGGCGCAAGCGCGACGCGCTCTCGAAGCTCGCGCCCAACCCCGTCGCCGTCAGTGCCAAGGAGGGGCTGAACGTCGACGCGCTGGCCGAGCGCATCGACGACGAACTGCCGGACTACGAGCGCGAGCGGCTCGTCCTCCCGATGACCGACGAGACGATGAGCGTCGTCTCGTGGATCCACGACCACGCCAACGTCGAGGACGTCGACTACGGCGATCAGGTCGTCATCGAGTTCGAGGCCCGGCCGGCCGTCGTCGAGCAGTCCCGCGCGAAGGCCGGCGACCTCGTCGGCGCGTCGGCCTGACTCGGGGTCCCTCGCTCAGTTCTCGCCCCACAGCGCCGTCGGAACCGCCTCCAGGAGGTCCGTCGCCACGAGCCCGTAGCCGCGCTCCTCGACGACCGCGTCGCCGGCGTCGCCGACCGCGTGAGCGGCGATGGCCGCGGCGTGCCGCGGGTCCTGGACGGCTGCCAGCGCGCCCGTGACGCCGGCGAGCACGTCCCCGGTGCCGCCGACGGTCATCCCCGGATTCCCGGTGCGGTTGACCCGCGTCCGGTCGCCGTCGGAGACCACGTCGTACGGCCCCTTGACCAGCAGCGTGTGGCCGATGTCGGCCGCGAACGACTCGACGAGGGCGGCCCGTTCGCGCCAGTCGTCGCTGGTCTCGCCGCCCATCTTTCGGAGCTCGCCCTGGTGTGGCGTACAGACCAGCGTCGCGTCGGTGTCGACGCCGGGGACGACCTGCAGGGCGTCGGCGTCGACGACGGCGGTCCCGTCGAGCGATCCGAGGAGGTCCTCGACGGCCGCCAGCGTCTCGTCGGCACCGCCCAGGCCCGGCCCGAGGACGACGGTGTCGTGGGCGGCCGCCCGGTCCGCGATGGCCGGGACGTGATCGGGCGCGAGGTGGTCGCCGTCGTAGGCCTCGACGATCAGGTTCTCGGAGTAGCCCTGGATCTCGCGGGCGACGGTCTCGGGTGCCGCCACGCGGACGAGGTCCGCGCCGGCCCGGAGCGCCGCCTGCGCGGAGAGGGCCGGCGCGCCGGTGTAGGGGCCGCCGCCGACCACCAGCACCTCGCCGTTGTCGCCCTTGTGGCTCGCGGGGTCCCGCGCGAGCCGCTGGAGGTCGCCCCGCTCGACGAACAGCTCGGCGGCGTCGGGGATGCCGATGTCGGCGACGGTCACCTCCGCGTCGAGGGCGTCCAGCCCCGGCTTGGTGTCGTGGAAAGTGACGACGCGGTCGGCGTCGACGGCGTCGTCGGCCAGGGTGCCGTCCTCGGCGTCTAGGCCGGAGGGGACGTCCACCGAGAGGACCGGCGCGTCGGCCTCGTCCATCGCCGCGGCGGCCGTCGCGGCGGGTTCCCGCAACGCCCCGCTGATCCCGGTCCCGAGCATCGCGTCGACGACGAGGTCCGGATCGCCGAGGTCGACGGCCGTCGAGTCGCGGACCTGTTCGGTGTCGTACTCGCTCTGTCGGAGCGCCGCCCAGTTCTCGCGCGCGATGTCGGTGGCGATCGTCTCCGGGCGGCCGAGCAACAGCACGCGGGGGTCGTAGTCGTCGAGGAAGCGGGCGGCGACCAGCGCGTCCCCGCCGTTGTTGCCCCGGCCGGCGACGATCGTCACGCTGTCGCCGGGGGCGACGAGGTCCCGGACCGCGCGGGCGACGGCGTTGCCCGAGGACTCCATCAACTGCTTGCGCGGCACGCCCAGCGCCGCCGCGTTCTCGTCGACGACGGCCATCTCGGAGCCAGTGAGCATACGCGGGAGTAGCGCCGCCGTCCCCTAAAAGTGCGCCCCGGCACTCACCACCGGACGTCGAACCCGTCCAGCCCCTCCGGGTCCTCCTCGCGGACCTCGACGTCGGTGACGTCGGCCCGCGAACTCCCCTCGTGACAGAACTCGATCATCGCGTCAACGTCGTCGGGCTCGCCCTCGAAGACGGCCTCGACCCGGCCGTCGTCGAGGTTCCGGACCCAGCCGTCGACCCCCGCCTCGCGGGCGGTGTCCCGCGTCGTCGCCCGGAAGTAGACGCCCTGCACGCGGCCGCTGACGTAGACGTGTGCGCGCTCTCGTGACATATCGTGGCGTGTGTCCGCCGCCGACAAAAATCGTCCGTCGGTCGCGGCCGGCGCGTCTCACTCCCCGCCCGACCGGAGGTAGTGGAAGAGGTACGTCTGCGTGTAGCCGGCGTACTCGCCGCCCAGCGTCTCCCGGATGGCCCGCGAGGTGTCGGCGTAGTTCCCCCGGTCGCAGTCCGGGTAGTACTCCTCGATGGTGGTCCTGATCCAGGTGTCAAGCGGCACCGCCTGCAGGTAGCCCAGCGAGAACAGGAGGACGCAGTCGGCCACCTTCTCGCCGACGCCGACGAACTGCGTGAGGTACTCGCGGGCGGCCTCGTACTCCCGGCCCCGAGCCTCGTCGGGGTGGGCCGCCCCGTCGGCGACCAGCTCCGCCGACCGCTGGACGTAGGGGGCGCGGTAGCCCAGGTTCAGGTCCCGCAGGTCGGCCTCGCTGGCGTCGGCCAGCGCCTCGGGGGTCGGGAACGCGTGGTAGGTCCGGCCGTCGAAGGTCACCCGCTCGCCGTACTCCCGTCGGAGGGCCTGTTGCATCCCGTGGATGCGGCCGACGCGCATCTGTGCCGAGCAGATGAACGCGATCAGCGTCGGGAACGGCGGGTCCCGGACGATCCGCATCCCCCAGTAGGCGTCGTAGGCCGACCGGACGACGTCGTCGGCCGGTGCCGTCTCGCGGATGGCCGGCAGGTCGTCGCCCAGCCCCAGCAGCCGACGGAGGATCGGCTCCGCGTCGACCGACCCGTCCCAGTGGAGTCGCCCGTCGGCCTGGCGAGCGCGGATCACCTCGGGCTCGCCGTCGATCCGGACGGTGGTCCAGTACCACGCGTCGCCGCCGCTGGCGGCCGTCCGCTCGTACATCTCGCCGTCCTCGCGGTCCCAGAGGTACGACTGGCCGCTCTCGACCGTCGCCTGGAGGTCCAGCGGACCCGGCAGTTCCGCCACGTCGATGGTGCCCCGGGGCATCACCGTCCCGAACGGAGCCGAGCCCTTTCCGGGTTTCCATCGCCGACGGCCGTCTGAGCGGGGGCGGACGCCGGCGGTCGGATTCGGGTCCGCTATTGAGTGCTCCGGACCGCTATTATCAAGCGCTTTACCGGGGGACGGGCAAGATCCGCCGTCCACACCCGCCACAGCCACCCGTCACCCACTGTCGTGGTGTCTCGCGATCCGCCCCCGTGTGTGGACACGCTCTGTGGAGCCCTGCCTCGCTCCGCTCCCCATCTCTCCCCGCCGCTCAGGCCTCGCCGTACACCGGCACGGCCGCGCCGCTGGTGACCGACGCGGCGTCCGAACAGAGGAACAGCATCACGGCCGCGATGTCCCGCGGGTCGACCCACTCGTCGAAGTCGGCGTCGGGCATCATCTCGCGGTTCATCGGCGTGTCGATGACGCTCGGCATCACGCTGTTGGCCCGCACGGTCCCGAGGTTCTCCTCGGCGACGGTCTCGGTCAGCAGGCGGACCCCCGCCTTCGTCGCGCGGTAGATGCCGTCGCCCTCGCCGCCCTCCAGCGACGAGCGGGCGGACACCGAGACGACGGCCCCCTCGGTCTCCCGGAGGTGTGGCAGCGCGTGTTTCGAGGCGAGGAACATCGTCTTGAGGTTCACGTCGAACAGGAAGTCGAAGGTGTCGGCCTCCGTCTCGTCGAGGGGGTCGCCGCCGCGCCAGGTGCCCGCGATGTTGAGCAGGTAGTCCAGCCGACCGTGGTCGTCGACCACCGACTCGACCACGTCGGCGACGTCGTCCTCGTCGGTGAAGTCCCCCTGGTAGAAGTCGATGCGGTCGGGGTCCGACAGCTGGAAGTCCTCGCTGTCGGGCTCGACGACGTCGGCCCCGCAGACCGTCGCGCCGGCCTCCTCGAAGGCGTTGGCGACGGAACTCCCGAGCGCGCCGCCGACGCCCGTGACGAGTGCGACCTCACCGTCCATATCGAAGCTGACAGACATACCGGACGGCAGGGCCGGCAGGCGGATAAAGGCTCAGGGCGTGACGACCAGCTTCCCGAGGAAGCTGTCGTCGAGCACCGCCCGCTGGGCGTCCCCGACCTCGGCGAGCCTGTACGTCTCGGCGACCTCGGCGGTGAGTTCGCCGTCGGCCAGCAGCGTCCCCAGGCTCTCCAGCACGGCCCCGAAGTCCGGCGTGTTGAACATCGAGACGTGGTGGACGGTGAGGTCCTTCGCCCGGCAGGCTGGCACGTCGTCGAAGGTCGCCGCGGGGTCCGTGTTACCGATGGCCCCGATCCGGGCGCTCTCGGCGGCCACGTCGGCGTCGAACGAGAGGTAGTCGTCCAGGCGGTGGTCGAGGACGGCGTCGGGACGGCCAGCCTCGACCACGGCGTCGGCGAGGTCGTCCCGCCGGTAGTCGAGGACGTCGTCGGCTCCGAGGTCTCGCAGCCGGTCGTGGTACGTCGGCGAGGCGGTGGTCGTCACGCGCGCGCCGGCGGCGTCCGCCACCTGGACCGCGACGTGGCCGACCCCGCCGCTCCCGCCGTGGACCAGCGCCCGCTCGGCGGGGTCGAGCGAGCAGGCGTCGACGAGCGTCTGCCACGCCGTGACGCCGACCAGCGCGACGGCCGCGCCCGTCTCGAAGTCGACGCCGTCGGGGAGGTGTGCGAGGTGGTCCTGGGGGACGACGGCGTACGCCGCGCAGGTCCCCTGCAGCCAGTTCCCCAGCCCGGTGGCGAACACGCGGTCGCCGTCCTCGTAGTCGGCCACTCCGGCCCCGGTCTCGGCGACGGTGCCCGCGCAGTCGCTCCCGGGCACCCAGGGGAGTTCGGCCGGCTCGTAGCCGCCCTCGCGGAAGTACGTGTCCACGGGGTTGACGGCCGCGGCCGCCACCTCGACCAGCACCTCGTCCGCGCCCGGCTCGGGCCGGGGGACCTCGTCGACCGTGAGTACCTCCGGCCCGCCGTGCTCGTGGAATCTGACTGCTCGCATACCCGACCAGAGACGGCCCACCGGCAAAAGCGCCCGGCCCGCCGCTACAGGCTGGCCAGGTTCTGCCTGAGCTTGATCGTCGCCGTCATCAGCGTCGTCGCCGTCATGATGACGAACACGACCTGGACGTGGAGGACGACCACGCGGTCGAGGCCGACGAGGACCGCCAGGTCGACGGCCAACACGAGCGCCGCGAACAGCAGGACCGGCAGGAGGTGCCGCAGGAGCGTGTCGACGACGGTCCCCTGGACGCGGGTCTCGACCGCCCCTCGGCGGCCGTAGGCGACCCCCGCGCCGGCGAACGTCAGCGCGCTCACGCCCAGCAGCGCGAGCAGTGCCGGGTGGCGACCGACCAGCGCCATCCCGAGGACGACGACGGCGACGGCCACCGCGGCCGCCCGCGTGGCGAGGCGCTCGCGCCCGCCCCCGCCGTCCGTCGCCGTCGGCACGACGCTGTCGTAGAGGATCCGCATCGTCACCGCGAGCAGGAGGACGTGGCCCAGCAACAGGCCGCTCTTGAACGGGAGGCGGACGCTGGTGACGATCTCGGCGAGGCCAAGCAGCGCGAACCCGACGGCGAGCAGGCCGACGGCCGCGAGGTAGTCCCACAGCCGGTGTTCGGTCACGAGCTCCGTCGCCCGCCGGTTCAGGTGGGCGTAGTAGGAGAAGCGCAGCCCCAGCGCCACGAGCAGCGTCAGCGCGACGAAGAAGATGAACGTGAGGTTGGGGTTGTTCGGCGCGAAGGGCAGCCCGACGTCGACGACGCTACCGGCCATCGTCCGCTCCTGGCGTCGCCAGCCCACGTAGCTCTTGCGTTAGGTGCGCAGCGGTCTCGTAGCGGGCGAGCTTGCCCGTCGCCATCGCCTTCCCGACGATGTCGTCGACCGCCGGGGGCACGTCGGCCACGTCGCTGGGCGTCGGTGGCTCCGCGTCGACGACCTGCTCCCTGACCGCCCCGAAGGTCCCGGTGTAGGGGTGCCGGCCGGTGAACAGCCGGTGACAGACCGCACCGAGCCCGTAGATGTCGGTCGCGTGGTCGACCTGCCCGAACCGCCGCTCGAAGTACTCCGGCGCGGCGTAGCGCGGGTCGAGAAACAGCGACGGGTCGAAGTACCGGCGGTAGACGTGCAGCAGGCCGACGTTGTCAAGCAGCGGCGGCTGGCGCTCCCCCTCCCGGAGGACGTTGCCGTAGTAGGCGACCGACTCGGGGTCGATCCCGGCGTGGACGAGTCCCCGTTCGTGGAGTGTCGCTACGGCCTCGGCCAGCCGCGCGGCGTGCCAGGCGGCCTCGGCGGGCTCGAACCGGTCGCGCTCGGCCAGGGTCGTCTCGGTGTACTCCGTCGCCGCCCACAGCTGGGGGTCGGCGTGCCAGTCGTAGACCGAGACGACGTTGTCCACGTCCCCGACCGACACCCAGTCGGAGAGCCGCGAGCGGAGGTCCCGATCGAAGGCCGGCACGTCGGCGTCGCCGCCCCTGAGCAGCCGGAGCGCGACGGCGCGTTCCTCGTTGTTGACGACCCCGAGCGTCCGGTAGGTGTCGGCGTAGCGTCGTCGGTTCCGCGGCGCGAGGACGGTGAGACGGTCGAACTCGCTCTCGTACTCGACGAGCGAGAGCCACTCGCTCTCGTTTGCCCGGGGGCGCTGGCCGATCGTCCGCCCCTCGTCGTCGTCCGGGGCCGCGTCCGGAGCCGTGCCGTCCTCGTCGTCCTCGTCGGTGTAGACCCGCCGGCCGCCCGCGGGACCGGACCCCGCGACCGACGTGCGTCCGATGTCCCGGTTCCCGAGGCCGTGCCTGGTCGGTCCGGACCGCTCCAGTCGATGCCCGTCGCCCCTGTCGGTGGTGGAGTCGTCGACAGCGCTCTCGACGGTCTCGGGGTACCGGGCGGCGAGGTACTCCAGCGCGAGCCCCGCGGCGAGGCCGTCCCCGTCGCCGGTCCGGTCTGCGAGGCGACCGGCGACGTGGCCGGCGGCGTCGGGGTGGGACTCCGCGACGACACACAGCGCCGTCGCCGCGCCCAGGCGGACCTGCCGGTCGCCCTCGTCGAGCAGGCCCAGCAGCGCCGGAATCCGGTCGCGAGAGACGGACTCGGCGGTGATGACCGCCGCCACCAGTTCGGCGGGGCCGGGCGACGACCGGGAGTCACGTGTCATCTGCGCGTTAGCAAACGTCTCTCGTGAAGAGATATCACGCTTTTGGTGAGTCTCTGGGATCTACTCGGCGACGAGAGTCAGTCTATCAGGTGTGAGAATCGCGAGGGAACGCTTTAATCCGAAATTTCCGTAGCCGAGAGCGATGACAAGCGACAGGGACTCCGCGGTGCCCGGGATCGTCGGCGACAGCTACGCCGCGCGGCTGGGGACCGCACTCGCGTTCGCCGTCGTCGTCATCGTCGCCTTCGGCGCGCTCGTGAGCGTGCAAGCGTCCGCGACACTGGAGGAGGACGTGGCCGGCGACCTGACGGCGCTGTCGGACACGCAGGCGGCACAGGTGGACGCCTGGCTGGAGACGGTCCGCCGGGACGTCAGGACGACCTCGGCACAGCCGGTGTTCAGCGAGGGGTCGGACTCGGAGATCCAGGCGCGTCTCGACGGGATGGTCGCCGACGACCGCGTGCCGCCGGACGTGGTCGCCGTTCACTACGTGAACACCGCGAACGGGGAGATCCTGGCGAGTTCGGACGAACAGTTCGTCGGCGTCGACGCCGCCGAGCAGGGCGCGCCGTTCGCGACGGACCCGCCGGAGTTCGGCGGCCCCGACGACACCCACGTCACGGAGCCGTTCAGGGTCTCCGTCGTCGACCACCCGATCGTCGCCGTCGTCTCGCCGGTCCCCGGCGCGGAGGACCGCGCGATGGTGTACATGACCGACCTCGAATCGAAGGCCCGCTCCGTCTCGAACCAGCGGGCCGGGTCGTTCACGACTGTCGTCGACACCGACGGCACGTTCGTCGCCCATCCGAACGTCTCGAAGATCGGGACGACCGCACCCGTCGCCGACCGCGAGGGGTCGCCCCTGGCCTCGCTCGCGCCGGGCGACAGCACGTTCGTCGAGACGGAGATGATGCTGATGGGGCTCTCGCGGCTGGACTCGCAGGACTGGGTGGTGATGGTCCACGCGAACCCCGACCGGGCGTACGCCCTGAGCGACCAGATCAACGCCGACCTCGTCGGACTCATCCTGCTGGCCGTGATCAACCTCGGGCTGGTCGGCGTGACCATCGGCGGCAACACCATCGCCTCGCTCCGCCGCCTCTCGGCGAAGGCCGAGGCGATGGCCGACGGCGATCTCGACGTGGAGCTGTCGACGCCCCGACGCGACGAGTTCGGGACGCTGTACGACGCCTTCGACAACATGCGGGCGAACCTCCGCGAGCAGATCGCCGAGGCGGAGGCCGCCCGGGAGGAGGCCGAGCGGGCGAAGGAGGAGGCCGAGGCGGCCAAAGCCGACGTCGAGGAGGAGCGCAACGAGATGCAGGCGCTCTCGGGCCACCTCGAACTGAAGGCCGAGGAGTACAGCGACGCCCTGGAGGCAGCCGCCGACGGCGACCTGACCGCCCGGGTCGACGAGGAGAGTATGAGCGACGCGATGGCAGACGTGGGCAGCGAGATCAACGCCGCCCTGGCCGCGCTCGAAGACACGATCGCCGACACGAAGGCCTTCGCAGCGAACGTGTTGCAGTCGAGCGACCGGGTCGGCTCCAACACCGAGCGCGTCGACCGGGCCGGCGAGCAGGTGTCTCGCTCGATCCAGGAGATCTTCGAGGGGACGACCGAGCAGAGCGACCGCCTCCAGGACGCCTCCGAGGAGATGGACAACCTCTCGGCGACCGCCGAGGAGGTCGCAGCCTCCGCACAGCAGGTCGCCGACACCTCCCAGTCGGCGGCCGAGGTCGGCGAGGACGGCCGCGAGGCCGCACAGCAGGCCATCGACGAGATGAACGCCATCGAGGCCGAGACCGAGGAGACGGTCGCGGAGATCAACGCCCTCGACGAGGAACTCGACGAGATCGGGGAGATCGTCGGCGTCATCACCGACATCGTCGAGCAGACGAACATGCTCGCGCTGAACGCCTCCATCGAGGCCGCCCACGCCGACGGCGACGGGGCCGGCTTCGCCGTCGTCGCGGACGAGATCAAGGGCCTCGCCGAGGAGACGAAAGACGCCGCCGGCGACATCGAGGACCGCATCGAGCGCATCCAGTCCCAGGCCGGCGACACCGTCGCGACGATGGAGGCCACGAGCGAGCGGATCACCGAGGGCGTCTCGACGGTCGAGGAGACCGTCGACGCCCTGGAGACGATCGTCGAGTACACCGAGGAGGTCGACACCGGCATCCAGGAGATCGACCGCGCCACGGAGGAACAGGCCCGGACCGCACAGGAGGTGATGGGGACCATCGAGGACCTCTCCTCGATCTCCCAGCAGACGGCCGCGGAGGCCGACACCGTCGCCGGTGCCGCCGAGGACCAGGCGGCCTCGATCGCGGAGGTGGCCGACTCCGCCGACGAACTCCGCCGACGGGCCGACGAACTCGAATCGCTGCTGGACCGCTTCGAGGTCGACACCGCCGCCGACGGCGGCGCGGGCGGTGCGACCGCTGCCACTGACGACTGACCATGGACACGATCACACTCTGGTTCGGACTCGGACTGCTGGGCGAACTGCTCGGGACGACCGTGCTCGCGTACGGCTACACGCTCGTCCCCGAGGCGACGCGACGGCGGTACCTGCTGCTCGTCGCCATCCCCGGGATCGCCGTCGTCGCGTACGTGCTGCTGTTCCTCGGTGTCGGGACTATCTCGGTCGGCGATCACACCGTCTACGCCGTCCGGTACGCCGACTGGCTGTTGACGACGCCGATCAACGTCCTCTACCTCGGGCTGCTCGCGGGGGCGACCCGATCGGACCTCGGGAAACTGGTCGGCCTGCAGGCGCTGACGATCGTCTTCGGGTTCGCGGGGGCGCTCGTTCCCGGCCCGCTCGGCTACGGCCTGTTCGCGCTGGGCGCGGCCTGCTTCGGCGGCGTCGTCCGGCTGCTGTACCGGGGCGTGGCCGACGCGGCCGCCGCGACGCTGTCCGACCTCGAACTCAGCCTCTACCGGACGCTGCGGAACTTCGTCGTCGTCCTCTGGCTGGTCTACCCGGTCGTCTGGGTACTCGGTGCGTCCGGCGTCGGTCTGATGGACGTCGAGACCGCCTCGCTGGTCATCGTCTACCTCGACGTGGTGACGAAGGTCGGCTTCGGCGTCATCGCGCTGAACGCGTGGACGACGATCGAGGAGGTGACCGACCCGAGCGAGGCCGACGGCCTCGCGGCGGACTGAAGAACGGACGAGTTAGCGGGCGGTACGGCGACGCCGGGGCGACGGGGTCCCGGTCAGTGGATGCCCATCGCCTCGATCTGTTCCTGGTAGCGGTTCCGGATTGTGACCTCCGTCACCTGCGCCACGTCGGCGACCTCGCGCTGGGTCTTCTTCTCGTTGCAGAGCAGCGAGGCCGCGTAGATGGCGGCGGCGGCGTAGCCGGTGGGGGACTTGCCAGAGAGCAGCCCCTGTTCGGCCGTGGTGTCGATGATCTCGTTGGCCTTGGACTGGACCTCCTCCGAGAGGTCCAGCTCCGAGGCGAAGCGGGGGACGTACTGCTTGGGGTCGACCGGCTCCATCTTGAGCTCCAGCTCCTGGGCGACGTAGCGGTAGGTGCGCCCGATCTCCTTCTGCTCGACGCGGGAGACGTCCGAGACCTCCTCGAGGCTCCGGGGGATCCCCTCCTGTCGGCAGGCGGCGTACAGGCAGGCCGTCGCCACGCCCTCGATGGAGCGCCCGCGGATGAGGTCCTCGTCCAGCGCCCGTCGGTAGATCACCGAGGCGACCTCCCGGACCGAGCGCGGGACCCCCAGCGCCGAGGCCATGCGGTCGATCTCCGAGAGCGCGAACTGGAGGTTCCGCTCGCCGGCGTCCTTCGTTCGGATGCGCTCCTGCCACTTGCGCAGGCGGTGCATCTGGGAGCGCTTCTCCGAGGAGAGGGACCGGCCGTAGGCGTCCTTGTCCTTCCAGTCGATCTGGGTGGTCAGCCCCTTGTCGTGCATCGTCTGTGTCGTGGGGGCCCCGACGCGGGACTTGGACTGGCGCTCCGAGTGGTTGAACGCCCGCCACTCCGGCCCGCGGTCGATGTTCTCGTCCTCGATGACCAGGCCACAGTCCTCGCAGACGAGTTCACCACCGCCGTCGCTGGAGATGTTCTCCGACTCACACTCGGGACAGGTCTGTTGACCCGTGCTCTCGGACTCGCTCTCCTGCTGCTGCTGGTCCGTATCCCGCTGGCGCGTCGGCCGTTCCATATGTTCTTTTAGGGAGAACATCCTATTACGTATAAATGTTTTGCCGGTTCCGCGGGTCGGGAGCCGCCTGAGCCCGCCCCCTACCCCGACTCGCGGGTGAGGGAAGGCTTAACGTCGGGGCGGACGGTGATCCCGGTATGAACGTTGCCGTGCTGGGGGCCGGTGCGCGCGGGCGAGCGATCGCCCGCTCGTGTGTGCGCGCCGGACACGAGGTTCGACTCCACGACACCGGAGTCGAGACGGTGATGGACGGGGTGGACGCCGTCGAACGGGCGGTCGGCGACGACGCGGGCACGCGGGTCGACGGGACGACCGACCGTCAGGGGGCCGTCAACGGTGCCGACGTCCTCGTGGACGCCACCGACGGGTCGGTCGCATCGCGGCGGGAACTCCTCGCGGACGCCGAGCCGCTGCTGGCGACGGACCCGCTCGTGGTCACCGGCGACCCGCGGACGTCCGTGACCGGCGTCGCCGCGGGGCTGCAGGCACCGGGCCGAGCGGTCGGGCTCTCCCTCGTCGATCCCGAGGAGAGCGCCCTCGTCGAGGTCGTCCTGGCCGACCAGACGACCGCCGCGACTCGCGCGGACGCGGTGGCGTTCGTCGAGGGCCTGGACCGCGTCCCTATCGTCGTCCGGGACGCGCCGGGGTTCGCCGCCGCTCGCCTCGAACTCGCCCGCATCGCGGAGGCGATCCGGCTGGTCGAGGCGGGCGTGACGACGGTCGAGGGTGCCGACAGAGCGGCCACGCGGACGACGGACGAACGCGGCCCGCTCGCCCGCGCGGACGAACTGGGCCTCGACGCCGTCCTCGGCGGACTCGACGACCTCCACGAGCGCCTCGGCGATCGGTTCGAGCCACCGAGTCTCCTCCGCGAGGCGGTCGAGGCGGGGACCCTCGGCAAGCGGACCGGCGAGGGGTTCTACACGTGGTCGAACGGCGAACCCGCGGGTCCCGGCGACCTGGGCTCCGAACCGTCCGCCCGCGAGGGCACCGAGGGACGCCCCGACCGACCATGAGTTCCGGAGACGGGTCGGCCGACGGCCCACCGGAGGTCGACGACGACGGCATCGCCGACCTGTTCGACGAGCTCGAGGAACTGGCGGAGATCGTCGACAGCGAGTCCGAGCGCGAACAGGTCAGGGAGGCGATGCGGGCGGCCGTCGAGGCACAGGACGCCGACCCGGCGGTGTTCGGCCGCGTCGTCTGGGGGTTCGATCGGGAGGACTTCGCCGAGGCGGTCCTCGGATCGCTGCTGTTCGGCATCCCGATGGCGGTCGAGGGCGGGACCCGGGACGCGGGACTGCACATCGCCGGCCACCCCCTGTACTTCCTCGGGACGCTCGCGACCGCCGTCGGCCTGGTGTTCGGCATCCTCTACGTCGCGGACTTCCAGGACGTCCGCGTCGCCCGGCGCTTCTTCGGGCTCGTCCCCCGGCGGCTTGCCGTCGTCACGCTGACCGCCTTCGGGACGGCGGTCGCCCTGCTGACCGCGTGGGGGATGGTCACGTGGTCGACCGATCCCGGACTCGTCTGGGAGTCGCTCTGTATCTGTAGCGTGGCGTTCGTCCCGATGGCGATCGGCGGCGCGCTGGGCGACATCCTCCCGGGAAGCTGACCGCTCTCGCGGGACCGTGCCACGGGCTCTCGCTCGCGGCGGCGTTTGGCAACCGTTAAAAGCCGCGGTCGGATACGGAGTGGTATGAGCGAGAGCCAGCAGAAGCGAGCGCAGAAGTGCGTCTCGTGTGGCATCAACATCGCCGGCACGAGCGCCGCCGCGTTCAAGTGCCCGGACTGCGGGCACCAGATCTACCGGTGCTCGACCTGCCGGAAGCAGAGCAACCTCTACAAGTGTCCCGACTGCGGTTTCACCGGTCCGTAACGATGGGGAAGGTAGCCGCCAAGATCAAGGTCATGCCGCAGAGCCCGGAAGTCGACCTCGACGACCTGCAGGAGCGACTCGAGGGGTCCCTTCCCGAGGGAGCGAAGATCAAGGGCTTCGAGCGCGACGACGTCGCGTTCGGGCTGGTCGCGCTGCTGCCGACGGTCATCGTCCCCGACGACGCCGGCGGGACCGAGGCCGTCGAGGAGGCCTTCGCCGACGTCGACGGCGTCGAGTCCGTCGAGGTCGACAGCGTCGGTCGCCTGTAGGACTGGCTCCCGCTTCTCGACGTTCTCGCGCCCGGAGCGGCCGCCACGGCCACGTCCCGGCGGTCGTGGAACGCACGTTTTATTAGGGCGACCGGACAAGCGGAGGGCAAGAATGCCTAGTTCGAACGGCCCCCTCGAAGGAACCCGCGACAAGCTCAAGAACGACCCCCGAGACAGCGGCACGTCGCCGCCCCAGCGCGCAGTCACGGAGTTCGAGGAGGGCGAGAAGGTCCACCTCAAGATCGACCCGTCGGTCCCCGACGGCCGCTTCCACCCCCGCTTCGACGGCCAGACCGGCACGGTCACCGGCGAACAGGGCGAGGCGTACAAGATCGAGATCGTCGACGGCGGCAAGCCCAAGACGGTCATCGCCAAGCCCACGCACCTCCGCCGGCAGGACAACTGAGCGATGACGATATTCAAAGAGAAAGTCGACGAGGAGTACCTCACCCTCGCCGAGACCAAGGACATCCTCGAGGACCTCGAGATGGAGCGGGCGGCCGACGAGGACCGCGAGATGCGCTACGAGCTCAAACGGGCCATCGAGCACGTCAACCGCTTCACGCTGCTGGAGCCCGAGGAGTCCCGCGAGTTCGTCGAGAAGCTCCGGGAACTGGAGAAGGTCGACGAGCCGACGGCGTACAAGATCGCGAACCTCCGGCCGCTGGACCGGGACGAGCTCCGCGCCGTCTTCGCACAGGAGCGGTACTCGCTGTCCGGCGACGAGCTCGACGAGGTTCTCGACGTCGTCAGGCAGTACGCCTGATCCGGACCGTCGGAGAGCAGCGCCGACTGGTACCGACCTCGCCGCGTACCGGTAGACCGCGGCGACGTGCCGTCTACATCGGTCGGTCCACCTACCACCGACATTAAGTGTGTTCTCGTCGTATCGCCTGACATGAGTAGCACGGAGCGCGGCGGCGATCAGATGGTGGCGGCGGTGCTCGACGTCCTCCCCCACGGGCGGAGCGACGACGACCGCCCACAGCACCAGAAGGAGCCGCTCGCGTACGCCTTGGGTCTCGACGAGTTCACCGTCTACGAACTCACGCTCGACGACGGCGACGACATCGCCTTCGGGGATCGAATCGATCTGACGGAGTTCGGGCGCGTGACGCAGGTGGCCTTCGAGGACCTCCCCAGCGGTGCCCGCTCGGAGCTGGAGTACGCCGTCGAGGAGATCGTGGAGGCGGACCACGACCGGTTCGTCGACTTCTACAACGACGCCCAGCCCATCACGCTGCGGCTCCACCAGCTGAACCTCCTGCCGGGGATCGGGAAGAAACTCCGGAACTCGATCCTCGACGAGCGCAAGCGCGAGCCGTTCGCGGGCTTCGACGACCTCGAGGATCGTGTCAGCGGCCTCCACAACCCCAAGGAGGTCCTCATCGAGCGGATCTTGGAGGAGCTCCGCGAGGACGACCTCAAGTACCGGCTGTTCGTCCGGCGGAGCGAGCAGGGGGAGTAGGAACGCTGCGGTCCGAGTAGGCGACCTTTTCACGACCCACCGTCTACGCCGGCGTGATGACAGACACTGCGACCGGGGAGCGCGATCCCGACGCGCTGGTCCGGCGGGCCGGGAAGCGGGCCGACACCCGCCAGGACCAGCACTTCCTCGTCGACGATCGGGTGCTGGACCGCATCCCGGGGTACGCCGTTGAGGCCGGGATGGACCTCGACCACGTCCTCGAGATCGGCGGTGGTCCGGGGGCGCTCACCGACCGGCTGCTGGCGACCGCCGAGCGCGTGACCGTCGTCGAGCGCGACCCCGAGTTCGCCGCCCACCTGCGCGAGGAGTTCGCCGGCGAGATCGGGGCCGACCGGCTGACCGTCGTCGAGGGGGACGCGCTGGCCGTCGACCTGCCGGAGTTCACCGCCAGCATCTCGAACCTCCCCTACGGCGCGTCCTCGGAGATCGCCTTCCGGCTGTTGCCCGAGGGACGACCGCTGGTGTTGATGTTCCAGCGGGAGTTCGCCGACCGGATGGCCGCCGGCCCCGGGAGCGACGACTACGGCCGGCTGTCCGTCGCGGCGGGCCACTACGCCGACGTCGAGGTGGTCGAGACGGTCCCCAAGGAGGCGTTCGACCCACAACCGCGCGTGACGAGCGCGCTCGTCCGGACGACGCCCCGCGAGCCGGACTACTCCGTCCCCGGCGACGAGTTCTTCCTGCGGTTCCTCAAGGCCGTGTTCACCCAGCGCCGGAAGACGATGCGCAACGCCGTCCGCAACACGGCCCACATCTCGGGGCTGGGCGACCCCGACGCCGTCGTCGAGGCGGCCGACGAGGACCTGCTGAGCGCCCGCGCCGGGGACCTGACGCCGGCCGACTTCGCCGCCCTCGCGACGCTGGCCCACGAGGTCGGGAACCCGGAGGACTGAGCGATGGGCGACGAAGACGGGAGCGACGCGGGGGACGAGACCGACGACGGCCGACCGGCGCTGGCCGACCAGCGCGGCGTCGAGACGGTGTACCAGCCGGCCGAGGACTCCGACCTGCTCGCCCGGACCGTCCGCGAGCGGGCGGGACCGGGCGAGCGCGTCCTCGACGTGGGGACGGGATCGGGATACGTCGCGGTCGCGGCGGGCGAGGTCGGGGCGGACGCCGTGGGCGTCGACCTCAGTCCCCTGGCCTGCCGCGAGGCTCGGGACAACGGCGTCGCGGTCGTCCGCGGGGACCTCGTCGACCCCTTCTGCGACGACGCGTTCGACCTCGTGGCGTTCAACCCACCGTACCTGCCCACGCCGGACGACGCCGAGTGGGACGACTGGATGGAACACGCGCTGTCGGGCGGCGAGGACGGCCGCCGGCTGGTCGACCCGTTCCTCGACTCGGTCGAGCGGGTCCTCGCACCCGACGGCGAGGTCCTGCTGCTCGTCAGTAGCCTCACCGACCCCGACGCCGTCCGGGCGTACGCCCGCGAACGGGGGCTCGCGAGCGAGCGTGTCGCCAGCGAGAGACACCCCTACGAGGAACTCGTCGTCCTGCGGTTCGTCCGGTCCTGATTACTATAGGGAATATTCTCGAATAGGAAATATTAAAGCCCGTCATTTCGTAGCCGCGGCTAATGACGCAAGTAGTCGCGACGACTCCAGGCCTGTTCCCGCTGCCGGACTGGGCCAAAGACGAGTTGGCAGACCTGAAGGGCCACCAGAAGTCGGACCTCGTCTCCGGCGACGAGGGTCCCGAGGTCGAGGCCGCGTACGACAGCGCCCGCGAGGAAGTCATCGCCGGCCAGCGGGACGCCGGACTCGACCGCGTGGTCGAGGGACAGCTGCGCTGGGACGACATGCTCGCGCACCCGCTCGCCGTCCACGACAACGTCGACACCCGCGGCATCGTCCGCTACTACGACAACAACAACTTCTACCGGGAGCCGGTGGTCGAGGGCGACCTCTCGGCCGACGGCGGCGACGTGGCCGCCGAACTCGGTGCGGCCGCGGACCTCGTCGACGACGGCCTCCAAGCCGTCCTCCCCGGCCCGTACTCGCTCGCGGACCTGGCGACCGACGACCACTACGGCGACGAGGCCGCGTTCCTCGACGCCGTGGCCGACTTCCTCGTCGAGGAGGTCCGGGAGTTCCCCGAGGTCGAGACGCTGTTCCTGCTGGAGCCGTCGCTGGTCGAGAACCCGCCCGCGGACGGCGAGGACGAGCGCGCGAGCGAGGCCGTCGACGCCGTCGCCGAGGCGGCCGACGCCGACGTGATCGCCCACACCTACTGGGGGGCCATCGAGGAGAAGACCTACGCGCACCTGATGGACGCCGGCGTCGACGCCGTCGGCTTCGACCTGGTGAGCGACCACGACCAGAACGTCTACAACGTCCAGGAGTACGGGACGAAAGACGACGTGGCGCTGGGCGTCGTCGACGGGCAGAACACGCTCGTCGAGGCCCCGGAGACCATCCGGGACCGCATCGACTGGTTCGAACAGCAGACCAACACCGCCTACGACACCGTCTACGCGACGGCGAACACGGAGCTGTTCTACCTGCCCGTCAACAAGTTCGAGGACAAACTGGACGCGCTGGCGAACGCCGCGGACCTCGAGGAGGTCGAAGCATGACCGGACCGAGAGAGCAATTCCGACCGGAGAACCACCCCAACGATCACTTCCTGCTGACGACCGTCGTCGGCTCCTACCCCAAGCCCAAGTGGCACGACCGCGCCCGCGAGCTGTTCGAAGACGAGGACGCCGACTTCGGCACCGAAGAGTGGGCGGAGTCGAAAGACGACGCCTCGCGGCTCATCACGCACGAACACGAGCGGGCGGGCCTCGACGTCGTGGTCGACGGCGAGATGCGCCGCAACGAGATGGTGGAGTACTTCGCCCACCGCATCGACGGCTACGAGTTCAACGGCCGCGTGAAGGTGTGGGGCCACAACTACTTCGACAAGCCCTCGGTCGCCGACGAGGTCAGCTACGGCGAGCAGTGGCTCGTCGACGAGTTCGAGTTCACCGACGAGGTGGCCGAACGGCCGGTCAAGGTGCCCATCACCGGCCCGTACACGCTGGCGAACTGGTCGTTCAACGAGGTCTACGACAGCGAGGAGCAGCTGGCCTACGAACTGGCCGACCTCGTCAACGAGGAGATCGAGGCCCTGGTCGACGCCGGCGCGCGCTACATCCAGATCGACGAGCCGGCGCTGGCGACGACCCCGGACGACCACGCCATCGTCGGCGAGTGTCTCGAACGGATCGTCGACGAGATCCCCGAGGACGTGCGCCTGGGCCTCCACGTCTGTTACGGCGACTACTCGCGCATCTACCCGGAGATCCTCGACTACCCGGTCCACGAGTACGACCTCGAGCTCGCCAACGGCGACTACGAGCAGCTCGACGTGTTCAAAGACCACGAGTTCACGAAGGACTTCGCGATGGGCGTCGTCGACGCCCACGTCGCCGAGGTCGAGCCCGTCGAGGAGATCAAGGAGAACATCAAGAAAGGGCTGGAGGTCGTCCCGCCGGAACGGCTCACCGTCTCGCCGGACTGCGGCGTGAAGCTCCTCCCCCGCGAGGTCGCCTACGGCAAGATGGAGAACATGGTCCAGGCGGCCCGCGAGATCGAGCGGGAACTCGACGCCGGCGAGATCGATGTCGTCGCCGGCGGTGCGGAAGCGAGCGCCGACGACTGATCGCCGACCCGGTCTCCGCTGTTCTCGCCGTCGTCGACAGCGACCGACGAGTACGTTGATTCCTACGTGGGAATAGATATGCAGTGAGACCTGTCGCCACTCCCGACCCGTCGAAGTCCAGTGCTGACTTCGACGAAAGACGAACCGCTACTCGACCAGCGCAGAAAATATGACGTAAACCAACTTATATTAGATAATGAATATATTTCCCTCGAAAGTGCCGAATATAGAATACTAAGTTCCTTTGTGGTGTGTTTCTCTCGTGGGTAATTGAGGACAAAAGTGACAACAGCCGTAGAAAAGAGTTTAGTCGGTCTCGGTAATTGACTCGGACAGGAACGATGACGGGGAACACACAGCTCCGAGCCGAACTGTATCTGCGCGGCGACACCTACGGCACCTTCGACGCCCAGCAACAGGTGCTCAACAGGGTCAAGCGTCTGGAGGCAAACGGCGTGTTCAGCGAGTCGATGGTGGCCGGCGAGTGGCAGCGCATCCGGACGATGGCCGAGGACAAGCGCTCGGGCGCGCTCGCGACCTACGAGGAGTTCCGCGACTGGGCCGAGCGCAACGGTCACTCGCTGGAACCGGCCTTCGAGCGACGGACCCGGAGCTACGTCGGGCTGGACCGCGTCGACGACGTTGTGGTGTTCCCGGTCGTCTCGCTGGCCGTCTACGACGAGACGCAGCTGCAGGCCGTCTTCCCGTGTACCGACGGGGAACACGTGTTCACGGTCGGCGACGCGCTCGACGCCTTCGAGCGGGGCGACGAGGACTGGCTCGCGCAGTTCGACACGGTCACCGTCGGCCGGACGGAACCGTGGCTCGAACCTGGCGTCGAGGCCCCCTAGCCGCGCAACGCCTCGACCGGTTCTTCGCTGGCGGCCTTCCACGCCGGGTAGAGGCCGCTCAGGATGCTCGTCACGACGCCGAACCCGAACGCCGAGACGAGGTACCACGCGTTCGCCACCCGGAAGACCGCGGTCGCGTCGCCGACCGTGTAGTGGTTGATGGCGAGTCCAGCGGCCAGGCTCAGGAGGACGCCCGCGAGGCCGCCGGCGACGCCAAGCAGCGTCGCTTCCGTCAGCATCACCTTCAGCACGTCCCGCTTCTGGTAGCCGACCGCCCGGAGGACGCCGATCTCCTCGCGGCGCTCGACGGTCGACATCAGCATCACGTTCAGGATGGAGATGCCGGCGACCAGCAGGGAGATGGACGCGATGCCGACGAGGACGGTGTTGATGATCTGGAACTGCTGCTGGATGGTGTTGACCAGCTGCCCGTACTCCGTGATCGTGACGCGCTCCTCCCGGTCGTTGAGCGCGGTCCTGATCTCACGGGCGGTCGCGTTGGCCGCCGCTCCCGACTCCGCGGTGACGATGACCTGTGCGTACCCCCGTTCCCTGAAGGTACTCGCGGGTAGCACGAGGCGGTTGTCGGGGTTCAGCGGCGAGAAGGCGTCCCCGGACGCGAGGACGGCGCGCACCCGGACGGTGCTCCCGTTGACCGCGATGGTGCTGCCGGGGTGGAGGTCGTGTTCCTCGGCCAGGGACTGGCCGACGAGCGCGCCCGAGCGGAACGGCTGGGGGATGCGCCCCTCCGAGGCGTTGTACACCTCCGCCGGGTCGGCGAACCCGTACACGAACTCGGTCGTGTTCGTCCCCCGCTCGTAGGCGACGGGTTCGATGCCCTGCTTGACCGGCGAGACGGTCGCGTCGGGACCCGCGACGCGACGGATCTCGCGGACGTCACGCTCCGTGAGCTGTTCGACGCCGGCGTCGGCGTTGGGCGACACCGACAGCGTGTTCCCGATCCCGCCGAGGTTCTGCGTGAACGAGTACTGGAGGGCGACGCCGAACATCCCCAGCGAGGCGATGGCGATGACGCCGATGACGATGCCCAGCGACGCCAGCAGCGACCGCATCTTCGTCCGGGTGAGGTTCCGTCGTGCCATCAGCACCGCCGGGAAGCGGCGGTAGATCGGCTCAAGCATCGATCTCCTCCCGGCCGACGGTGCCGTCGACGAGGTTGACCGTCCGGTCGACGTACTCGTTGACCAGCTCGTCGTGGGTGACCGCGACGATGGCGACCTCGTCCTCGTCGGCGATGCGGCGGAACTCGTCGAGGATCTGCCGGCCGGTGTCCCGGTCGAGGTTGCCCGTCGGCTCGTCGGCCAGCACGATGCTGGGGCCGTTGATGAGCGAGCGGGCGATGGCGACCCGCTGTTTCTGCCCGCCCGAGAGCTGGTCCGGCCGGTGGTCGAGCCGGTCGCCCAGCCCCATCCGCGAGAGCAGATCGACCGCCCGGTCGCGGCGGCCGGGGTCGCGGTCGAACAGGCTCGGGACCTCGACGTTCTCGACGGCGTTCAGCGTCGGCAGGAGGTAGAAGTGCTGGAAGACGAAGCCGATGGTGCGCTTGCGCATCGTCGTCCGCTTGCGGTCGCCGAGGTCGGTCACGTCCCGGCCGTTCAGCACTACCCGCCCCTCCGTCGGGGTGTCCAGCAGACCGAGGATGTTCAGCAGCGTGGTCTTGCCGCTCCCGCTGGGCCCCATGATCGAGACGAACTCGCCGGCCGACAGCGAGAAGTCGATGCCGCCCAGCGCCTCCAGCGTCTCCCCGCCGCTGCGGTACCGCTTGACGAGGCCGGTTGCGTCGAGGACCGTCATAGGTCCGCGTCGTCGCCGTCGTCCCGGCGGTACCAGCGCACGAGGATGCCGACCACGACGAGGAGAGCGACGCCGGCGACGGCGACGACCGGGAGGAGGCCGAGACCGTCGCCACTGCTGGACGGCGTCTCCCTGTCGGGGGCGTCGCTCGCGACGTCGACCCTGAACGTCTGGCGCTTGCGGTCGCCGTCGACGAGGTACGACACCTCGACGGGCACCGCCGAGACGTCGCCGTCGGTGCGGGCGTAGACGTCGAACGAGACGAAGTCGCTCGCCGGCACCGTCCCGACGAAGTAGTCCTTGTTGGGGGCGACCGGCGTGACGCCGTCGGTGGGGACGACGCCGACGACGACGCTGTTGGCGGTCGTCATCCCGACGTTGCTCGCGCTCCCGGTGATCTGGAGCCGCCCGCCCTCGCGGGTCACGGTGAGGCCGGTGAGGTCGATCGTCCCGGGCACCGACCGGAGCTCGGCGGTCGCCGACGCGGACCGCTCGGCCGTCCCGATCTCGTAGGTGGCCTCGACGGCCACGTCGGCGCGTGGCTCGGTCAGCGTGGTGTTGAGCCGGACCTCAGTGGCGTTACCCGGGCCGACCTCCCGGACGATGGCCCGCCGGAACGTCGCGTTCTCGGAGGTGGCGGTGACGACCACGTCCTGTATCGGGGCGTTCCCCTGGTTGATGACGTCGACGGCCAGCGCGCGGTTCTGCCCGCTGCCGACCCCGGAGGCGTCGAGGACGACGCCTTCGCGGAGCTCCTCGGTCCGGATGGTCTCGGTGCGTCTGACCGTCCGGTCGGTTCCGCTGGCGATGGTGTACGACAGCGTCGCCGTCAGCTCGTGCGGCCCGCTGGACTCGGGGCGGAACCGGAAGGGAGCGGTCGCGGTCTCGCCCGCCGCGAGCGACGCGAAGACCGTCCGGCCGTCGAGCATCTCGACGCCGTCGCCGTCGACCGACACTTCGACGTTGGAGATGCTGGTGTTGAGCCCGTTCGCGACCGTCACGTGTCCGCTGGAGTCGACCCCGGCGATGGAGTCGTTCGTCTCGATCGCCAGCTGCGGGTGCCGCTCCCGGACCGACACCGTGACCGGGTAGCGCAGCTGGACCGAATCACCGGTGTTCGGGTTGTACGCGTAGACGAACACGCGGAGGTCCCGGGTGACGGTGTTGTCGAAGGCGTGGGTCAGCGGGACCGAGATGTCGGCCCCGGGCGAGATGGTGCCGACGCTCTCGACGCGGGTGTACTCGGTGAGCCCGCCCGACGCGCGTCGCAGAGCGATGGCGCGGATCCGGAGCGGGTCGTCGCTGCTCTGGAGGTTCCGGACCGTCGGGGTGAACGTGATGGTCTCGCCGGGCGCGGGTGCCCCGGGCGAGACGTCGACGTCGGTGATCGTCGCGTTGACGCCAGCGCCGGCGACGGTCGCGGGGACCACCGTCGCCAGGACCACCAGCGCGACGATCAGCCGCCGCATCGGTACCCTCCGCCCGTCCGAACGTTCGTTTGACCGCCGGCGAACGACTGTCGCTGTCGACTGGGGACCAATCGCATCGGGGACACCTCCGTCCAGGCGGAGATTAAAGCTACTGCATCCGCCCCTCGACATCGGGGGCTCCGCGACCCTCAGTCCGGGAGCTCCCCCAGCAGCCGCTCGAACTGCTGTCGGTACTGGGCCTCCGCGCGGGCGCGGACGAGTCCCGACTCGTCGGCGAAGGCGGCGTCGAAACCGGCCATCCGCCAGAGCAGCGTCGAGAGCTGGTAGAGCGGCCGACGCTTCTCGTACCCGTCCCCGAAGTCCATCGCGCGGTGCTGGCGGTAGCCGTCGCGGAACGCCGACCGTAGCTGCTCGCGGACCTCGGGGTCCTGGAACGAGGAGTCGACGAAGAGGAACTCCGTCTGTGCGAGGTTGTACTCCGGGAGCGCCGCCAGCACGTCCTGCCAGTCGAGGACGGCCGTGATGGGGGCCTCGGCCTCGGGGTCGAACAGGAGGTTCGCCGGCCGGAAGTCGTCGTGGACGAGCCGCGGGACGCCGTCCTCGGGGACGATGTCCAGCGCCGGTTCGATCCGCTCCTGTGCCCGGTCGGCGACGTCCGCGAAGGGGGTGCCGTCGAGCCGGGAGACGTGTAGCCGCGTGAGCCGCTCGAAGTACTCCCGCCAGCTCCCCATCCAGTCCTGGACGATGAGCCGGCCGTCGTGGAGGGCCAGCCGTCCGAACGCCTCGAACCCGATCTCCGAGTGCATATCGCCGAGGACGCCGCCCGCCTGGCGGAGGATGCGCCCCCGGGTCTCCAGGTCCAGCGTCCCGAACCCCGCCGCGAGGTTGTCGCCGCGGACCCGCTCGGTGACGAAGTAGGGCCGCACGTCCACCGCCGGGTCCCGCTTGAACACGAGGATCCGCGGCACGGGCACCTCCGACCGCTCGGCGACGTACTCGTGGAGCTTCGGCTCGACGTCGAAGGGCACGTCCTCCTCGGGCTTGAACTTCACCACCACCTCGTAGGACTCGCCCCGGTGCTGGAGAGTCACCAGGTAGACGTCGCTCTGGTGGCCGCCTCCGGGGACCTCGTAGGAGAACCCCTCGTAGTCCGGCCCGGACTCGTCGAGGACCGCCCTGATGTCCTGCTCCGGCGTCGACACTGCCGGCGGCTACGCGGGACGGTCTGATAAATCTGTCAGTCGCGTCGACGGCAGCGATTTCCGTCACCGGTTCCCAGCGTGCGTATGCCCGAACTCTCCCTGGTCGCCGGCGTGGCCCGGACCGGAGCCATCGGCGACGGCGAGACGATCCCCTGGCACTACGAGGCCGACGAGCGACAGTACAAGGAGCGCGTCGCCGGCCACCCGGTCGTCGTCGGCCGCAAGACGTGGGCCGGGATGACCGACGTCGAGGGCACCCACCCCGTGGTGTTCACGAGCAGTCCCGACGAGTACGACGCCGAGGACGCGACGTTCGTCGGCAGCGTCCCCGAGGCCGTCGCGGCGGTCGCCGAGCGCGACGACGCCGGCTACGTCATCGGCGGCCAGTCCGTCTACGCGACGATGCTCCCCTACGCCGACCGGGCCTTCGTCTCCGAACTCCCCGAGTACGAGATCGGATCGAAGGTGTTCCCGTACCTCGGGACCGACTGGACGGTCGTCGGACGCGAGGCGTACGACGAGTTCGACGTCGTCGAGTACCGCCACGAGAACCCCCGGCCGGTGGCGGCCGCCGAGGACTGAGCCGCCGGGATCGACAACCCTTATCCGACGTAGTCCTTTGGGCCGGTATGCGTACCGTCGACGCGGCCGGCCTCCGCATCGGTGACGACCACCCGCCGCGTATTATGGGGGTGCTGAACGTCAGCAAGGAGTCGCCCTACGACCCCTCGGTCTACGACGACCCCGGCGAGGCGGCCACCTACGTCGACGAGGAACTCGTCGGCGAGGGTGCCGACATCGTCGACGTGGGGCTGGAGTCGGCGAACAAGCGCCTGGACGTCCTCTCGGCCGAGCAGGAGCTCGAACGGCTCGACACGGCCGTCGAGACGATGCACTCCGTCGGCGGCGACGCCGTCTTCTCCATCGAGACGCGCTACGCCGAGGTGGCCGAGGCCGCCCTCGACGCCGGCTTCGACATGGTCAACGACATCTGCGGGTTCGCCGACCCCGAGATGCCGGAGGTCTGTGCGGAGTACGACGTGGCCGTCGGCAAGATGGCCAGCCCGCCGGATCTGGAACGGCCGGGTGCCGTCGACGACGTGGACTGGGCGACCGCCCGCTCGCCCGAGTGGGCCGCCGCGGCCGACTACGTCGACAAGGTGTACGAGGCGCTCGGACAGAACGGCTTCACCGACAAGACCATCGTCGACCCGGCCTTCGGCGGCTGGAGCGAGCGCAAGACGCTCGACCACGACCGAGAGACGTTCCGCCGCCTGCGGGAGTTCCGGGGGCTCGGCTACCCCGTCCTCGTCTCGATCAACCGCAAGAACTTCCTCCGGGCCATCGCCGACCGGTCGACCGAGGAGGCCCTGCCGGTGAGCCTCGCGGCCACGTCGATGGCCGTCGAGCGCGGCGCACACGTCGTCCGGACCCACGACGTGGCCGAGACGCTGGACGCGGCCCGCATCGGCGACGCGTTCACCGAGCGGGGCGTGACCGTCGACGGGGACGTGAGCGTGGCCGAGCTCGACGTGCGCGCCGCCGGCGACGCCGCCCGCCACCTCGCCCGCATCGGTGCCGACGACACCGACGGCGACCCGTTCGTCGGCCGGGTCTTCGAGGTGACGGGGCTGTCGCCGGCGGCGGCCGAGCGGCTGGCCGGGACCGCCGCGGAGACCGGTGTCGCCGTCCGGACCGGCGACGCCGGCCTGCTGGTCGGCGGCCGACTGGACGCCCTGGACTCGCTCGCCGACCGCCTCGCCGACGACCCCGAGCTGGCCGCGGTCGTCGACACGATCGGGTCCTGACGATGGACTACCTCCAGGAGCGGGTCACGACGTTCCACGACCTCACCGACCCGACGCCCGACGCGCCGGTCGGCGACAGCGCCGTCGTCGTCCCCATCGCCGGCGAGTCGATCGAGGCCGTGACGCCGGCGTACATCTTCGACCCGCTGGAGCGGGTCGGTCCGGCCGAGGTCGTCGTCCCGCTACGGACCCCTGCGGGCGTCGCCGGGGCGTTCCGCGAGTGGGTCGCCGACTACGACCTGTCGGTGACGACGCTGTGGTGTGACGCCCCCGCCCTGTCCGATCTGCTCGCAAGCCGCGGCCTCGGCGGCGACACCGGCAAGGGCCGCGACGTGTGGCTGGGCCTCGGCGTCGCCGCCGACCGGGCCGACCACGTCGCGGTCCACGACGCCGACGCGCTGACCTACTCCGCCGCCCACGTCCCCCGCTTGCTCGCGCCGCTCGCGATGGGCCACGAGTTCGTCAAGGGCTACTACGCCCGCGTCGAGGATCGACGGCTGTACGGCCGGCTCGTCCGCCTGTTCGTCGCGCCGGTCCTGCGGGCGCTCTCGGACCGGCACGACGCCGCCGTCCTCGACTACCTCTCGGCGTTCCGCTACCCCCTGGCGGGGGAGTTCGCGATGACCGCCGACCTCGCCCGCCGGGTCCGCGCACAGCGGGCGTGGGGCCTGGAGATCGGGCTGCTCGGCGAGGCGTTCGACCTGGCCGGCGAGACGGGGTCGGCGCAGGTCGACCTCGGCGTCCACCGCCACGACCACAAGCCCGTCTCGGGTCGGGGCGGCCTCTCCTCGATGGCCGAGCAGGTGGGTTCGGCGCTGTTCCGCGTCGTCGAGTCCGGCGGCGTCGAACCGGACTACGGGACCCTGCCCGACGCCTGCCGCGCCGCGGGCGAGCGCCTCGTCGAGCAGTACGCCGCCGACGCGGCGTTCAACGGACTCGACTACGACCCGGAACGGGAGCGCGAACAGGTCGACGCCTACGCCTCGGGGGTCAGACCACCGGGGCCCGACACGCGCCTGCCGGCGTGGGCCGAGACGGACCTCGACCCCCTGGCGGTCGTCGAGGCGACGGACGCCTCCGACGCCCCGACGGCCGACAACTGACCGCGCTCAGTCCGCCAGCTCCTCGACGAGGTCGTGGAAGGACCCGATCGTCAGGTCCGGTTGGCCGGCGAACTCGTCCCACGGGCCGCCGTCGCGGTTCACCCACACGCCCTGCATCCCCGCGTGCATCGCGCCGTAGACGTCGAAGTAGCCCGCCGTGACGTGGGCGATCTCGTCGATTGGCGTTCCCGTGCGCGCGGCGGCGTGGCGGTACAGTTCGGCGTCGGGCTTGAACGTCTGGATCTCGTCGGCGCTGATCGTGTCTGCGACGAGGCCGCCGATGCCGGCGTGGTCGACCATCGAGTCCAACATCTCCGGGTTGCCGTTCGAGACGACGTAGCAGTCGTAGCCGGCGTCGTGGAGTCGGTCCATCCCGTCGCGCACGTCCTCGAACACGTCGAGTTCGTGGTAGACCGCGAGGATCTCGTCCCGTTCCTCGGGCGTGAGGTCGACGTCGTGGACCGCCAGCGCGTAGGTCAGCGCGTCGCGGTTCATCTCGTAGAACGGCTTGTACGCGTCGACGGCGTTGGCGACGAACGTGTACGCGAGCGACCGCGAGCGCCAGAGCCGCGACACCGGCTCGGGGTCGGGCACGCGCTCGCGGAGCGCCCGCTCGGCCGCCTCCACGTCGACGATGGTGCTGTACGAGTCGAACGTGACCGTCGTGACGCGTTCGGGGTCGAACGGCATACCCGGCGGTACGCCGCCCGGCCTGAAAGAACCGCCGGCGGGTTCAACGCCGTTCCCACCCCGGGCCTCCGGTACGCCTGTGGGTTTATGCCACACCCAGCCCCACTCCGGCCTATGTCTGACAGGTTCAGTGTCGACGGGCCGGCGGTGGTGACCGGCGCGTCCCGGGGGATCGGCCGGGCGGTCGCCGACCAGTTCGCCGCAGACGGTGCGGACGTGGCCGTCTGCTCGCGCGACGAGGACGAGATCACCGAGGCCGCCGCCGAGATCACGGCGGCCCACCCGGGCGACGCGATCGGCGTGGAGTGCGACGTGCGCGACCGCGACGCGGTCGGGGCGCTGGTCGAGGCCGCAGTCGCGGAGTTCGGCGACCTCTCGGTCCTCGTGAACAACGCCGGCGCGTCCTTTATGGCCTCCTTCGAGGACATCTCCGAGAACGGCTGGCAGTCGGTCGTCGACGTCAACCTCACGGGCACGGTCAACTGTTCGCAGGCGGCCGCCGACCACCTCGCCGGTGGCGGCAGCGTCGTCAACGTCGCCAGCGTCGCCGGCCTCGACGGCGCACCCTACATGAGCCACTACGCCGCCTCGAAGGCCGCCATCGTCAACCTCACGCGGACGCTGAGCTACGAGTGGGCGGGCGACGACGTGCGCGTCAACTGCGTGGCACCGGGCTACGTCGCCACCCCGGGGCTCGAATCGCAGATGGGCATCAGCGCCGAGCAGGTCGACCGCGACCGGGTCGACCGCAACGTCGGGGTCAGCGCGGAGATCGCCGACGTGGTCCGGTTCCTCGCCAGCGACGCGGCCTCGTTCGTCACCGGGCAGACGCTGACGCCCCGCGGCGTCCCGCCCATCGAGGAGACGCCGGACCTCTGAGCGACGATCCGATCGACGGCGGTCAGGACGCGCCGCCGATCGGGTCGATGTCGTCGCGCCGCCCGTCCAGCACCGCGAACCGCTCGCCACGGCGGCGTTCCAGCCAGTGGAGGAGCCGCTCGGCCCAGACGAGTTTCCGTCGCTTCTCCGCGTCCACGGACTGGTCGTCGAAGTCCCAGCCGACGAACTCGATGCGGTCGGCCCCGAAGTGGTCGGCGACGAAGGCCGCTCGGTCGCCGTCCGTGAAGCCGCCGAAGTTCCGGACCGTCGCGGTCGGCGCGGCCTGCGTGGTCGGGACGACGAACCCGGCGGCGAAGGTCGGGACGTGCTCCTCGACGGCCGGGACGTTGTCGCCGTGGGCGTGGACGAACACCGGCGTCCCCGACTCGGTGAGCCGCCTGCTCGTCGCCGGGGTCTTGTCGAGGTCCGTCACCATCGCGTCGACCGCGACGCCGACCTCGGCGAGCCGGTCGGCGGCCGTCGAGGCCGCCAGCACGGCGTCCGCAGCGGCCGCACGACCGGCCTCGTCTTCCAGCGACGGGCCGGCCCCGGCGACGGCGACCGTCGCTCCCGACAGGTCGAGCGCCGCCGGATCGTACGTCCCGACGCCGGCGAGCAGCTGATCGAGCCGGTCACGGGCCCGCTCGTCCCCGCTACGGGGGTAGCCGAAGGCGTCGAGGAGCCGCTGGTAGACGGGCTCCCAGGTCTCGAAGTCCATGGTTGTCACTGTGAGGTTGCTCTCAGATAAACCGGATTGAGCCGAAATGGCACGTCCGTGTACCCCTACCCGGGTGCCCTTTCGGCTTTCACCCGAGCTTTCTGACCCCTTCGGTATAAGCTTTCTCTTACTGCCACCTCGCTGACGGGCCCTCCTCAGATGGTTACCACCCGCGACGACAGTCTGATAGCCCCACGCGTGCTATCCGTTCCCGTGACACGCTCGGCGGACGGATCGACCGGAGGGTCGCTGGTCGTCGTCTCCAACCGGGAGCCGTACAGCCACGAGTGGGTCGGCGACGCAGTCGCGGACCCCGACGAGTCGGACACCAGGGTCACCGCCGCGACCGGCGGCCTCACGAGCGCGCTCGATCCGATCCTGCGGTCGCGGGGCGGGACCTGGGTCGCCTGGGCCAGCGGCGGGGCCGATATGGCCGTGGCGGACGACGGCGAGGTCGGGGTCCCGCCCGACGAGGAACGCTACACGCTCCGTCGGGTCCCGCTGTCCGAGTCCGCCGTCGAGGGGTACTACGACGGCTACGCGAACCAGGTGCTCTGGCCGCTCTGTCACGAGGACACCGGCCGGATCTGGGCGGCACCGTCGTTCTGGACGCAGTACCGCGCGGTCAACGAGCGGTTCGCAGAGGCCGTCGTCGACGTGACCGAGGCCGACCAGCGCGTGTGGTTCCAGGACTACCACCTCGCGCTGGCACCGCGGCGGGTCCGGGAGGCCCGACCCGACGCGACCCTGCACCACTTCTGGCACATCCCCTGGCCGGCCCCGGGCGTGTTCGCGCACTGCCCGCACGGTGGGGACGTCCTCGACGGCCTGTTGGCCTGTGACGCCGTCGGCTTCCACACCGCCGAGTACGCGGCGGAGTTCTGTCGCACCGCCGACGCGACGTTCCCCGACGCCACCGTCGACGTCGACTCGGGCGTCGTCCGGCGGGACGGCCACGAGACCCGCGCGGTCGCGAACCCGCTCGGCATCGAAGCCGATGGGGTCCGACGCCGTGCCGGGGCGGCCGACACCGACGCGGTCCGACGGGACGTGCTCGGCGACGCGCTCCCCGACCCCTCGATACCGCTCGTCCTCGGCGTGGAGCGGCTCGACTACACGAAGGGCATCCTCGAACGCTTCGCGGCGCTGGAACACCTCTGGGAGACCCACCCGGAGCGGCGGGGGACGTTCACATACGTCCAGAAGGCCAGTCGCACCCGGGAGTCGATCCCCGCCTACAGCGACTACCGGGCGGCCGTCCACGACGCCGTCGACCGGCTCGCCGAGCGGTTCGGAACCGACGACTGGCGGCCGGTGGTGCTGACAGAGCGACGACTCGATCGCGACACGCTAGCCGGCCTCTACCGGGCGGCCGACGTCGCGCTCGTGACGCCCCACCGCGACGGGATGAACCTCGTCGCACACGAGTACCCCGTCGCCTGCGTCGACGGTGAGGGGGTGCTCGTCCTGAGCGAACTGGCCGGCGCGGCGACCACTCTCGACGGTGCGCTCACGGTCAATCCCCACGACGTCGAGGCGATCGCCGGGGCGATCGACCGGGCGTTGGGGCTGGACGACGACGAACGCCGCGCGCGCCTCGACAGGCTGTGCGCCACCGTCGACGACCTCGCCGGCGACGGCTGGGTCGAGCGACAGTTCGACGCGGAAGAACGTGCTTAGCGGGCTTTACCCTCCCCCTACGTACCTGTCGGACGGCGAACTAACATCCGGTATTAATTGCCGATAGCACCTCACTCAGCCCTATGAGTACCACACAGACGCTCCAGACGGAGATCCTCGGACAGAACGTCAGGTTCGACTACTCGGAGACCTGGGTCGGCTACTCGCTGTTCCTGCTGCGGGTCGTGATGGGCTGGACGCTGTTCCAGGGCGGGGTCACGAAGCTCATCACCTACTTCGACGCCAACCCGGAGAACGACTGGACCGCGGCCGGGTTCCTGCTGAACGGCATCCCCGAGGGCAACCCGTTCACCGGGCTGTTCGCGGCGATGGCCGGGAACCCGGTCGTCGACTGGCTGAACATCCTCGGCCTGACCCTCGCCGGGCTCGCGATGCTGATCGGTGCGTTCGTCCGGCTGGCCGCACTCGGCGGCGCTCTGATGATGCTCCTCTACTGGATGGCCTCGCTGACCGGCGGCCTGATGGCGGGGCTTCCGGTCGCCCACGGCTGGGTCGTGGACGATCACATCGTCTACGCCGTACTGCTGTTCGGCCTCGGCGCGTTCGGTGCGGGTCGCATCCTCGGACTCGACAGCTACATCGAGGACCGCTCGGTCGTCGAGAACAACCGCTGGCTCCGCCTGTTGCTGGGCTAGGCGGCCCACACCGCGCTCTTTTAGTCCGGCAGTCGACTACGCCGGCGTATGGGCAAGGTCAACATCGGGCTGCGGGGCTGGCGGTTCGACGAGGACGTACTGGACGAGGACGGGCGGATCCGGCCGCTGGCCAATATGGAACCGGACACCCGACAGCGCCTCCTCGTGCTGGCGAACCGGGTCGTCGATCCCTGTGACGCCTGCTGGCTGATCCACGGCGAGGACGACATCGAGCAGTGCAACGTCGCCGAGGTCATCTACGGCGAGCCACGCGGCGAGGTCGTCCTCTGTCCGGAGCACGAACCGGACTTCCTCTACTGGTTCCGCGAGGCCGGCGGCGACGACTACGCCGGCGACCTCGAACTCCAGGAGGCGTTCGCCGAGTGGTTCGCCGACGGCAACCGCGCGCCCGACGGCTACGGCGGTCTGGACCACGTCGAGGAGGACCCGACGGCGCTGCCCGAGGCCCCGGACCGCTCGGACGCCATCCCCGGGCTGGAGGAGGAGGTCGACCAGCTCGACGAGGAGGACCTCGACGCCGTCGACCTGAACCTCGACGACCTCGACGTATGATCTCGGTCGCCGTCGTCGACGCCGAGACCCCGGGCAACGTCGGCACCATCGCCCGGTCGATGAAGAACTTCGGCCTCTCGGAGCTGCTGCTCGTCGACCCGCCGGAACTCGACCCCGACGGGGAGGCCTACGGCTTCGCCGGGCAGGCCCGCGAGGACGTCCTCCCGAACGCCCGCGAGGTGAGCTTCGACCACCTCGCCGAGAGCTACTACACCGTCGCCTGCACGGCGACCACCAACGAGGACGCCTCCAGCCACGTCCGGTACCCGGCGAAGACGCCCGCCGAACTGGCCGACTCGCTCGCCGGCGTCGAGGCAGACGTCTGTGTCGTCTTCGGCCGCGAGCGGGTCGGCCTGACCAACGACGAACTCGCCCGGCTGGACGAGGTCTGTTCCATCCCGGCGAACGCGGACTACCCCGTCCTGAACCTCGGGCAGGCCGCGACGATCGTCCTGTACGAGCTGCGCGACCTGACCGTCGAGCGCGACCAGCACCCTGCGGACCTCCACGAGCGCGCCGACGAGCGCGCCGTCGAGGGGCTCCACGAGGAGTTCGGGAGCTTCCTGACCGCCATCGGCCACCCCGAGGAGAAGCGGCCGAAGGCCCGTCGGATGTTCCGTCGCCTGCTCGGACGCGCCCACCCGACCGGCCGCGAGACCCGGACGATGCGGGGGCTGTTCCGGCGGGCGCGCCAGCGCGTCGAGCGTATCGAGGACGGCGAGAACTGACCGCCGGGACCGGTTCAGGCCCGCTGCTGGATCTCCTCGCGGAGTACCTCGCTGACCGTGTCGCCGTCCGCCTTCCCGCGGAGCGCGCCCATACACTCGCCCATCAGGGCCGAGAACGCGCCCATCCCCTGCTCCCGGACCTGGTCGGCGTTGCGCTCGACCACCTCGACGACGGCCTCGCGGACCTCGGACTCGTCGACGCCGCCGAGGTCCTCCCGCTCGACGGCCGCCTCGGCCGACAGCGAGGGGTCCTCGGCCAGCGCCGTCAGCAGGTCCTCGATCCCCTCCCGGGGCACGTCGCCGCCGTCGACGAGCAGGACGCTCTCGCGGAGGTGCGTGTCGGTCAAGTTCTCGACCGGCACGCCCTCGCGGCGCAGTTCCGTCAGCGTCGACTCCAGCGTGCCCGCGACCAGCGTCGGGTCGGCACCGTCGTCCTCGACCAGCGTCTCGAACAGCGGCCACCGCTGGCCGTAGGCCACCTGCTCGGCCAGGCCCGCGTCGAGTCCGTACTCGCCCTCGTAGCGGGCGACCTTCTCGGTCAGCAGCTCCGGCGTCTCGACCTCCGTCACGTCCGGCTCGACCGGGGGGACGTCCGTCTCGGGGTACATCCGGGCGGCACCGGGCAGCGGCCGGAGGTAGCGGGAGGTGCCGTCCTCGTTGGCGTCGCGGGTCTCCTCGGGGACGCCGTCGAGGGCCGTCTCCGCGCGCTCGGCGACCGCCTCGATGGCGCGCTCTGCGGTCTCGGGGTCGTCGGCGACGATGGCGACGGCGTCGTCGTCGCCGGCTCCGACGGCCTCTCGCAGCGCCGCCACCTCCTCGGCGGTGACGCCGTAGGCCGGCAGCTCGTCCGTGTGGAAGATGCCGCCCGCGCCGTGGCGCTTGGCGTGGTCGGACAGCTCGGTCCCGAGCCGGCGGTCGGGCTGGATCTCCCGGCCGACGAGGCCGTCGAAGCCCGACAGCAGGACGGCCCGGACCTCGCCGCCGCCGTCGAGCGCGCCCCGGACGACGCCGGAGTCGGTGTCGGCGAACACCTCCGTCACGTCCCGTGGCTCGCCGACGTCGGCGTCCCGTTCGGCGAGTTCGTCGGCGATGTCCAGCAGCTCGACCTGCCGGCGGACCTCGTTGCGGACGATGTCGTCGATGTCGTCGAGGCTCTGGACCCCCTTCAGCTCGATACGCGCGCCGTCGGCGATCGAGACGTTGACGTCCTGCCGGATGGTGCCCAGCCCGCGCTTGACCTTCCCGGTCGAGCGCAGCAACATCCCGATGCGCTCGGCGGCCTCGCGGGCCTGTTCGGGCGAGCGGATGTCCGGGCGCGTCCCGATCTCGACCAGCGGGATGCCCAGCCGGTCCAGCGAGAACCGCACGCCGTCGTCGGTCTCTGCGACCCGCTGGCAGGACTCCTCCTCCAACAGCATGTCCTCGACGCCGACCGGCCCCTCGCTGGTCTCGATCTCGCCGTCGCCGGCGACCAGCATCGACCGCTGGAACCCCGTGGTGTTGGAGCCGTCGACGACGATCTTCCGCATCACGTTCACCTGGTCGACGACGCTCGTGTCGAGGAGCTGGGCGATCTCCAGGGCCGTCTCCATCGCCTCGCGGTCGACGCGGTGGGGCGGCTCGTCGTCCTCCTCGACGAGGCAGGTGGTGTCGTAGGCGAGGTACTCGAACTCGCGGTCGACGACGCTCTCCTCGAGGGCGGCCTCGTCGATCTCGCCGAGTTCGCTCTTGGTCGGGTGGAGGTAGCGGGTGAACGTCCGGGTCGACGCCTCGGGCTCGCGCAGCGCCGTCGGACAGTCACAGAACAGCTTGGTCTCGGTGTCCAGCTGCTGGTGGATCTCCAGCCCGGCCACGAGTCCCAGGTCGTCGTAGTCGAAGTCGGCGGCGGTCATTACCGGCGACTCCGTGACCGTGGGCAAAAAAACGCACCCTTCCGCCCCTCGGGCTTTTGCCCCTCGCGCCCCTCGTCACCGTGTGCGACGTCGCCTCGTCGTCCTCGTGGCGCTGCTGGCGACCACCGCCGGGTGTGCCGGTCTCCCCTCGCTCGGGGACGGCGACACCGGCTCCGACACCGTCACTCCGGCACCGATCCCCGAGGTGACGACCACCGAGCGGCAGCTCGATCCGCCGCCGGGGCTCGCCCCGGACGGCATCGAGCACGCGGGGACGCTGGCGTTCACTCACCGGCGGCTCCTCCAGCAGCAGTCCTACACCTTCCACGAACAGTTCCGTCGCACCGTCGAGACCGGCGACGGCGGCTACACCGTGGTCCGCAACGAGACGACGACGGTGGTCGACGCCGGCCGCTACCGCCACCGACTCGAACGCGTCCGCCACCGTCCGAACGGCACGCGGACGACCTACGCCGCGGAGGCGTTCGCGGGCGGCGGTCGGTGGTACGACCGCAGCGACCCCGGCGACGGCCCCGCCAGCTACGACAGCGGCGAGCTCGTCGCCGAGACCGACCAGTTCGCCGCCGAGTCGGAGTTCTACCTCGACAGGTACGTCACCGTGACCGAGAGCCGCGTCGAGCTCGTCCGCTGGCGCGGCCGGCCGTTCTACCGGGTCACCGGCTGGAACGGGACGACGCCGCTGGGCCAGCGGGCCGACCGCTACCGTGTCGCACTGATCGTCGACCGGCGCGGGCTCGTCCACCGGTTCGACGTCTCCTACCGGACCGAGACCGAACGACTGAGCTACAGTTTCCGGTACGAGCGCCTCGGCGAGACACGCGTCGTCGCGCCGGACTGGGTCGAGGAGCGGCGGACGGACCGCACCGCAGGATGAGGATAGCTCCGTTCGCGCCCCCGCCGCTCACGGCTCGCTTCGCTCGCCGCTGCGCTTTTCGGAGAGACCGCACTCCGTTCGGTTCCCCCTACTCCTCGCCGAGGATCCCGCGCTCGGTCATCTTCGCGGGGTCGAGCACCTCGTCGACCTCGTCCTCGTCGAGGTATCCCTCTTCGAGGACGACCTCCCGGATGGTCTTGCCCTCGTCGAGGGCCTTCTTCGCGACCTTGCTGGCCTTGTCGTAGCCGATGGCCGGGTTCAGTGCCGTCGCCAGCGCCATGCTCTGCTGGACGCGCTCTTCGCAGTGCTCCGCGTCGGCCTCCAGCTTGGCGACGAACTTCTCGGCGAACACCTCGCTGCCGTTGGCGATCAGCCGCGCCGACTGGAGGAAGTTCGAGGCCAGAACGGGCTTGTAGAGGTTCAGGTCGATCTGTCCCTCGGCGGCACCGGCCGAGACGGCGGCGTCGTTGCCGACGACCTGCTTGTGGACCTGATTGACGGCCTCGGCGACGACCGGGTTGATCTTCCCGGGCATGATCGAGGAGCCGGGCTGGTTCTCCGGCTGGTCGATCTCGCCGAGCCCGTTGCGCGGGCCGGAGGCCAGCAGCCGGAGGTCGTTGGCGATCTTGTTCAGCGAGCCGGCGACCGTCCGCAGCGCGCCGTGGGCCTCCGACATCGCGTCGTGGGCGGCCTGGGCCTCGAAGTGGTTGTCGGCCTCGCGGAAGTCGACGCCGGTCTCCTCGCTGATGTACTCTGCGGCCTTCTCGGGGAACTCCGGGTGGGTGTTCAGCCCCGTCCCGACGGCGGTACCGCCCAGCGCGAGCTCCGAGAGGTGCTCCCGCGTGCCGCGCACGCGGTCGAGGCCCTTCTCGACCTGCGTCCGGTAGCCCGAGAACTCCTGGCCGAGCGTGATCGGCGTCGCGTCCTGGAGGTGGGTCCGTCCGGTCTTGACGACGTTCTCGAACTCGTCTTCCTTGGCCGCCAGCGCGTCGCGCAGCGACTCCAGCGCCGGGACGACGTCCTTCCGGACGGCCTCCAGCGACGCGACGTGCATCGCCGTCGGGATCACGTCGTTCGAGGACTGACCGAAGTTGACGTGGTCGTTGGGGTGGATCTCGCGTGTCCCGACCTCGCCGCCGTAGAGCTCGGTTGCGCGGTTCGAGATGACCTCGTTGGCGTTCATGTTCGAGGAGGTCCCCGACCCCGTCTGGAACACGTCGACGGGGAACTGATCGTCGTGGTCGCCCGCGATGACCTCGTCGGCGGCCTCGACGATACAGTCGGCCTTGTCCTCGGGGATCGTCCCGAGGTCGCGGTTGGCCTGTGCGGCCGCCTTCTTGACGACGCCGAGCGCGCGCACGAACCGGCGGCCGAACGTCACCTGACTGATGGGGAAGTTCTCGATCGCCCGCTGGGTCTGAGCCCCCCAGTACGCGTCGGCGGGCACCTGCATCTCCCCGAGGCTGTCCTGTTCGGTCCTGAACTCGTCGCTCATACGTGGTGGCGTCCGGTCGGTCGGCGGTAAAAGCCACCGATACCACACCCGCGTCGCCTGTTGAGTTGGGAAAACTTTGAGATAGTACTACAACACTAATTTCCACACCTCCAGTCGAAACAGGGGTTGTGTCTCCGGTCCGGTTTCCGGCACAACCGCCGCGTCCGAGGAACGACCGGGTCAGAGATGAATCCCACGAAGGATATTCGACTGAGATCTGCTTTCGAGGGCCGAGAGAGCCAAACCTCTTGGTGTGTTGGTGGGTGCCACGATCCGCTTCGCTTCAGTAATGATCTTTGCTCATATAGAGCTGAAACGGCCCAATACGGCCGTCTCAGTAGCTCTGTGTTATGCATAAATATTCGGAAGCATTAAGTGTCGGGTCTATCCAGTTAGGATGAGTTCGACTCCGCGGTGACAGCTATGACTGACGACCCCAATCGACACCTGTCACGAACCGGGACTGTCCGTGGACGGGCAGGGGCAGGTGACGCCACCGACGGCCGTGGTGGACGGCCGCGTCGTTCCGGTGGCGGCCCGGTGGGTGGCATCGCGACTCCGGAGGTCCGGGCGGCGGGCACTCGATCGGGTCGTGCTGTCGAGGAACTCACGTCCGCGTACGACTGACACAACTATGCGCAGGATACTCAACAGACTCAGAACCGCCGGAGGACGGCTCCGGTCGGCGGTATCGAGCGACGGATCGAACGAGCGGGAAGTGGCGACAGACGGTGGGGCGACGGCGGCGGTGGGAGACCGGCGACGCGACACCATCCGGGACTCGCTCCCGGTCGAGTGGGAGCTCATCGAGTCGGCACCGTTCTGGCTCCCGCCGGTGTTGCTGGCCGGCTTCTTCGTCTACGGCGCGATCTTCTGGAACGCCATCATCTCGCTGACGGACTTCAACGGGCTGGGCGAACCCAGTTACGGGAGCCTCGACTTCTCGATGTACGCCCGGATGGCAAGCGACGGCGCGTTCTGGCACGCGGCCCAGAACACCGTCGTCTTGCTGGTAGTGTTCACGGTGTTCTGTCTCGCGCTCGGGCTGCTCGTCGCCATCCTGATCGACCAGAACATCCGGTTCGAGAACACGTTCCGGACCGTCTACCTGCTCCCGATGAGCCTCTCGTTCGTCGTGACGGCGACGATGTGGGCCTGGGTGTACAACGCCTCCAACGGGGTGTTCAATCAGCTCCTCCGAGCGCTGAACCTCGAGGGACTGGTCATCACGCTGCTCAAGCCCGCAGCGGTCAACGCGTCGACCGTCCAGTGGCTGTCGTGGCACACGACGGCCCTGGGGGCGGTCATCTTCGCGCTCATCTGGCAGTTCAGCGGCTACGCGATGGTCGTCTTCCTCGCGGGCCTGCGGGCGATCCCGACCGAACACTACGAGGCCGCCCGCGTCGACGGCGCGTCGACCGTCCGGATGTACCTCCGGGTCATCATCCCGCAACTGCGGGCCTCCGCCGTCTCCGCGTCGGTGGTCCTGATGGTGTTCGCGCTGAAGGCGTTCGACTTCATCTTCGCGCTGCGTGGCGACCAGCCGGGGGCGAACCTCGACATCCTCGCCACGATGATGTACCGGATGGCGTTCAGCAGTCTCGAGTGGGCTTACGGCTCGGCCATCGCCATCGTGCTGTTCGTCCTGGCACTGCTGGTCATCGGGCCGTACCTCTACAGCGAGTACCAGCGAGGTGAACTATGAGTACCGAGTCACGCAACCCGATCGACACGCTACAGCGGATGGAGAACAGCCGTATCGGGCTCTACGTCGTCCTCCTGTTCGGCCTCGTCTTCTACCTCTTCCCGGTGGAGACGGCCTTCATGACGATGTTCAAGACCCAGACGTCGTTCGCGACGACGGTGCCGTTCGCGCCGCCCAGCGCCGACGGGTTCACGCTCGCGGCGCTGACCGAGGCTTGGAACACGCTCCGGCCCGGGCTCGTCAACTCGCTCATCATGGCCGTTCCGGCCACGCTCCTGTCGGCGCTGTTCGGCAGCCTGACGGCCTACGGACTGACCACGCTCGACTGGCGCGGTCAGATCGCCGTGGTCGTCCTCATCATCGCCGGGATCTTCATCCCCTACCAGGCGGTGCTCGTGCCGCTCTCGCAGTTCTGGTACCAGATCCTGCCGGGGCTGGCCAACGGCTTCGTCAACACGCTGTTCGGGTTCTACACGAACGGCAACTGGGTGTATCCGAGCCGGAACGGCTACGTCCAACTGTTCCAGCTGTCGGTCACGCACGCGGCCTACGGGATCCCGATCTGTACGCTGCTGTTCCGCTCGTACTACCAGTCCATCTCCTCGGAGATGATCGAGGCCGCGCGCCTCGACGGGGCGACGGCGTTCAGCATCTACAAGAACATCATCCTGCCGCTGTCGCTGCCGATGTTCGCGGTGACGCTCATCTACCAGTTCACGCAGGTGTACAACGACCTGCTGTTCGCGCTGGTGCTGGTGAACTCGCCGGGCTCGCAGGTCGCGACCCAGAAGCTCGCGGCCCTGACCGGCGGCGTCATCCAGTCGTTCAACACGACGATGGCCGGCGCGATCGTCGCCGCGCTGCCGACGCTGCTGGTGTACATCTTCTTCGGCGAACAGTTCGCGAAAGGCGTCGCGGGGGAGACGTAGGAGGACTCACAGATGGCACAACTCACACTCGACGAGGTAACGAAGATCTTCCACGACGACGACGAGGGCGAGATCGTCGCCGTCGACGAGGTATCGGTCGACATCCGGGACGGCGAGTTCCTCTGTGTCGTCGGCCCCTCGGGCTGCGGGAAGTCGACGACGCTGCGGATGATCGCCGGACTGGAGGACATCACCGACGGCGAGATCCGACTCGGCGACCGGATCATCAACGACCAGCCGCCCGCCCAGCGCGACGTGGCGATGGTGTTCCAGTCCTACGCGCTGTACCCGCACATGTCCATCCGGGACAACATGGCGTTCGGACTAGAGCAGTCCACGGACATGCCCGACGACGAGATCGACGAGCGGGTCACCGACGCGGCACAACTGCTCGGGATCGAGGAGCTGCTGGAGCGCAAGCCCGGCGAACTCTCGGGCGGCCAGCAACAGCGCGTGGCGCTGGGGCGGGCCATCGTCCGGGACCCCGAGGTCTTCCTCATGGACGAGCCGCTGGCCAACCTCGACGCCAAGCTCCGCGCCGAGATGCGCACCGAGCTCCAGCACCTCCAGGAGGACCTCGACGTCACCACCGTCTACGTCACCCACGACCAGACGGAGGCGATGACGATGTCCGACCGGATCGCCATCCTCGACGACGGCGAGCTCCAGCAGGCCGCGACGCCCCTGGAGTGTTACCACGAGCCCAACAACCTGTTCGTCGCCGGCTTCATCGGCGAGCCCTCGATGAACTTCTTCCCGGTCGAGCGGCGGGGGTCGACGCTCGTGGCCGACGACTTCGAGTACGACCTCTCGGAGCGGACGGCGGAGGCCCTCGGCGACGCGACCGATCTGACACTGGGCATCCGGCCCGAGGACGTCGAGGTCGTCGAGGGTGGCTCCGGCCGCCACACCTACGACGCGGGCGTCGACGTGGTCGAGCCGCGCGGCAACGAGAACACCGTCCACCTGATGTTCGATCGGGAGGACAGCACGCAGTTCGTCGCGACGGTCGACGGGATGCGGAACCTCGACTGGGGCCAGCAGGTCAGCGTCCGGTTCCCGGAGGAGGCGATCCACGTCTTCGACGCGGCGACCGGCGAGGCCGTCAAGAACCGCGAACTCGACTCCGTCGAGAAAGTCGAGTCGATCGCCTGACGCGGTCTACGACCAGCGGTCCAGCCCCGTCTGGACCACCGACTCCTCGATCCGCTCGAACCCCCGAGCGACCTCGTCGGCGTCGACCTCCCACTCCCCGGTGACGAACCGCCGGGCGGCGTCGACGTCGGGTTCGAGATCCGTCCGCACCTCGTAGTCGTCGGTCACCGCGGGGTCGAGGAACAGTCGCTGGATACGATCGGCGTGTTCGATGTGCTCGCCGCGAGCGTCGAGGACCGCAGCGAGGGTCCCGTGTTCCCGGATCTCCGTCACGGCGGTCTTCGGCCCGATGCCGGCGATCCCCTCGTTGAAGTCCGTCCCCATCAGGATGGCCGCGTCGACCAGTTGCTCCCAGGTCAGGTCGTGGTCTGCGAGCGTCGCTTCGAAGTCCATCAGCTCCGGGTCGCCCTTCGAGGTGAGTTGGCGCAGCGTGAAGGGCGCGCCGAACAGCAGCGCGTCGTAGTCCTCGGTCCCGACGTAGTCGACGTCGCCCTGCCGGGCCATATAGGACGCCTGCCCCTCCCCCTCGGCCGGCGCGTCGACGACGGGAACGTCGAGCAGCCCCAGCAGTTCCCGGGTCGTCTCGACGATGGTGTCGGTGAGTCGCTGGGTCCGGGAGTCGAGCTTCGCGGCGCGGACCGAGTCGCCGGCCTCCCGGGCTTCCTCTAGTTCCGCCTCGTAGCGCTCGCGCTGTTCGCGGCGCTTTTCGACCTCGTCGTCCTTGAGGTCCGTCACTGCGCCGTCGAAGACGAACACCGGCGTCAGATCGTGCTCGAAGAACTTCGGCAGCCCCTGGACGACGCCGACGAGGTTCGCCACCTCCTCGCCGTCGCTCGTGGTGTACTTCCCGTCGGCGGTGAACTTGACCGTCGTCGTCAGGTACCGGTACAGCCAGTTGTGGGCGTCGACGGCGACGACGCTGCCCTCGAGGTCCTCGAAGGCCACGTCCTCGATGGCCGCCAGCGAGCGGAGGTCTGCGTTACCCATCGGTCGCAGTTGGGGGCTGGACGGTTTGAATCCCCCGGGACGGCTCAGACCGGGAGATCGACCACGGGCGGCGGCGACGCGTCCCGCTTCTCGGCGAGGAACGACTCCTCGGCCGGCGAGAGATCGCGGTCCCGGAAGACGTCCAGTCCGGCCCGGTACCGCTCCGGACGCCGGTCGCCGGGCCAGGCGAGGGTCAGTTCGGCCATCCCCCGCTGGTCGCCCGTGTAGCGAAAGCCCGCCCGGTACGCGGCCTGGTAGGAGAAGGGGTTGTTGACGCCGATGGTCACGCGGTCGTAGCCCCGCTCGGCCGCCCGGTCGCGGACGAACCGCAAGAGTCGGGCCCCGATCCGCTCGCCCTGTCTGTCCCGACGGACGGTGACGTAGCGGACGACCAGCGTGTCGGGGTCCGTCCGGTCGGCGTCGAAGGCGGCCGCCGCGACCACGCCGTCGTCGCCCACCACCGCCTTCCCCGTCGACGTCATCACGAACTTCCCCGCGTAGGCGAACTGCTCGTGGTCGAGCCGGAGACGGTGGCCGTCCTCGGGCCAGCCCAGCAGGGCGAACTCCATACCCCCACTCGGTCGGCCGGGATGTTGTAGCCTGCGGGACCGGCCACCGACAACGGTTAGCCGGCCGGCCGCGAACCCCATCCGTGCACGACATCGGCTCCTTCGACCGGTTCGCGGCGGTGTACGACCGCGTGATGCCGCCGGCGCGGACGGGCAAGCTCCGTGCCGGGCTGGCCCTCGCCCGGCGACCCGTCGACCGCCTCGTCGACCTGGGCGGCGGACCGGGCCGTGCCAGCCGACGGCTGGGGGTCCCGGAGACGATCGTCCTCGACGCGGCCCCCGGGATGCTCGCTCGGGCGCGGAAACACGAACTGGCAGCGGTCGCAGGCGACGCCGCCCGGCTGCCGCTCGCGACCGACAGCGTCGACGCGGTGCTGGTCGTCGACGCGCTCCACCACATACGGGACCTCGACGGGATACTGCGGGAGGTCGAGCGGGTCCTGCGCCCCGGTGGCGTGCTGGTGGTCCGGGACTTCGACCCCGGGACCGTTCGCGGTCGTGCGCTCGCCGCCGGCGAACACCTCGTCGGGTTCGACTCGCGGTTCCTCGGGCCGTGGGCGCTGGTCCGGGCGGTGAACGAGGCGGGGCTCGACGGACGGGTGGTGGAGTCGGGCTTCGGTTACACCGTCGCCGGCGTCGCCGGAAGCGGGACAGGGAAGTGACCGGCCGCCGTAGCCGCCCGTATGAGCGTCTCCGCTATCGGTCGGGAGCGCGTCGAACTGTCGACGAGGAGCGCCGTCCTGGCGGCGGGTGATCTGGTCGCGATCCTGCTGTTCGTCGGTGCCGGCGAACTCCAGCACGGGTACAACCCGGTCGTGGACACCGGTCGCTACGCCGGGACGTTGGCACCGTTTCTCGTCGGGTGGGTGCTGGCCGCCACTCTCGTCGGTGCCTACCGCGCGGACGTCCTCTCGAACCCGTTCCGGCTCGTCGGACTGACGGTCGGCGGGTGGGTAGTCGCGGTCGTCATCGCCCAGGCGCTGCGTGCGACGGCGCTGTTCCACGGGGGCGCGGCGCTCACCTTCGCGTTAGTCTCCATCGGCGTCGGCGGGGTCCTACTGACGCTGTGGCGCGTCGTCGCGCTGCTGCTCTTGCGGTGAGGCGGCGGGAGAAAGGACCGCTGTCGGCGGTAGATCACCGACCGGACGCCACGGTTATCGGAGCTCGTCTACGTCGAGGGAGACTGTCGACTGGATCCACGCCTGGTGGTTCTCGCGGTCGTAGATGACGAACTCCTCGTCACCGATGTTCAGCTCGGCGTAGCGCTCTGCCGATTCGTCCGTCGCGGCGTCGTCCGTGGCGTTCGTGCTCATTATCACGTGGGGAGTTCGCTGAGGGGTGCTCCCGTATCCTCCACCCGTCGGTATTCGAGGGGCGATAATAAGCACTCCCCCCCAGTTATCAGAGGAAAAAACCGGGGTGACCGATCGGCCGACGCCACGCCTCGAGTTCTCGTACCTGAAAACGATGGGTCGCCCGGCGTCTCCGCCGCCGTCCACGGAGCCGGTCGATCCCAGTCAGTTGGGTCCCCGACAAGTCTCGGGATCGGGTACGGTACTCCGGTCGTCGCCCGGGACGACTACAATCCTACTATGACGGTGTAGACGGCCTCTAGTGCCGTATCTGTGAATCACTCGCCACTCATAAGTTATAGAAAACCACTGCTAACTCACTGACCAATCCACCAAATAGATACTCAGAATTTTATGCAGACGTTCTGGGAAACACTTTTGTACCTATACCCCGAACCAATAATCGTACTTATGACGGGTTACTACGACATCGTCCTCGGTCTCATCCCGCTCGCGATGGCTGGAATCACGGGTGTCCTCTCGATCTCCGGGTTCGCACTGACGACTGCGATCCCGATGGCGTCGGTCGTCGCCGTCGGCCTCATCGGCCACGCGATGTTCGTCCGCGCGCCGGTCGACCCCACCCCCGAGGTCCCCGGCCACGACGACTCGGTCCAGTCCGATACCATCCAGACCGCCGACTGACGCCCTCACCCGTCACTTCTCGCGGTCGCGGTCCGCGCCACGAAGGTTAAGGCCCGGACGGTCGAACGCCGTCGTATGTCGACCGACGCGACCGCGCTGTTCCTCACGAGCGACGAGATCACAGCACTGGCCGACCACGACGACTACATCGCGCCGGTCAGGGACGGCTACCGCCAGCGCGGCGAAGGAGCGCCCGCGGAGCCACGGACGACGCTGTTCAGCGAAGCGCCCGCGGGGATGCTCACGGGCTATCTCGCCATCCTCCCGGAGACGGGGGCGATGGGCGGATACACCTACGCGGCCGGCTTCGAGGGCCGGGACGCACACTTTATGCTACCGCTGTTCGACGCCGACTCCGGCGAGCCGCTGGCGCTGCTGGACGGCGCGAGCCTGAACCCGCTGAAGACGGGCGCTGCGGGCGCGGTCGGCGTCGACGCGCTCGCTCGCGAGGACGTCGAGGACCTCGCCGTCATCGGCAGCGGCACGCAGGCCCGCGGGCAGGTGCGGGCGACCGCGGCCGTGCGGGACTTCGAGCGCGTCGAGGTGTACTCGCCGACCCAGGACCACCGGGAGTCGTTCGCCGCCGAGATGAACGAGGCGCTGGACGCCACCGTCGCCGCCGTCGCCTCCTCGGCCGCGGCCGTCGAGGGGGCCGACGTGGTGGTGACCGCGACGAACGCGAGCGAACCGGTGTTCGACGGCGACCTGCTCGAACCCGGGACACACGTCACCGCGATGGGCCAGTACCACCCGGCGAAACGGGAGCTCGACCCGACCACGATCGCGCGGTCGAAGTACGTTCCGGACCTCCGCGACCGGGCGACGACCGACGCCGGGTCGTTCATCCACGCGCTTGAGGAGGGCGTCGTCGACGAGGACCACGTCCACGCCGAACTCGGCGAGGTGGTCGCCGCGACGGCCCCCGGCCGCGAGAACGACGACGACATCACGGTCTTCGACTCCGGCGGCACGGCCATCGAGACGGTCGCCGCCGGCCATATGCTGTACGAGCGAGCCACCGAGGAGGGCGTCGGCGAGGAGATCCCGTTCGCACCCGCCAGTCGCGCGATGGACTAGAGGTACGGCCCGAGCCCGAGCGCGTCGACCAGAGCGATCCCGGCCGCCAGCGACCCGACGAGATAGCCGGCGATGGTGCCGCCGTTCAGCAGCGGCAGGCCCGCGTGTGCGCGCCCCTTCAGCACCATCCAGAGGAGCGCCGCGAGGCCGGCGAACGTCCCGACCATCGCCGTCACGGCGGGCAGCGGCGTCCCGAGCACCGTCGCCACGCTCTCGGGCGCGAAGAAGGCCGCGCTGGCGACCAGCACGGTCGGGATGACCGCGTCGCCGAGGCCGATGAACAGCGCGTCCCGCTCCAGGGGAGTGGAGTCGGTGGCGTCCGCTTGTTCGTCGCCGTCCCCGCCGTCGGCGTCCGTGGCCCGGTCGCCCTCGTCCGTCGCTGGCCCGCCGCCGTCGGCCGCCGCCTCCCCGGCCCCGCCGTCGTCGAGGAACGAGTACGACAGCGAGAGCGGGATCACGAGGACGACGGGCACCTTCAGATCCATCACGCCGGAGGCCAGCGTCAGCATGTGTTCGGTCCCGTAGACGCTGATGGCGTCGTAGACGGCCAGCACCGTCAGCAGCACCAGCGCCGGGAGCAGACCGAAGCTGATCCCGAACAGCCCCGCGCCGGCGGCACCCATCACCGCCCCCGCGGCGTCGACGACGTACCACTCGGGGTGGACGAGCAGGCCCACGCCGAGCGCGACCGCCAGTCCGACCGCGACGATGTTGATCCCCTGTACGGTCACCAGCGGCGGAACGACCACCTGGAAGACGTACAGGGCGAGCCACGACCCGGAGAGGACGATCAGTCCCCTGATGAGCTGGTCGGCGTCGTACTTGAACGCCAGCAGCATCACCGCCGTCGCGACCAGAATGCCCAGGACGTAGACGACGCTGTTGGTCGGGTCTGAAGGGTCCTCGACCGCCTGGTAGCCGGCGGCCTTGAACGGCTGGACGAGCGCGAGTGCGCCGAGCTGGACGACGAGGAAGATGACCGCGACGAGCCCACAGCCCGCGGCGACGCGCCATCGTTGGTCCATACGTTCACGTCCGACAGGGCTCGGTTTGAGGGTTACGGACGGGCGAGCGGCTCAGCGCTCGTACAGCGTCGCGCCGACGAGGCCCGGGAGGTGGACCCCGTCGACCGGGGAGACCGCGACGTAGGGACGTTCCACCGGGCCGAACACGTCGACCACCGAGCCGACGGTCGACAGCTGCTCGTCGACGACGTCCGCACCCGTCGCGGGGTGGGCGTCGTCGGGCGACCGGACGACCGCCAGCCCCTGTGCGACCCGCACCACGTCCCCGACGCGTCTCATTCTCGGAGCGCCTGGAGGTAGGCGGCGACGGCACCCAGCAGGTCGGTCTTCGTCGCGTCGTCGGCGTTCTTCACGAGGACGCGACCGCGGGGCTCGTACTCGCGGGGATAGGTCTTGTCCCGCTCGATGACCGCGTCGTACCCCACCTGCTGGACCGCCTTCGCGATCTCGTCGACCGTCGGCTCCTCGATGGCGAGGTCAAGCGGCACTCGCCGCCCCTCGCTTCGCGACCGCTCGGCGTCGACGGCAGCCGGCCAGATGACGTTCTCGACCATACGCGGAGTCGCTCCCGCGGGCTAATCAGCCTTTCCGACCGGGCCCGTCGTGGCCGCCCGCGAACCGACGGCCGGGCCGGGGCGCTCACCGACGCTGCCACAGCACCTGTCCGACCATCGACAGCACCGTCTCGTCGGCCTCGGTCGTCGTGGTGATCTCCGTCGCCACGCGGCCCCGGTCCTCGTCCCAGGGCTCGGTCTCGACGACCTCCGTCCGGACCGAGAGCACGTCGCCCGGTCGGACCGGGGCCGGCCACCGGAGCGAGTCGACGCCGAGCGCGCCCATCGCACCGGAGTCCGAGAGCTGGTGGTCCACGAGCAGCCGCATCGTCATCGCGGCGGTGTGCCACCCGCTGGCGACGAGGCCGCCGAACATCGACGCCGACGCGGCCGCCTCGTCCGTGTGGAACGGCTGTGGATCGTACTGCCCGGCGAAGGTCGTTATCTCGTCGGCGGTGACCTCGTACGCGCCGAACGAGTCCGTGTCGCCGACGGCGACGTCCTCGAAGTACTCCATAGGTCGGGGGAGACGCCCTCGGACCCTAACGGTACCGGAGAGAAGAGACGGCGGTCAGCTCGCGGACGCGTTCTGCTGCTCGGATCGCCACTGTTCGTACTCGTCCTGTGGCATCACGACGACCTCACCGAGCATCTGCGAGTGGCCGGAACCGCAGTACTCCGCACAGTACAGCTGGTAGGTCCCCGTCTCCGTCGCCCGTGTCTGGAGCCGGTTGTACTGCCCCGGGAAGGCGTCGCTCTTCAGGCCGAGGGCGGGGACGTGGAAGGCGTGGAGCCAGTCACGCGAGGTGACCCGCAACACTACGTCCTGATTGGCCGGAAGCCGCAGTGTCGTCGTCGAACTCACCTGGGCGTCGTTCTGGAAGCTCGTCCCGTTGTAGTAGAACGACCAGCCGTACCGGTAGGCCTGCACCTCGATGTGTTCGGTGTCGTCGCCCTGCAGCTCCGCCTGGTCGGCGGCCTCGGCGGTGACGTACGGGCTCGCCATCACCTGGTAGGAGGCGACGCCGACGAACAGGAGGATGATCGCCGTCGCGACGGTCCAGGTGATCTCCAGCCGACGGTTCTCCTTCGTCGGCTTCGGTTCGTCCTGGTTGCGGAACCGCCACACCGTGTAGATCAGGATCCCCTCGACCAGGATGGTGATGGGGATCGCGACGTACAGGAGGTTCAGGTTCAGGTCCCAGATCTGCTCGACCGTCGTCGAGGCCGACGGCTGTGCTGTGGCCGGTTCGACGGCCAGCGCGAGGAGCGCGGCCCCGAACAGCGCCACGAGCCCGGCGCGTCTCCGTGTCATAATCGCGGCTTGGGATTTGGGAGATAAATAACTGCTGTCTTGGTGTTCGCCGGCTCGATCCGGCCCCGACAGACCGCCCTCGTCACCCGCGGTCGTCCGCGGCACCGCTCGCGGAAGCGAGGAGTCTAAGTGGCCGCTCCCCAAGAGTCCAGTAATGGCATCGAGTCGGACGTTCACCGGGCTGCTGGCGGCCACCGCCGTCGGCGTCTACCTGCTCGTCATCGCCGGGGCCACGGCGTCGATCACGGACGCCGTCGCGGCCTGCACGACGTGGCCCCTCTGTGAAGGGCCGGTGACGCTCGCCGACCTCGACCTGCAGATCGCTCGCGCACACCGGCTCGTCGCCGCCGTCGTCGGCGTCCTCGCGCTCGCGACCGTCGGCCTGTCGGTGCGCGTCGCGGAGCGTCGCCGCGTCACGGCCGCCCTCGCCGCCGGCGTCGCGCTGTACCCGGCCCAGATCGCGCTCGGCGCGTTCGTCGCCACGACGGGCGGTGCGGGCCACCTGCCCGCGGCCCACCTCGCCGCCGGGATGGCCATCTTCGGGGCGTTCGTCGTCGCGCTGGCGTGGCACCTCGAACACGAGACCGGGAGCACCGACGAGACCGTCGTCAGCGACCCGTCGCCGGCCCCGATGCCCGACGACGGGGCCGACGACGCCCCGACCCCCTCGCTGTCGACCCGCGAGCGGGCGGTCGCGACGGCCTTCGCGTACTTCCGGCTGACGAAGCCGCGGCTGATGTGGCTGCTGTGTCTCGTCGCCGCCGCGGGGATGGCGCTGAAGGCCGGCCCGTCGCTGACCGTCCGGACGATCCTCCTGACGATGGGCGGGGGCGTCCTCGCCATCGGCGCGTCGGGGACGTTCAACCACGTCCTCGAACGGGACATCGACAAGCGGATGGACCGGACCTCGGACAGGCCGATCGCCACCCACGAGATCCCCGTCCGCAACGCCGTCGCGTTCGGCCTGACGCTGGCAGTCGCCGCGCTGGCGCTGTTCTGGCAGGTGAACCTGCTGGCCGCGCTGCTGGGCCTGACGGCGATCCTGTTCTACAGCGTCGTCTACACGCTCCTGCTGAAGCCCAACACCGTCCAGAACACGGTCATCGGCGGGGCGGCCGGCGCGCTACCGGCGCTCATCGGCTGGGCGGCCGTCGAGGGGACCATCGACCTCCCCGGGCTGGTGCTGGCGGCGGTCATCTTCCTGTGGACGCCCGCGCACTTCTACAACCTCGCGCTGGCCTACCGCGACGACTACGAGGCCGGCGGCTTCCCGATGATGCCCGTGGTCCGCGGCGAGACCGAGACCCGCAAGCACATCGTCTACTACCTCGGGGCGACGCTGGTGGCCGCGGTGGCGCTGGCGGCGCTGACCTCGCTGGGCTGGCTGTACGCGCTCACGTCGACGGCGCTGGGGGCGGTGTTCCTCTGGGCCGTCGTGCGGCTCCACCGCGAACAGACCGAGGCCGCCGCGTTCCGCGCGTTCCACGCCTCGAACGCCTACCTCGGCCTCCTGCTGGTGGCCATCGTCGTCGACGCCCTCGCACTATGAGCACCACGACCGCGGGACTCGCCGAGCGCCTGCCCGACAGCGAGTCACTGGCTCGCTGGGGGATCGTCCTCAACACGGAGGCGCTGCTGGTCCTGCTCTACGTGTTGCTCGCGGACGGGCCGACGACCGACCCCCTCGTGCTGGCGTTCCCGTTCGTCTGGCTCAACGTCGCGGCGCTCGTGTTCCTGACCGTCCGGACGCCACGGGCCTCGTCGCGTCGCCGGTACGCCGCGCTCGCGGTCGCCGTCGGCTACGCGCTCGTGCTCGCCTACGTCGGGGGCGTCGTCGGGACCGGCGGCCAGGGGACGGGGTTCCGGTGGCTCCTCGTCGCGCCGCCGGGGTTCTCGCCGGGACTCATCTACAGCGGCGCGACGGTGGCGGCCGTCTTCCTGCCCTGGAAGGTCGCCGGCTACCTCTCGCTCGCCTACCTGGTCTACGTCACGGTGCTGGACGCGAGTGGTGGGCTGGCCGGCGGCGTCGTCGGGCTGTTCTCCTGCGTGAGCTGTGTCCTCCCCATCGTCGCCTCCGTCGTCGGCGGCGTCCTCGGTGCCGGCGGCGCGCTCTACGAGGTGGCGATGGCACAGTCCTACGGCACGTCGACCGTGGTCTACGTGGTGTCCGTGGGGTTGCTGTACGCGGCCCACCGGGCGGACGCGACGCTGGTGAGCCGCCTCCGGAACTGAAAGCGGTTTTGTGACTCGGCCGTCTACCCCGTGGTATGAGCGAGGTCAGCATCGAGTACTGCGTGCCGTGTGGGTTCCGCGAGCGAGCGCTCGACGTCGAACGGGCCGTCCTCAACGCCCTGGAGGGGGACCTCGACCGGGTCAGCCTGGTGATGGGCGACCACGGCGTGTTCCGGGTGTCGCTCGACGGCGAGACGGTCTACGACAAGGACGAGGACGACTACGACGTCGACGACATCGTCCGGGCGATCCGGGACCGCCTGTAACCACAGAGCGGAACGGCTTTCGGGGCCGGTTCCCGACGGCAACGTATGGACGAGGTACTCGTCGCCGAGGACGTGCGCCGGGCCTACGGCGACACGGTCGCCCTCGACGGCGTCTCGCTGTCGGCCGCGGCGGGCGAGGTGCTGGCGCTGGTCGGCCCCAACGGGGCCGGGAAGACGACGCTCGTGCGCGCGCTCACCGGGACGACCGACGCGGAGGGTCGGGTGGAACTGTTCGGCCGGGCCCCGACGGCCGTCGACCGGGACCGAATCGGGCTGCTCCCGCAGTCGTTCTCGCCCCACGAGCGCCTGACGGCGCGCGAGCTGCTTGACTACTACGCCGGCCTCTACGACGAGACGCGACCGGTCGCGGACCTGCTCGCGGACGTGGGGCTCGCCGACGACGCCGACACGCACTACGAGGACCTCTCGGGCGGCCAGCAGCGCCGGACCTGCGTGGCGACGGCGCTTGTCAACGACCCCGACCTCCTCGTGCTTGACGAACCGACGACCGGCATCGACCCCGCCGGCCGGCAGGCGCTGTGGCGCGTCCTGGAGGGGCTGTCCGACCGCGGCGTCACCATCGTCGTCACCACCCACTACATGGCCGAGGCCGAGCGGCTCGCCGACCGCGTCGGCCTCCTGGCCGACGGCCGGCTGGTGGCACTCGATACCCCGCAGGCGCTCGTGGCCGACCACGCGGGCGACAGCCGGCTCCTCGTCGACGGCAACTTCGACGCGGCCGCCGTCGAGGCGATCGACTACCCCGCGGAGACGACGCTCCGGGACGGCGCGCTCGTCGTCCACGGGGTCCGCCCGCAGTCCATCGGGACCGTCGTCGCCGAGCTGGAGGCCGCCGGTCTCGACTACGAGGGGCTGACGTGGCGCGAACCGACCCTCGAGGACGTCTACCTCGAACTGACCGGTACCGGCGTCGGCCGTGAGGGACAGCCGCGTGACGCGTCGACGGCAGAGCCCGTCGGAAGCGTCGCCGCGGAGGGAACACGATGAGCCGGCTCGGCCGGCTCCGCGCGGAGTCCCGGGTCGCCGCGCTCGCCTTCCTCCGCCGGCGGACCGCCGTCTTCTTCACGTTCTTCTTCCCGCTCATCATCGTCGTCATCTTCGGCGTCCTCGTCGAGACCCAGCCCGGCGGGGGCGGCCTGTTCACCGAGCCGCCGGCGTACTACGCGCCGGGCTACCTCGCCGTCGTGGTCCTGTTCACGCCGCTGTCGCGGGTCGGCAGCGAGGTGGCCCGCCACCGGGACGGCAACCGCTTCGAGAAGCTGGCGACGACGCCGCTGACCCGTCCGGAGTGGCTCCTCGCTCAGACGCTCGTCAACGTCGCCATCATCGGCCTCGCCGGCGTCGTCCTGCTCGGCCTGATGGTCGTGCTCACCGGCGCGTCCATCCGGCCGTCGCCGCTCCTGGTCCCCTTCGTGGCCCTCGGCGTCGGGCTGTTTTGCGGCGTCGGCGCGATGATCGGTGCGCTGGCGGACTCACAGGACGGGGTCATCTCCGCCAGCAACGGCATCGCGCTCCCGCTGCTCTTCCTCTCGGAGACGTTCGTCCCGCCGTCGATGCTCCCAGCGTGGCTGCCGACGGGGCTGTCGCCGCTGACGTACTTCTCGCGGGGGGTCCGAGCCGCGACGACCGGTGGGGAGGGTGCCCTCTGGTCGCTGGCCGTCCTGGCCGGCTGTGCCGTCGTCGGGTTCCTCTTCGGGGCGGCACTGCTGCCACGGACTGACTGAGTGGTCGGCGGGTCGACGGAACCGTCGTCGTCATCGCCCGTTGTTCCCGTCGACTCGCCACACCGAGCCCGTGGGAGCACCGTCCACACTCACACGTGGCGGCTCGGCATCGGCGGTGCGGATCGCGACGTGTCGGCGTGGGCGTAGTGTGTCACTCTCGACAAGTGACTCTTGTTTGAGCACGCGAGCGTGATAATTCTCTGCCAGGAGTACCGTTGGATTTATAATCGACAACGCCGCTTACCGGGATGGAAATGGCTGGTAAACAATCACAACAAACACTCAACCGGCTCGGACGCCGGGACTTCTTGGGTGGTGTGGCGTCACTGGTGGCCGCGGCAGCGTACACCAGCGACGTCCCCGAAGAGGTGACAGCGCAGGTCACGTCGGGTGACGACAGCGACACGCAGACGGTGACGTCACCGGACGGCAGCATCGAGGTCGGAGTGGACGTCTCTGGTGGGACGCCCTCCTACAGCGTCACGTTCGACGGGACGACCTACATCGACTCCTCGACGCTCGGGTTCGACTTCCAGAATCAGCCGACGTTCGGCGCGTCGGCCGACGGCACGACCGGTGTGGACATCACGGTCACGGGGACCGAGAGCGGGACGAAGACCGAGAACTGGACGCCGGAGTGGGGCAGCTACGACGCCGTCTCACGGGACTACAACTACCTCCGGGTGGGTCTGGAGGAGACCGCGAGTCCCGGGCGGTCCGGGAACCTCGAGATCCGCGTGTTCGACGACGGGCTCGGCTTCCGGTTCGCCTTCGACTCCGAGTTCAACCCCGGTACCGGGAACCCGTTCGTCATCAGTTCGGAGAACACCCAGTTCAACTTCGCCGGGGACTACACGGCGTGGTGGATCCGGAACGCCTTCGTCAATCCCCGGTTCGAACAGGAGTACTCCGAGGACAAGCTCAGTGCGATTCCGGCCGGGCCGAGCGACTCGGCCGACGAGTACGACATCGGTCTGGACCAGGTTCGGAAGGGCGTGCACACGCCGCTGACGGTGAAGGCGGGCGAGAACGCGTACCTGAGTGTCCACGAGTCCAACCTCGAGGACTACTCCACGATGTCGCTGGCAGCGACGAACGACAGCGGCGGGACGAACTTCGCCGCCGAACTCGCGCCGAAACCCGACGGCACGCGGGTCTCGACCACCGCCCCGAACACGACGCCGTGGCGGACGATCCAGGTCACGACGTCGCCCGGCGAACTGATCGAGTCACAGCTCGTCCCGCTGCTGGCCCCCGAACGGGACGACTCCGTGCTGCCGACGGACGGCGACGGGAACCCCGACACGTCCTGGATCGTCCCCAAGAAGTACATCGGCATCTGGTGGACGATGATCGCCGGGAACGCGAAGTGGCAGTACAAGACCGACGACGAGGTCCGGAACACGAACCCGGACGACGGGATCACCGATCCCCGGAAGTACATCCACGGAGCCCGCACCGAGCGGATGAAGCGGTACATGCACTTCGCGAGCGAGAACGACATCGACAGCGTCCTCGCGGAGGGGTGGAACCAGGGCTGGGACTCCTACGGCTCCGGTGCCGACACCGAAGGCGAGACGCTCAAGATGGGCGTCGACGACTCGTACCCGGACTTCGACGTGACCGAGGTGACGAACTACGGATCGGGGCTCTCGAACCCGGTCGAGTTCACCATCCACAACGAGACGTCCGGCAACATCCCGAACTACGAGGACGAGATCCTGAACAACGACATCTTCCAGGGGTACGAGGACGCCGGCATCCGCTCGATCAAGAACGGCTACGTCTCGGACCCGGGACTGTTCGGGGACAACCAGACGACGCCGAGCCACACCCAGCACTCGCAGTTGGCCGTCGACCACCACCGGACCGTCATCGAGGAGGCGGCCGCGGACCGGCAGTTGCTGGAGATCCACGAGGGCATCAAGCCCACCGGCGAGGTCCGGACCTACCCGAACGTCGCCGCTCGGGAGGTCGTCAAGGCCCAGGAGTACGACGGCTTCGGGGCCCTCGGTTCGAACGTCGGGCAGGACCACCACGTGAAGCTCCCGTTCACGCGGATGCTCGCGGGGCCGACGAGTTACCAGCCCGGCATCTTCGACCTCACGTTCAACGACGGCACGGGCGGGCAGGTCCAGACGACGCGAGCGAAACAGCTCGCGATGTACCCGAACTACCTCGGCGGCATCCAGATGGCCGCCGACCGCGTCGAGGCCTACATCAACGACGAACTCGAGGTGGGCGAGTACGTCCCCGCCGTGAGCGGGACCCTCGACGGCCTCACGACGGCCGACACTTGGCGGAACGCCATCGGGACGAACTACGTCGAGTTCGACCCGACGAAACACAGTTCGGGCTCTGCGGTCGAGTTCACGGTCAAGAACGTCCCGTCGGACGGGACCTACGAACTGCACATCCGGTACGCCAGCGACGACCAGGAGAACGCACAGCGGGTCATCGACGCCGGCGGCCCGCAGCTCACCCTGAACGTCGACGGCTCGACGTCGAAGATCAACCCCGGCTACAGCGACGACTGGGACGAGTTCGCCGTCTTCAGCACGGAGGTCGACCTCACGCAGGGGTCGAACACGGTCCGGCTGGAGCTGAACTACACCACCGACTCCAGCGGGAACTTCGCCAGCGGCGACGTGGCCGGCCTGACGGTCAACGCCGTCGGCGTCAGCGAGGTCGGTGCCGGCTCCCCCGTCCCCGCGGACTACAGCGGACTGACGGACGGTGTCATCGCGAACGAGAACGTCGAGTCAGTCGAGGAGTTCGGCTACATCGAGGACGTCCCCGCGTCCGGTTGGGACGAGACGCGGGTCGTCGACGCCGCCATCGGCGACTACGTCGTGACGGCCCGGCGCAAGGGCGACACCTGGTACGTCGGTGCGATGACCGACGAGACCAGCCGGGGCATCGACGTGACGACGGACTTCCTCTCGTCGCAGGCCAACGGCTGGAAGATGGAGATGTACACCGACGCCGCCGGAACCGACGTCGGGTCGGACCCGACGGCGACCCACCGGACGGAGTCCATCGTCTCCAGCGGCGACACGGTGCTCGCGTCGATGGGTGAGAGCGGCGGTGTCGCGATGAAGCTCACGCCCGCAACGTCGAGCGAGGCATCGACCCTCCCGGCGTACGCGAAGCCCTCGCAGACGATCACGGCCAGCATCGACGACACGACGGAGATCTCGTCGTCGTTCATCCAGGTGACCGGCTCCAACGACAGTTCGAACTTCGTCGGCTGGTCGGACCTGGAGATCCTCGTCGACGGGACCTCCGAGGCGATCAAGGCCGCGCGCCTCGAACCGGGGGCGAGTGACTCGACCGTCCCGGTCAGCGTGACCCTGAACACGCCCGGGACGTACACGGTGACGGTCAGGGACCCCGACGAGGGGACGAAGATCGCGGAGAAGGACGTCACCGTCGAGGCACCGCGGACCGTCGCGGAGTTCACCGACCCCGACGGCGACGACGTCGGACCCGGCGGCTACACCTATCCGAAGGCCGACGCGTTCGCGGAGAACGCGTTCAACCTCCAGCGGTTCACCATCGAGGAGACCTCGAGCCTCTATCGGTTCACCTGGGAGGTCGAGAACCTGAACAACGGGTTCGGCAGCGGCCGCGGCTTCTCGCCGCACATGTTCGCGCTCTGGGTGAGCAACCCGAACAGCGCGTCGGGGACGACGACGCCGCTCGACGGCGGCTCCGCCATCGGTCCGAACGTCACGTTCGGCTCGGGGTGGGACTACCGGCTGCGCGTCGACGGGTTCAACGTCGACGCCGTCGACTCCACCGGCTCCGGACTCTCGGACGCCGACGGCAACCCGGTCAACCCGAACATCGCCGTCGACAGCGACGCCGGGACCGTCACGTACGCCATCTCGAAGGGTGCCTTCGGTGGGGTCGACATCTTCGACCTCGAGATCCTACCGGTCGTCGGCTCGGAGGACTTCGGCGGGTTCCGGAACGTCCAGGAGACCGCGAGCGACTACCAGTTCGGCGGTGCGAAGGCCGGCGCGGCCGATACGGCTCCGAACATCATCGATATGGTCGCGCCTCAGGACACGACCCAGTCCGAGGCGCTCGCCTACTCCGCCGACGAGCGGGCACAGGTCCCGTTCACGCCGGTGTACGCCGCGGCAGTGGGTGACGTATCCAGAGTCGGTGAGATCGACGATCCGTCCGGCGACGACGACGGGTGGGGCGACATCGACTATCCCACGGATGGATTCCACGCCGACCCGGGGAGCTTAGACCTGACGCGTCTCGAGATATACGAGGACAGCGACAGGTACTACTTCGGGGCGCGCTTCGCCGAGAAGGTCGACAACCCCAAGGACAAGGCCGTCGGCTTCACTCGACACCATCTCCAGCTGTACGTTCGTGACCCCTCTCAGAGCGGGGCAACGTCGACGTCCGTGACGAACGTCCACGCCTACGACAGCTCTTACCCCCTGTTCGAGGAGGAAGGGTGGCACAACGTCGTGTTCGTCCATCCGAATTACCAGGCAGTGCAGGACACCGGGTTCAGTCAGACGACCGGCGACGTAAACGCCAGCGTCGTGCGGGAGGACACGGTCCTGTTCGACCTGCCGAAGTCCTCGCTCCCGAACGACGTTCCCGAACTCGATCTCACGCTGCACGTCCTTCCGTGGGAGGATACGGTCGACGCGATCTACAAGGTCGAATCCGACGGGAACGCCGGCTCGAAACAGTTCAGCGGTGCCCCCTCGAACTACCACCACACGAACATCATCGATATGACTGTTCCCGACGGCGAGGACCAGTCCACCATTCTCGACCCCAGTGGACGGGATTCCAGCAACAACTTCGCCTCGTACTCCCTCCCGCTGCTCTCTATGTCGGACAAGACCAACTCCATCCGGGAGGCGGTCGCCGGGCAGGGACCGGTCACCGAGTCCCACTTCGAGGAGGTGAAGTCCGCCTACGAGTCCGACAGCGCCGTCGAGGGGACGGGCGGGCTGGTCCCGGACTACACCGACGTCCGCGAGCTCGCGAAGGAGGTCGGTAACTGATGAGCGACGCGCCCAGACGGGGACTCGTCGCGCTCACGCTCGCGGTCCTGACGGTGACGGCCGTTCCCGTCGGGGTCTTCGCGCCCATCGGTATCGGTGCCGCGGGCAACGCCGGCAACACAGCCGGCAACACGGTCGACTGGACGGGGTTCCAGGCCGATCAGCGCAACTCCGGCAACGCGCCGGCGGCACCCGACTATAGTTCGGTCTCGAAGGCCGGCAACACGCCGGCGAGCCAGGGGACGGACATCGCGTCCGGCCCGACCGTCGGCGGGGACGCCGTCTTCGTCGGCGACGGGAGCACGGTGAAGTCGTACGCCCGGAGCGACAGGTCGACGGACTGGGAGACCAGCGTCGACGGGGCGGTCCTCGGCTCCCCGGCTTACGTGGACGGGAGCGTCTACGTGGCGACCGACGCGGGGACGGTCTACGGCATCGACGCCGACACGGGAACGGTCAACTGGCACCTGAGCAAGAACAGCGACGACGAGGCCTTCGCGGCGTTCCACGGCTCCGTCACCGCCGACGGTGACGGTTCGCTGTACGTCGCCAGCGACGACGGGATGGTCTACAAGATCGCCAGCGACGGCTCACAGGTCAGCACGGCCTACGATATGGGGAGCCCGGCCGGATCGATGACGCCCGCGGTCTACGACAACCGCGTGTACGTCGGCGACCGGAGCGGGACGCTCCACATGCTCTCCAGCGGCGACCTCAGCGCACAGAGCACCGTCGACGTTGCCGGCGGTGCCCTGTCTTCGCCCGCCGTGACCGAGGACGGCCAGCGGATCGTCGTCGCGGCGACGGACGGGACCGTCGCGGCTTACGACACCGACGGCAACGAGCAGTGGAGAGACACCGCCACCTACGAGGAGGTCTGGTCCAGCCCGGTCCTTCACGCCGGGACCGTCGTCGTCGGTGGTAGCGACGGCGTGGTCGCCGCCCACGACCTCGACGGCGGCGGATCGGTGGTCTGGGAGACCGAGGTCGACACGAAGGAGACGCTCGGTGCGGCCCTCTCGGCGGCCAACGGGACCGTCTTCGTCGGAACCGACAGTGGGACCCTCGCAGTGCTCGACGCCGATGACGGCTCGTCGAAGTTCACCGCGACGGTCGCCGACTCGCCGCTCCTGACGGCACCGACGGTCGCGTACGACTCGCTGTACGTCGGGACCAGCGACGGCGAGCTGTACGAGTACGTCGACGCCGACGCCGCCTTCAGCGTGACTGCGCTGGACGCGCCGGGTTCGGTGACGGAGGGTGACACCGCGACCATCGCGGCGACCGTGTCGAACTCCGGTGACGCGGACGGCACGTACACCGCGACCCTGCTGGTCGACGGGGAGACCAGCGACCAGAAGCAGGTGAGCGTCTCGGCCGACTCGTCGAAGGAGGTGACCTTCCAGTACTCCTTCGACACGACCGGCGAGCGGTCGGTGTCTGTCGGTTCGCTGTCGAAGACCGTCACGGTCGACGCCGAGTCGACACAGGGGTCCGGCGGCGGTGGCGGCGGTGACGACACGCCAGACCCCACGGCGACGCCCGAGAACGAGACTGCGACGCCGGACAACACCACGGCGACGCCCGAGAACGGGACCGCGACGCCGGACAACACCACGGCGACGCCTACCCAGACAGACGTACCGGAGACGGAGACCGAAACCGCCGAACCGGATACAGCGACCGAGACGGACGCCGACACGGCGACCGGGACGGACGCCGACACGGCCACCGAGACGGAAGCGGCCGACGACGGCGGTGACGACGACGCGGACGGCGGCTCCGGTGAGCAGGCTACCAGTGGCAGTGGCCCCGGCTTCACGGCCGTCGTCGCGCTCGTCGCGCTCGTCGCCGCGGCGCTGCTCGCGGTCAGACGCGACGAATAGCGGGACCGGCCCGCCTCCCGACTACCCGACGCTCTTTCGACGCAGGGCGGATCGGTAACGCGGTCGCGAAGGAGGTGTTCCGGTCCGGAACAGCTCGTGTACGGACCGGGTTCCGCGGCGACGTGTCTGTCGGTTACCGCCGAACAGACCCGTACGACGGACTACTCGCGCCCGAGATACGGCCCGACGACGGCCAGCAGCAGCGCCGCCTCGCCTCCGCGGGGGTTCCACCCGTAGACGTGGTTCAGCATCACGTAGGTCACCAGCCCGAGGAAGAGGCTGAGGCCCCAGGCGGCGACGGCGATCCGACCGACGCGGGCGTGGTTCGTCTCCCGGAGCTCTGGGACGGAGTGGGACAGTCCCAGCACCACGGCGTGGACGACGACGGGGACGGAGACGGCCGACAGGAGGATGTGGACCGCGAGCATCGCGATGTACGCGCCCCACACCAGTCCGGCGGCCCGGATCTCCTTCTCGAAGCCGCCGCCGACCTTCAGCAGGTACAACACTAGGAAAGCGAGGATGAGCGTGAACGCGGTGAGCATCGCCGCCCGGTGTTTCCGGACCTCGTCGTTCCTGATGAAGTAGACGCCGGCGACGATGGCGAGCAGCGCGCCGGCGTTGACGACGGCGATGGCATCCGAGAGGAGGACGACGGTCCGGTCACTGATGGACGGGAACGGCAAGACGCCCCCGAAGGTCCCGAAGACGAGCGCGTAGCCGACCAGCGAGACGGCGGCGGTGACGACTCGTGGGCGCGCGCGTGCCTGCGACTGGAGTTCGTCTGCGACGGCCATGTCCGACAGTCGGGGAGCGAGCGGCTTCCGTGTTCTGGAAGCGCGCGAGAAGTGGGTGGCCCGCGGTCCGCGTCAGGCGAAGGTGCGGGAGACGTCCTCGTCTTCCTCGTCGTCCTGCTGGATCTTCTCCCAGGCGTTCCGGAAGTCGGCCATCGTGACCTCGGTACGGTCGTCGCGGATGGCGAACATCCCGGCCTCGGTACAGATCGCCTTCACGTCGGCCCCCGAGGCGTCCTCGATGTCCTCCGCCAGCGCCGCGAACTCGACGTCGTCGGCGACGTTCATCCCGCGGGTGTGGATCTGGAAGATCTGCTTGCGGCCCTCGACGTCGGGATTGGGAACCTCGATGAGGCGGTCGAACCGGCCCGGCCGGAGGATCGCGCGGTCGAGCATGTCGAAGCGGTTGGTGGCCGCGATGATGCGGATCTCGCCGCGGTCGTCGAACCCGTCCATCTCCGAGAGCAACTGCATCATCGTCCGCTGGACCTCCGCGTCGCCGGAGGTCTTGGAGTCGGTCCGCTTGGCCGCGATGGCGTCGATCTCGTCGATGAAGACGACCGCGGGCTCCTCCTGGCGGGCGAGTTCGAAGAGGTCGCGGACGAGCTTCGCGCCCTCGCCGATGAACTTGTGGACCAGCTCGGAGCCGGCCATCTTGATGAAGGTGGCGTCGGTCTCGTTGGCGACGGCCTTCGCGAGCATCGTCTTGCCGGTGCCGGGCGGCCCGTGCAACAGGACGCCGCTGGGCGGGTCGATGCCGACGTCGTCGAACATCCCGGGGTTGTTCAGGGGCATCTCGACGGTCTCGCGGACCTCCTCGATCTGGTCCTCGATGCCGCCGATGTCGGTGAAGGAGACGTCGGGAGACTGGTCGACCTGCATCACGCGGGCGCGAACGTCGGTCTCGTCGTCGAGTTGCTTGACGACCGACAGGGAGTTGTTGACGGCCACGCGGTCGTCCGGCTCCAGCCCGTCGCGCATCTCGTCGGTGACCTCGGTCAGGGCCTCCTGGTTGTTGCCGTGTTGCTTGATGATGACGCCGTCGTCGGTGACCTCCTGGACGGTGGCGACGAACAGCGGCGACTGCTTGAGCTTCTTGTTCTCGTGGGTGAGGCGTTCGAGCTTCTGCTGGTACTTGTTGTTCTCGGCGTTGGCGTCCAGCAGCTTGTCCCGCATCTCCTCGTTCTGGTCTTCGAGCACCTCGAGCCGCTCCTGCAACGCCTCGATCTTCTTCTGCTGTGAGGCGTCCTCGTCGTAGGGCAGGTCCACCTCGTCGACGGTGTCGGTCATTACGCCACTTCTAGCAGGTGGGCCATTATGAGGCTTCGGGTAGTGCCAGCTGACGATACCGGGGGTAGCGGGGCCGTACCCGCCGGTCTGGTGGGTCGCCGGCTCGGGGGAAACCGGCAGATTTCTGTCGGGGGGCGGGCAACGGCGGCGTATGTCACAGGAACCCGAGTCCGTCCTGGTCGTCGGCGGCGGCGTCGCCGGACTCTCGGCGGCGATCTACACCGCCCGTGCGGGGCTCTCGACCCGGATCGTCTCGACGGGGGAGTCGATCCTGAACCGGAACGCACACCTGGAGAACTATCCCGGCTTCCCGGCTGGCGTCAATCCGCGGCTCCTGCTCGAACTCGTCCGTGCCCAGGCGCGCCGGGCGGGGGCGTGGTTCACCGACGGCCGCGTCCAACGGGTGAGCGAGGCCGAGGGCGGCGGGGGGTTCGAGGTGCTGGTCGCGGACGGTGAGACGTACGAGCCGGACTACGTGATCGCGGCGTCGTGGGCCGACTCGACGTATCTGGAGGGGCTCGACGTCGACTTCGTCGACCGCGGGAGCAAGCAGTTCGTCGGGGCCGACGACGCCGGTCGGACCGACGTCGAGGGGCTGTACGCGGCCGGCCGCCTGTCCGAGCAGCACCACCAGGCCATCGTCGCGGCGGGCCACGGCGCACAGGTGGGGCTGACGCTGATCCGGGACAGCGACGTCGACTTCTACCACGACTGGACCGCGCCCGAGGGGTACTTCACCGACCGTGGCCGCGAGGTGCCCCCGGGCTGTGAGGAGATCGACGAGGCCGAGCGACAGCGCCGCGAGGAGGAGTCGCTGGAGGTGATGCGCCGGTACTTCGAGGAGCCGATGCCGGGCGAGCCGTCGACGCACCCGAGCCTCGTCGACGACGAGTAGCGGCCGACGCGGGCGGGATCAGAGGTCCCCCGCGAGGGCGGCGAGGCGCTCGACCCGCTCCTCGGTCGGGGGGTGGGAACGGGGATCGAGACGGTACGGGTCCCGGTCCTCGCCGCGGTCGAACCCGTGGGGGAGGAAACAGAGGCCCCGGACGCCGGCTGCCGCCTCCCGGGCGTCCGTCTCCGGAGTCGGCGTCGCGTCCCCGTCGAGCGTCTCCAGCGCCCCGACGAGCGCGGCGGGGTCGCCGGTGAGCCGTGCCGCGCTCCGGTCGGCGACGAACTCGCGACTCCGGGAGAGCGATCGGGCGAGCGCGACGACGGGAGCGGTGAGCACGCCCAGCACGACGCCGCCCAGCAGGACGGTCAACGCGACGAGCGCGAGGAAGGCGACGGTGAAGGCCGGCGAGCCAAGCGGCGCGTCGATGACGCTCGCGGCGAGCAGGTAGCCGACGCCGACGGCCACGGCCCCCGCGAGGAGCCGGCGTCTCGGCGACGCCGGCAGCGGGTCGTACTCGCCGTTGGCGAGCGCCGGCAGGAACCCGGCCAGCGTCATCACGGCGGCGTCGCGGTTCTTGACGTGCATCAGCTCGTGGGCCAGGACCGCGTCGAGCTCGGCACCGGAGAGCTCGTCGAGCAGCCCCTCGCTGACGACCAGCGTCGCGGAGCCGGGCGTGCCGACGGTGAAGCTGTTGGGCACGTCGCTGTCGGTCACCGCGACCGTCGGGACGGCCAGGTCCGCCTGCTGGCAGCGCCGCTCGACGCGGGCGTGGAGGTCCGGGTACGTCGCCGGCGAGACGGGCGCTGCGTCGACGCGAGCGAGCGTGTTGGCCCGCGTGAACCGCGCCTGTGCCCACGCGAACGCCAGCGTCGCGGGCGCGACGACGGCGAGCCACCACGCCGCCGTCGGACCGACCGGGAGGACGGCCGCGACGGCGTCCCGGACCGGCCCGAGCCACGGCGTCAGGAGCGACGCCGCGGCGGCGACGACGAGGAGGTCCAGGGCCAGCAGGAGGGCGAGCGTCAGGGCGATGCGGCGGGTGAAGGTCCCCATACGCTAGTCCAGTGTTTCCGTCAGCGGGGCAAAGAGCTTCTGGTGACTGAAACCGCGCTCTGACTGAGGACAATATTTTAGACTGACTGGCCGGAACGTCCGAACAGTGCCTTCCAGCCTCGCCCGCGCCGCCCTGACCCTGCTCGGCGTCGCCGCCGTGGTTCTCGGGACCGCGCTGTTCCCGGCAGCGCTGGACGTCCCCCTCCAGCCCAGTGGTCCCGCGTCCACCCCGACGCCGACGGCGACGGCGTCGCCGACGCCCACGCCGACACCGACACCGACACCGACGGCCACGCCCGCCGAGACGGACGCGGCCCCCGCCGACACCTCGTGGCCGACGCCGCCCGACCTCTCGTCGCTGCCGCTCCTGGTGACCGGGCTCGGCCTCGTCGCCGTCGCCGCCGTGGTCCTCTCGCGGGCCCGCGGTATCGACTGGGACGAGGTCGACGGCGGCGGGCTCGCGGCGGCGTTGCTGGCTCGTGTCCCGTTCGCCGGTCGTCTCCGACGCATCCCGCAGTTCACGACCGCCGTCCTGCTCACCGGCGCGACGGCCCTGGCCGGCGTCGCCGGCGGCGTCGGCCGGGTGGCCGGCAGCGTCGCGGCCGGGCTCTCCTCGGGCGTCCGCCCGCTCGCCCGGATGGCCGGCCGCGCGCTCCTCGCCGCTCCGGGCGGCGTCGCGGTCCTCCTGACCGCGCCGGTCGGCGCGCTGTCGACCCTCCGCCGGGGCGAGGTCCCGTCCCTCCGTGGCCTGTTCGACCGCCCCGACGCCCTCGGACCGGACGAGCCGACCGACACCGACGCCCGTGTCGCCGACGACACGGGCGACGACGTGGCGCGGAGCGATCCAGCTCCGCCGTCGCTCCGCGAGGCCTGGCAACGGCTGACCGCGGCGGTTCCGGTCCCGAACCCCGCGGCGACGACGCCGGGAGAGTACGCCCGCCGAGCCGTCGCCGCCGGGCTCCCCGCCGAGCCGGTGTGGCGACTCACGAGGGCGGTCCGCGCCGTCGCGTACGGCGGCGAGTCAGCGTCCGACGGTCGGACCGAGACGGCACGGCGGGCGCTCGCGGCCATCTTCGAGGACGGGGGTGACGGGGAGTGAGCCGGACCGAGACCGTCGCTCGGGCCGACGAGGGCACGGCGGTCGGGGACGCCGACGCCGCGGTCGACGCCGGGGACGACGCGGCCACCGACGAGCGGACCCGCGTCGCGCGGGCGACCCTCGACGGCCGCCCCGAGCCCGCGGACGGCGGTCTCGGCTGGCGGCTCGCCGCGACGGTCGGGCTGCTCGCGCTCGCGGGCAGCGTCGCCGTCGCGCTCGTACCCGGTCTCGTCGCCGTCCCGGGCGACCAGTCGGCGGCCGCGATGCTCCGGGGCGCACTCCCGGTCGTCGCGGCCGCCGTCGCGTTGCTGGGCCTGTCCGCCGCGCTCGGCACCGACGGGCACGCGGCGGCCGACGCCCGCGTCACGTTCCCCGACGAGCCCGAGGCCGTCGACGGGGAGGACCGAGAGCTGGTCGGCGGCGAGCTGGACGAGCGGCTCGCCGCGATCGGTGGCCGCGTCGACCGGTACGACCCGCTGGAGGCCGGCTACGCCGGCGACGTGCGGGACCGACTCCGGGAGACGGCGGAGCGAACGCTCGCCGAGTCGGCCGGCTACGACGCCGACGGGGCGGCCGAGGCCGTCGAGCACGGGACCTGGACCGACGACCCGCGGGCCGCCGCCTTCCTCGGCGGTGGGTCGGTGCCGGACCCGCCGCTGCGCGTCCAGCTCCGGGACTGGGCCAGCGGCGAGGCGTTCGACCGACGGGTCGCGGCGACGCTGGCCGAGATCCGACGCCACCGGGACGGTGATGCCCGATGACCGACCGGCGACGCCCCCGGCGGGCGGGGGCGCTGGGGACGGCGCTGGTCACCGGCGCGGTCGGGCTCGCCGCCGGCAACGCCGCGGTCTTCGTCGCGGCGACGGTGCCGCTGGTGTACGCCGCCTACGCCGCGGCGACGAGCGACCCGACGCCGCGGCTGACCGTCGAGCGGTCGGTGTCGCCGGCCGCGCCGCTGCCCGGCGAGGACGTAACGGTGACGGTCACGGTGACCAACGACGGCCGTGACTACCTCCCGGACGTCCGCGTGGTCGACGGCGTCCCGGACTCGCTGTCGGTGGTCGAGGGGACCCCCCGGCTCGGGACGGCGCTGGACGCCGGCGAGTCGGCCGCCGTCGAGTACACGGTCGTCGCCCGCCGCGGCGAACACGCCTTCGGCGGGACGACCGTCGCCTGTCGCGACCTCGCGGGCACCACCGAGGTCCGCGAGCGCGTCGCCGCCGACTCGCTCGTCGAGTGCGGGACCAGCGCCGCCTCGCCGGCGCTGTCTGCCGACTCGCTGCCTCGTGCCGGGCGCGTGCCGACCAGCGCCGGGGGCGAGGGCGTCGCCTTCTACGGCATCCGCGAGTACCAGTCGACGGACTCGATGCGCCGGATCGACTGGAACCGCTTCGCCCGGACCAGCGAGCTTGCGACCGTCGAGTACCGCGAGACGACGAGCGCGACGGTCGTGGTCCTCGTCGACACGCGCCACCCGGTCGCGGCGAGCGCGGCCACGCCGACCGCCGTCGAACTCTGCCGGGACGCCGCACAGCGCCTGGCCGCCGAGCGCCTCGACGAGGACGACCGGGTGGGCGCGGCGACGTTCGACGGCCTCGCGACGCTCCGGCCGCGGGCCGACCGGGGCCAGTACCGCCGGATCCGCGCGTTTCTCGACGACGCCGTGGGGACCGACGCCGCGTCGACGGATCGGTCGACCGGTCGACAGACGGCACCGACCACCCGGTTCGCGGCACGCGACCACCTCCAGACGGGCGAGACGGTGGCGGACGGCGGTGAGCCGAGCGTGGCGAGGCGATCCTCGTCAGACCGCGGCTCTGACGGCGGTGAGCCGAGCGTGGCGAGGCGATCCTCGTCGGAACCGCGGTCCGACGGCGGGAGACTGGTCGAGGGTCTCGACCGGCGACTGCCCGACGGCGCGCAGGTCCTGTTCTGTACGCCGCTGCTGGACGACGCGGCGGGCGACGCCGCCGAGCGACTCGTCGCGCGGGGCCACGCCGTCACCGTCGTCAGCCCCGACGTGACGAACGAGGCGACGCCCGGCGGGACGCTGGCGGCGCTCGACCGCACGCGCCGGGTGTCGCGACTCAGGGGGACGCTCCCGGTCGTCGACTGGGACCCCGACGAACCCCTCGCGACGGCGGTCCTCCGCAGGGCCGAGGCCGCGGGGTGGTCGGCGTGAGCACCGACACCCGACCGGCACGGGCGACGGCGACGCTGGCGGGCGCGGTCGCCGTCGTCACGGCGCTGCTGGTCGGATTCGGCGTCGCCGGGCCGGTACCGGTCGTCGGGGCGGTCGCCGGCGGACTGTCGGTCGCGGCCGGCGCGTGGCTGCTCGACGGGGCGACGAACGCGCGCCTCGCCGGGGGGAGCGTCACGCTCGTCGCCGGCGTCGTGGCGGTCGGGACGGCCCCGCTGCTGGCGACCGGTGCCGGCACGGCGGTCGCGCTCGCGCTCGGCCTGGGCGTCACCGCGGTCGCGACCGACCTCGTGGTCGGGGTCGACGGCTACGGCTCGCTCCATCGCGGCCTCGTCGAGAGCGGGAACGTGGTCCTCGTCGGCCTCGTCGCCGCGGTCGGACTCACGATCGCGGTCCGGTTCGGGGTCGTGACGGCGGTGTTGCTCGTCCCCCTGGCCGCCTCCGTGGTGAACCCGCTGGTCGGGTTCGTCACGCTCCAGGCGTACGCGCTGGCCGTCCTCGCGCTGCTGCACCGGGCCGGCGACACCGTCGCCGGCTGGCTCCCCGACCGGGAGGGGCGGCGGCTCGACCGGCTGACCGACCTCGGCGTCCCGGTCCGGGAGGTACCACGGGCCGTCTGGGCCGTCCTCGGCGTCGAGTGTCTCCTCGCGCTCTCCGGGCGCGCCGTCGCCCTGTTCTCGCTGTTCGTCGACGCCGTCCCCGGCGGGCTGCTCGGCGCGGCGCTGTCTGGTCCGCTCCACGCCGTCCTCGGACTCGTCGGGCTCGCGCTCCTGGGAGTGCTCGCCGCGGACGCGCTCCACAACTGGGTCGCCGACTGGCTCGGCGACGACCCGCCGCGGGCGCTGTCGTTCCAGGCCGGCGGCCTCGTCGCGGTGGCGCTCGCGCTCACGGTCGTCCCGGTCCTGTCCGCCCTCGGCCTCCCCTTCGTCGGTGGGGTTCCGGGGCCATCTGGAACCGTGGCCGGCCCGGCCGGCGTCGCCCTCGGGGCGGTTCTGCTGTGTCTGGTGACGGTCGGGATCGGCCTGCGAGCGATCTCGGTGGTCGCCGGACGGGGACTGGTCGCCCGCGGGGCCGCCGGCGTCGCGGTCGGGAGCGGGCTCCTGCTCGTCGGCACGCTCGGGGCGGCGGAGCTCGGCCTGTGGACGCCGCTGGTCGTCGTCGGCGTCGCCGGAGCCCTGCTGGCGTGGGACGTCGGAAGCCACGCCGCGAGCGTCGGTGCGCAGCTGGGTCGCGCCGCCGAGACGACCGACGCCCAGTTCGTCCACGTCACGGGCAGCATCCTCGTCGTCCTCGCTGGCGTCGGGATCGCCCTCGCGGGGCGGTACCTGGTCGTCCCCGCGGTGGCACCGCCGGCGACGGCCGACACAGCACTGCGGGCGGGCGTCGCGCTGGGGCTCGCGGTCGTCGCGCTCGTGGCGTTCGCCATCGCGGGCTCGCTCCGGGACCGTCGGACCGTCGAGGAGTGACGGCCGGCCGAGCGCCGACGGGCGGACTTTTCACCCGGGCCGGCCAAGGGCGGGCTATGTTGCAGGGAGTCAACGTCGTGCTCGGGGTCTCGGGCTCCATCGCCGCTGTCAAGACGGTCGAACTGGCCCACGAACTCCGCCGGCGGGGAGCCAGCGTCCGGGCCGTGATGACCGACAGCGCGACCGGGATCGTCCACCCCTGGTCGCTGGCGTACGCGACCGACGCCGACGTGGTGACGGAACTCACCGGCGCGGTCGAGCACGTCGACCTCTGCGGGGTCGACGGCTGGGGGGACGTCCTCCTGCTCGCGCCGGCGACGGCCAACACCGTCGGGAAGGTCGCGGCGGCGGTCGACGACACCCCGGTGACGACGTGCGCGACGACGGCGCTGGGCGCGGGGCTGCCCGTCGTCGTCGCGCCGGCGATGCACGAGCCGATGTACGACCACCCCGGCGTGCTCGACGCCATCGAGCGCGTCGAGTCCTGGGGCGTCGAGTTCGTCGACCCGCGCGTCGAGGAGGGGAAGGCGAAGATCGCCACCGAGGCGGCCATCGTGACCGAGGTGGCCCGCGCCGCGGGCGACCGGCCACTCGCCGGCCGGCACGTCGTCGTCACCGCGGGCGCGACCACGGAGTCCGTCGATCCCGTGCGGACCCTCTCGAACCGCGCGTCCGGGCGGACCGGGCGCGCCGTCGCACGGGCCTGTTACGTCGACGGAGCCGACGTGACGCTGGTCCACGACGGGCCGGACGTGCCATACGCCACCGTCGAGCGCGTCGAGTCCGCGGCGGAGATGACCGCCGCCGTCACCGAGGCGGCCGAGGACGCCGACGCGCTCGTCTCGGCGGCCGCCATCTCCGACTACACGGTCGAGCGGGCCGACGAGAAGATCCGGAGCGGGCAGTCGGGGCTGACGCTGGACCTCGAACCCACGCCGAAGCTCATCGACACGGTCCGCGAGGCCCGCCCCGACCTCACTATCGTCGGGTTCAAGGTGGAGTCGGCCGGCGACGACGACGCGCTCGTCGAGCGTGCCCGCGACCTGCGAGAGCGGGCCGACCTCGCGTTCGTCGTCGCCAACGACGCGAGCGTGATGGGCGGGGACGACACCCGCGCGCTCGTCGTCAGGGCCGACGACGCGGGGGAGTACGCGGGCGACAAGGCCGGCCTCGGCCGCCGCGTCGCGGCGGAACTGGCGACAGAACTGGCCGAGGAGTAGCTGATCCCGAAATTGTTTTGCGTATCCCGTTGCTCGCATCCGGTAGTAGCCGACACGCTGTCTCACACCATGGATACCGAAGAACGACGCGCCGACGACCGCCTGCTCGTCCCGGTCGACGACACCGTGACGATGCGAAACACCGTCGCGTACGTCGTCGACGAGGTCTCGGACGCGGCCGGCCCGGTCGAACTGCACTTCGTCGTCGTGGCGGAGACGCGGTCGGTCGACCCGGACGCGCAGGCCGAACTCGGCGAGGCGACGGACCTCCTGGATCGCGTCGACGCGTGGCTCGACGACGACTTCGGCGAGGAGCGCCCCGAGGGACTGACCGTCGAGACGGCGGTGCTGGGCACGGATCGCTACCTGTTCAGCCCCGGCGACTACGCCGACGAGATACGGGACTACGCCGAGGCGAACGACGTCACCCGCGTCGTGCTCGATCCGGAGTACAGCCCCGGCGGGTCGACGCCGATGTTGCGGCCGCTGGAACGGGAGCTCTCGCGGCGGGACCTCTCCGTCGACCGCGCTCCGGTCGAGCGCCGCGCCGAGCGGACCGTCGTCACGCGCGCGGCGTCGCTCTCGAAGTACCTCACCGTCTTCGGCGTCTCGTACCTGTTCTACCTGCTGTTGAGCGCCTGGAAGCCGCTCGACTTCCTGACCGGGTTCGTCACGGCGGCGCTGGTGGCGGTGTTGCTCGCCCCCGTCGCGTTCAGCGAGCAGCCCTCGGTCGGTCGCGTCGGCAAGCAGTTCGCCCGCCTGCTCGTCTACGCCCCCTACCTGCTGAAGGAGATCGCCGTCGCGAACCTCCAGATCGCCTACGTGGTCCTCCACCCCGACCTCCCGATCGAGCCGAAGATAGTGGAGCTGCGGGCCGCAGTGTGGGGCGACGCCGCGGTGACGACGCTCGCGAACTCCATCACGCTCACGCCGGGGACGCTGACCGTCAGCGTCTCGAACCGCGCGTTCGACATCCACTGCCTGACGGTCAGTACCCGTGAGGCGCTCTTCGACGGCGGCCTGGAGCGAGCGGTTCGGTTCGTCTTCTACGGCCGCGAGGCCGCCGCCATCGCGTCGCCCCGCGAACGCGGGGACGACGGGGAGGGCCAGGATGGTTGAGTTCGCACAGGCCCTGCTGGCCGTCGCGGGAGCGTTCGTCCTCTTCGCGCTCGTGGCGCTGTACCGCGCCTTCGTCGGCCCGACCATCCACGACCGGGTCATCGCGGTCAACGTGATGGGGACCAACACCGTCATCGCCATCGCGCTCGTGGCGGCCGCGTTCCAGGAGTCGGTGTTCCTCGACGTGGCGCTGGTGTACGCCCTGCTGAACTTCCTGCTGTCGATCGCGTTCTCGAAGTTCAACGTCGAGCACGGGGGTGTGCTATGACACCGATCGAGTGGGCCGTCGTCGGCGTCGCGCTGCTGGGGGCCTTCTTCGGAGGCGTCGCCGCGCTCGGCATCCTCCGGCTCCCGGACGTGTACACGCGCGCACACGCGGCGTCCAAGAGCGACACGCTCGGGGCCGTGCTGACCGTGGGAGCCGCCGCGCTCGCCCTCCAGAGCGACATTTCGACCGTGAAGGCCGTCTTCCTCCTGACCTTCCTGTTCATCACGAACCCGACGGCGGCCCACGCCATCGCCCGCGCCGCACAGGACCAGGGGATCGAACCGTGGACGCTGGACGACGAGGAGGGAGAGGCGTGACGCTGACGCTGCTCGAAGGCGCGCTGCTGGTGTTCGTCGTCGGGTGCGCGCTGGGCGCGGCCCTGCTCCGCGAGACGCTGGCGGCGCTGATGGCCTTCGCCGCTTACAGTCTCGGGATCTCCATCATCTGGCTCATCCTGCAGGCTCCCGACGTGGGACTGACGGAGGCCGCCGTCGGGGCGGGCATCATGACCTTGCTCTTCCTGCTGGCGCTGGCCAACACCGTCTCGCCCGACGAGGAGCACCTGCTGGAATCCGTCGACTGGGGCGCGCTGGCGCTCGTCGCCGTCTTCGTCCTCGTCGTGGGCGCGACCGTCCCGGCGCTGCCGGCCATCGGCGCGCCCGACGCCCCGGTCGTCGGCGGCGACGTCAGCCAGTACTACATCGAAAACGCGAAGGGAGAGACACAGGTGAAAAACGCCGTGACCGCCGTGCTCGCGGCCTACCGCGGGTTCGACACGCTCGGGGAAGCGGTCGTCGTCTTCTCCGCCGGGGTGGCCGCGCTGGTGGTCCTGCGGAAGGAGGTGTTCGTATGAGCTTCGACGAACAGGGCCTGTACGTCGAGAGTACGATCATCATGACCACCGTCCGAGTCGTCTCGCCGCTGGTGTTGACCTTCGCGCTGTTCGTGATGTTCCACGGCGCGGACTCGCCGGGCGGGGGGTTCCAGGGCGGCGTCATCGCCGGCTCCGTCGTGATGATGATCGCTTTCGCGTACGGCATCGAATCGACGCGTCAGTGGGTCGACGGGCGGGTGCTGGCGGCGCTCGCCGTCGGCGGCGTCCTGAACTTCGCGGCGATCGGGCTGGGCACGCTCCCCCTCGGAGGGAACTTCCTCCAGTACGGGGTGTACAACCGGTTCTACTACGAGGCGACGAAATACGGCATCGAACTCGTGGAGCTGGGTATCGGTGCCATCGTCGCCAGCGTCGCCGTCGGCCTGTTCTTCCTGCTGGCCGCCGGCTTCACCCAGGCGGCGGAGGGGGGTGAGGAGTCGTGATCCCGCTGCAGCTCGACCTGCTGACGAGCCACTACAACTACTACGCCGTCGTCGTCCTGCTGGGGATCGGTCTGTACACGCTGGTGTCCTCGCCGAACCTCGTGAAGAAGGTCATCGGGATGAACGTCTTCCAGACGGGCATCTTCCTCTTCTTCATCACGCTCGCGTACCGCCGGGGCGGCAATCCGCCGGTCATCACCGAGGGCGGCGGGCCGTACGTCAGCCCGCTGCCCCACGTCCTCATCCTGACGGCCATCGTCGTCGGGGTGAGTCTGACCGCCGTCGCGCTGGCGCTCATCGTCCGCATCTACTCGGAGTACGGCACGCTCGACGAAGCGACCCTGGAGGACCTCTACTATGATTGAACACCTGCCCGTCCTGCTCGTGGCGTTGCCCATCGTCGGCGGCGCGGTCCCGCTGGTGGCGAGTCTGTTCACCGACCGGGTCGGCTGGACGGTCGCGACGCTGACGATGGCGGTCCACGTCGCCCTGTCGGCGCTGCTGGGTTGGCGGGTCTGGACGACCGGCACCGTCGACTACGCCGTCGGCGGCTTCGAGATCCCCTACGGCATCGAACTCGTCGTCGACGGGCTCTCGGCGATCGTGGTGCTCCTGATCGGCGTCGTCGCGCTCGGCGTGCTCGCGTACGCGCGCCGGGCCGGCCCGCGATCGAACGCCACCTACGCGCTCTACCTCCTGCTGGTGACCGGCCTGACGGGGATGACCGTCACCGGCGACGTGTTCAATCTGTACGTCTTCCTGGAGATCACGGGGCTCGCGGCCTACGGCCTGGTCGCCAGCGGCCGGGAGGCCCCGGCGGCCGTCGCCGCGCTGAAGTACCTCGTCATCGGCACCGTCGGCGCGTCCCTGTACCTGCTCGGGGTCGGCTACGCCCTGGCCGCGACGGGGACGCTGAACATGGCCGACCTGGCGACGGAACTGGCCGCCGTCGGCTACGACTCGACGCTGGTCCTGACGGCGTTCGGACTGATGATCGGCGGCCTGACGGTGAAGGTGGCGCTGTTCCCGCTGCACACCTGGCAGCCCGACGCCTACGCGAACGCCCCGGACTCGATCAGCGCACTCATCTCGGCGCTGGTCTCGACGGTGTCGGCCTACGCCATCGGCCGGCTGCTGTTCTCCGTGTTCACCGTCGACTTCTTCCGGGCCGTCCCCGAGGCTCGGGTGGCCTTGCTGGCGCTGGCCTGTGTCAGCGTCGTCGCCGGCAGCACGCTGGCGGTCACACAGACCAACGTCCAGCGGATGCTCGCGTACTCCTCGGTGTCGCAGTTCGGCCTCGTCGTCGCCGGCTTCGCCCTCGCGACGCCGATGGCCGTCGTCGGCGCGACGGTCCACCTCGTCGGCCACGCCGTGATGAAGGGCGGGCTGTTCGCGGCGTCGGGCGTCATCGAGCGAGAGACGGGTGCGACGACGCTGGGCGGCTACGCCGGCCTCGGTGGCCGCGTCCCCGCGGGGGCCGGCTCCTTCGCCGTGCTCGCGCTGGGGATGGTCGGCGTCCCGCCGGCGATCGGCTTCGTCGGCAAGTGGTTCATCGTCGTCGGTGCCGTCGAGGCCGGCCTGTGGCCGGTCGTGGTCGTCCTGCTGGCGAGCACGCTGCTGACGCTGGCGTACTTCGCGCGTCTCGTCGAGCGGCTCTACTTCGCCGAGCCGACCATCCGCGACGAGGCGGCCGTCGCCGACGGCGGTGACCGACCGGTCTCGCTCGGGATGACCGCCGTCGTCGTCGGTGCCGCCGTCCTCGCCGTCGCGCTGACCGCCGCCGTCCCCGCGATCGAACAGGTGCTGCTGGAGACACTGCCGCCACTGCTGGAACCATGACCGACGTCGCCTCACTCAGACCGCTGCTGGCCGTGCTCGTGTCGGCGCTCGCGATTCCCGTCGTCCTCTCGCTGGAGTCGCGACCGAACGTCCGCGAAGGCGTGACGCTGACCGTCGCCGCGGCGAAGTTCGCCATCGTCGCGAGTATGGTCCCCGGCGTGCTGTCGGGGACCGTCTACGTCACGTCGCTGGCCGACCTGGGCGCGGGCCTGAGCATCTCGCTGCGGGCGGACCCGCTGGGGATCCTCTTCGCTCTGCTGGCCAGCCTGCTGTGGATCGTGACCAGCTTCTACAGCATCGGCTACATGCGCGGGCTGGACGAACACGCACAGACGCGGTACTTCGCCGCGTTCGCGGCCAGCCTCGCCTCGGCGGTCGGGGTCGCCTTCGGCGCGAACCTCCTGACGCTGTTCGTCTTCTACGAGCTGCTGACGGTGTCGACGTACCCGCTGGTCACCCACGACGAGACCGACGAGGCCCGCGCCGCCGGCCGGAAGTACCTCGCGTACACCTTCGGCGGCGGCGTCGCCGTCCTCGGCGGGACCGTCCTCGTCTACGTCCTGACCGGGACGACGGCGTTCACGCCCGGCGGGATCGCCGACCTGGCGACGGCCGACCCGGCGCTGGTCCGGGCGGCCTTCGCCCTGCTGACGGCGGGCTTCGGCGTGAAGGCGGCGCTGATGCCGGTCCACTCCTGGCTGCCCGACGCGATGGTCGCGCCGACGCCGGTCTCGGGACTGCTCCACGCCGTCGCCGTCGTCAAGAGCGGCGTGTTCGGCGTCGCCCGCGTCGTGCTGGACGTGTACGGCCCGGACCTGCTTGGCGAACTGGGGCTCGCGCTCCCGCTGGCGGCCGTCGCGGCGTTCACGCTGCTGGCGGCGAGTGTCATCGCCATCCGGCAGGACAACCTCAAGCGCCGGCTGGCGTACTCGACGATCAGCCAGCTCTCGTACATCGTGCTCGGCCTCGCGCTGCTGGAGGGGCCGGCGCTCGTCGGCGGCCTGCTCCACATCCCCGCACACGCCTTCATGAAGCTCACCCTGTTCTTCTGTGCCGGCGCGATCCACGTCGAGACCCACACCGACGACATCAGCGATATGGCCGGCATCGGGACGCGGATGCCGCTGACGATGACCGCCTTCGGCGTCGCGGCGGCCGGGATGGCGGGCATCCCGCTGGTCGCCGGGTTCGTCAGCAAGTGGTACCTCGTCATCGGCGCGCTGGACGGCGGCGGCCTCGTCTTCGCTGCCGCCCTGCTGGTCTCGGGCGTGCTCAACATCGCGTACTTCTGGCCGATCGTCTACCAGGCGTTCTTCGAGTCCCCGGAGGGCCACGACGAGAAGCCGCTGATCGCCGGGCCGTTCGGGGGCCGCGAGTCCGTCCGGCCCGACGGCGGCGACGCCGCGGAGGCGGTCGAAGACGGAACCGCTCCCGGGGACGACGAAGGGGCCGAGACCGACGGAGAGATACCGGAACCGGAACACGTCGACCACCTCGGCAAGGACCGCGAGGACCACGAACACCACGGCGGCCCGCCGGCCGGCGGCTGGGACCGCCGGGGCTGGCTCGGCGGCGAGTCGACGTGGTTTATGCTCGGGCCGATCCTGACCGCGGCGACGCTGTCGCTGCTGCTCGGAATCGTGCCCAATACGGTCGTCTTCCTCCGCATCGTCGAGACGATCGTCGGTAACATCCCGGGGGTGGTGCTCTGATGGTCGACCCGCTGACCGCGGTGCCGCCGGTGGTCGTCCTGCTCGCGGTGGCGATCCTCGTGGCCGTGCTCCCCCGGCTGGCGGGCCACGCGCTGGGCGTCACCGCCTCGGTCGCGGCGGTCGCGTGGGCGTGGGTCGTCCCCGCGGGCGCGCACCTGCAGGTGACGTTCCTCGGGTTCGAGGCCGTCCTGCTCAACGTCGACGAGTTCTCGCGGCTGATGGGGCTCATCTTCGGGCTCATCGCGGCCGTCGCCGTCCTCTACTCCTACGCCAGCGAGGCCGACGGCGTCCAGACCGGCTTTGCCCTCTCGTACGTCGCGACGAGCTTCGGGGCCGTCTTCGCCGGCGACTGGCTCTCCCTGCTGTTCTTCTGGGAGCTGATGGCCGTCACCAGCACGCTCCTCGTCTGGTACTGGGGCGGCCAGGCGGTGCGGGCGGGCTTCCGCTACGCGATCTTCCACGGCATCGGTGGGACGCTGCTGATGGCCGCCATCCTCCAGACGTACGTCGTCAAGGGCACCTTCCTGTTCGCGTCGGTCCCCGGCGGCCCGGAGACGGCGGGGATCGTCGCCGGGCTCCCGGCCGCGCTGGCGGCCGTCGGCATCGGCGTCAACGTCGGGTTCATCGGCCTGCACGCGTGGCTCCCCGACACCTACCCGCGCCCGCACATCGCCGCGAGCGTCTTCCTCTGCGTGTTCACGACCAAGACGGGCGTCTACGGGATGTACCGCGCGTTCCCCGACGGCCACGTCGCCATCGCGTATATGGGCGGCGGGATGGCCGTCTTCGGGGCGACGTTCGCGCTGTTCCAGAACGATATGCGCCGCCTGCTCTCCTACCACATCCAGTCGCAGGTCGGCTATATGGTCGCCGGCGTCGGCATCGGCTCGGCGCTGGCCCAGGCCGGCGCGTTCGCCCACGTCTTCAACCACATCCTCTACAAGGCGCTACTCTTTATGACGGCCGGCGTCGTCGTCTACCGCACCGGCGAGGAGAACCTCAAGAAGCTCGGCGGGCTGGCCCGCGAGATGCCGCTGACGGCGGCCGCCTTCTCCGTCGCGGCGCTGTCGATCGCCGGCTTCCCCGGCTTCAACGGCTTCGTCAGCAAGGGGATCGTCATCGCCGGCAGTCACTACGACTTCGCGAAGGGGCCCCTGTATCTCCAGGGCCGGACGACGCTGGAGTGGCTCCTCCTCATCGGGGGCGTCGGGACCTTTATGTCGTTCATCAAGTTCGGCTACTACGCGTTCTTCCACGGCGAGTACGAGGGCTCCGTGCCCGACGCCAACCGCGGCCAGTCGGTCGCGATGGTCGCGGTAGCCGTCCTCTGTGTGGCCTACGGGCTGCTTCCGGGCGCGCTGTTCGGCCTGCTCCCGTTCGACGTGACCGACGGGGCCGTCGTCTCGCACGTCTACGTGACCTACACGGTCGACCACCTCGTCGAGGGGCTGGCGCTGGCCGTCGCCGGCCTCGTCGGCTTCGCCGTCGTCAAGAAGCCGCTCTCGAAACTCGGCCGCGTCCCCGACGTCGACCGGCTGACCAACCCCGCGGTGTTCTACGGCACCCGAGGGCTCGTCGTCGGCCTCACCGAGACCTACGCCGCCGTCGACCGCGCGGCCGTCGCCGGGAGTCAGGCGTTCGTCGACACGGTGCGAAACCCGAACGACGTCTACCGACGGGCCGTCGGCGACGGGGAGACGGCCCACCCGCTCAGGGCCGGCATCGGCGTCAGCATCCTCGTGCTGGCGGCGTTCGTCACCGTGACGATCGTCGTCCTGACGTGATCCAGCGGGGGGTGTTTTCACAGCAGATAATCGGTGACGTGAGTTTATATGCGTGGGTGGCATTCGGCCTGTAAGGACACTCCGACGGCACGTTCACGGGTCCCCGTGCGTGTCCACGTGTGTCACAGGTGAGACAAAAATGGAACTCAAACGATTCTTCGACGACGACGACGCTGTGTCGCCGGTCATCGGGGTCATCCTGATGGTCGCGATCACGGTCATCCTGGCCGCGGTCATCGCCACGTTCGTGCTCGGACTCGGTGAACAGGTCGGCAACACGGCTCCGCAGGCGAGCTTTAGCTTCGATTATGATGAAGCTACGACTGATACCCTGACTATCGTCCACGACGGTGGTGATACTATCGATAACACTGAACTATCGGTGACTGCAACAGATAGTTTCCATCAAGAAGGGGGGTCTGGTGATTACACCTCAAGAACGTTCGATGAGCTCGGTTCTTCTACTGAGGTCTCTGCGGGTGTCTCAGTGACAATCGAAGAAGACTCTACGAACAGTAATGGATTTTCTGACGACACTGTCCGCGTCGTCTTCAAATCCGAAGAAGGCGGTAGCTCCGCTACCCTCGGCGAGTGGGACGGCCCCGACGCCTGATCGGCCACCCGTCTTGCGCTCGTCGGACGCCAGCACAAACGATTAATACTCTTCTCCGGACTACGTGAACGTATGAGACGGTCGGCGTTGTGTCGCGGTGTGATCGGCGATGAGTAGCCAGGTGGCACAGTCGTCGGCAGGATCGACCACCGCGCTCTCGAAGGGGGAGATCTTCGACGTGCTCCAGAACGAGCGCCGCCGCTACGTGCTCCAGTATCTCCGACAGAACGGCGGCCCGGTCGAACTCGGTGATCTCGCGTCCCACGTCGCCTCGATGGAGTACGACTGTGACTCGTCGGACGTCTCCAGCGCGCAGCGCAAACGCGTCTACACCACGCTCCAGCAGACTCACCTCCCGCGGATGGACGAGACCGGGATCGTCGACTACGACGACGAGGACGGCGTCATCGCCACCACGGAACAGACCGAGGAGCTGACGGTGTACCTGGAGATCGTCCCCGGGAGCGAGTTCCCGTGGCGCGAGTACTACCTCTCGTTCAGTGCGGTCAGTCTCGCCGTCGTCGTCGTCCTCTGGGTGGGCGTCTACCCCTTCACCCTCGTCCCGCCGCTCGTGTGGGCGACGGTGATGGCGGTCGTCCTCGCCGGGTCGGCGCTGTACCACAACGTCGCCGGCCGCGAGATGACCTTGACCGAGTACGTCGACGAGCAGGCCGAGGAGTGAGCCGACGCGATCCGCTATCACCGTTGATAATCTGAAACTTTGTATTGAGTTCTGAGTTAACTTCTAAGACGGCCGATTTCGGCGTTACAAGCCCGGCTTGAAGCAATTCTGGGCTGCGATTTGGCACTGAAAGGTAGTTAGGGTATAAGTACTCGGTTCCCATTACGGGAGACACAGCACACCAGTGCGAGCAGCCCGGTGGGAGTAAGGACGGGTTACGGCTCGTGACACAGCGGTGTGCGTGGACACGATACAACTATGGATCTGAAACAGCTCTTCGACGACGACGACGCTGTGTCGCCGGTCATCGGGGTCATCCTGATGGTCGCGATCACGGTCATCCTGGCGGCGGTCATCGCGTCGTTCGTCCTCGGACTCGGCGATCAGGCACAGCAGACAACTCCCCAGGCGAGCTTCTCGTTTGATTACGACGAGAGTTTCGGCGACTCCGGCGAAGGTGTACTAGAAATCACACACGATGGCGGAGACACCATTAGCGGATCGAGCCTGTATATCCGCGGGAGTGGTTGGGTAGATGCTAGTTCGGGGACAGATTTCTCGAGTGACGTTGATATCGATAGCACTAACAGCGATGATACTTGGGATGATGCAGCTTCTGAAACTGAGGTAAGCGCCGGTGAATCAATTGCTGCAGGCGTTGGTGATGGTTACGAAATCCGAGTTATCTACGAGACACAAGAAGGCGACAACTCCGCAACCCTCGCTCAGGACTCCGGTCCGGACGCGTAACTGACCACTTCCCTCCTCTATTTTATCCGTTCGCCAGCCACAGCACTCCCGCGATATTTTTATCCCACTCTCCCGACTGCCCGATAACGATGGATTACCCGCGTGCCGCTACCTTCGCCGTCGCCGGCGTCGTCGTCGCGGCGGCGCTGGTCTCGGGTCCGCTGGTCCCCGGTGTGACGCTGACCAGCGAGCGGGACGTGACCTACGGGGGCGGCAACGCGACGGTCGCCTCGGTCTCGCTGCCCGATCGGGCCACGCTCGACAGCGGGTCGTACGGCCAGGACGGCTACTACCTCGCCGTGCCCCCCGCGACGGTCCGCTTCGCCGCGCTCGACGGGTCGCCCTCGGTGACCTACCGACTGCAGATCCCCGACCTCGGCTACGCCCGGTCGACGGTCCACTTCCTCACCGGCGACGTGGGCGGCAGCTACGAGGCGACGTTACGGCCCGACAACCTCGCGACTGAGACGGTCCGACGGGACCGCTACGAGGGGACGGTCAGCGTGGTCGTCGAGGACGACGCGGGGCGGCGACGGGTCGCCGCCGGGAACGTCACCGTCGAGGTGATCGAATGAGCACGGAGACGGACGGGATCGGGGTCCGCGCGACCGCGCGGACCGGCGACTCGTTGGCGACGGTCCGGCGGGTCGCGTTCGGCGACCGCGTCGGGCTCTCGATATTCCTCGCCTCGCTCTGTCTGTTCGGCCTGCTCTGGCAGGCGCGGATCTTCATCACCGACACGTACGCGCTCGCGAACGGACTGCACGCGCTCGCCCGCGGGCAGATCCACATGACCGAGGCCGCCTACGGGCCGAATCTCCTCACCCCGGGTGCGAAGCGCTACGGTGGGGGGATCATCTCGCGCAACTACGGCGTCCTCGTCCTCTCGCTGCCCTTCCTCGGCCTGGTGGAGCTCCTGGCCGCCACCACGTCGCTGCGGATCGGGTTCGTCGCGCTCTGGTCGCTGACGCTGCTGGCGCTCGTCCGACAGGTCGGGACGCTCTCGGATCGACGGTGGGTCGTCACCGCCGGGTCGGTCGCGGTCCTCGGGCTGTTCCTGTCGAACGTCGCCGTAGCGACCCCGGTGGAAGCACGGCCGGAGTACTACGCGCTCCAGCTGTTCCACGCGACGATCGCGGCGCTGGCCCCGGTGCTCCTGTACCGACTCGCGTCGCGCATCCACACGCGCCGGATCGGGCTGGGGGCCGCGACGCTGTTGGCACTCGGAACGCCGCTGGCGCTGTGGGCGACGGTCCCGAAACGCCACGTCGTCACGGCGACGGTGGTCCTGGCCGCCGCGTACTGTCTGTATCGGAGCCGCAGTCCTGGGACCGCGGACGCCGCCGCCACACCGCGAACCTTCCGTGCGAGTGCGTACGCGGCGATCGGCCTCTACGCCTGGGTCCACGCCCCCGAGGCGCTGCTGTTCTGCTGTGTCCTCGCGATCGTCGACGTTCCGACGGCCGACGACAACAGCCCGACGGCGCTGGCCTACGTGGCCGTCGCCTTCGGGCTCTCGCTGCTCCCCTTCTTCGTGACGAACTGGCTCACGACGGGGTCCCCGGTTCTCCCGTCCAGGATGGTGCGAACGGTCCCCGAGCAGGCCGCCGGTGTCGGCGGCGAAGGCACTAGCGGAGTCGGTGGTGGATCGAGCGACGAGTCCGTCGGTTTGCTCCGTGTCCTGCTCGCCCCGCTGGCGGACCTCGTCGGGTCCGTCCTGGAGCCAGTTTTGCTCCTCGGGGGGCTCATCGCGGATGGGGCCGTCGCGGTTCTCGCGGAGCCGGGCGACGTCTACGTCACCCTCTTTCGATCGAGCGCGTACTCGCCGTCGGCACACGCCGACGGGCGGGCGGTGAACCTCGCTCTGTTCGAGTCCGCACCGGTACTCGGCGGACTGGCTGCCGCAGTCCCGGCGGTCCGACGAACGCTGGGCTCGACGGCCGGACGCGCCCGGGCGGCCGCACTCTCACCGGCTCGAACGGTCGACCTCTTCTGTGTGGGGTCGGCAGTCGGGGTGCTGCTGTTGTACACCACCCGGCTGCCGATCCACGCGCAGGTGACGGTCAGATACATCTTCCCGCTGTTCCCCCTGGGGATCTACTGTCTCGTTCGGCTTCCCGCGGTTCGGACTGTCTTCGCGGACCACTGGCGCGCGTTCGTCTGGGCCGTCGGCGGCGGCGTCCTGGTCGGCGGCCAACTCCTCGTGGTCGCCGTCGCGGCCGGCGTCGCCGGCGTCGGCGAGGCGTTCCAGCTCCACGCGCTCGTCGCGCTGGGTGTCGCCGTGCCCCTCGCGCTCTGGGGCGTGCTCGGTCGAACGGACGACACGTGGGGCCGGGCCGGTGCCGCGTTGCTCGGTCTCGGGACGGCGGCGACGCTCGTGTTCTGCCTGTTGACCGTCCTCGAGTACTACTCGCTGGGCAACAGCCACGCGCTCCCGCTGGTCCGGGTCGCCGCCGACCTCGTCGACGTGGTGTGACTCGGTGACGACGAACTTTAGTGATCCCTCGAAGTACCGTCGGCATGGACCGACTCAAGGAATCGTTGCTCGAGGCCCCGATCATCGAGAAGGACGGCTACCACTACTTCGTCCACCCCATCAGCGACGGCGTCCCGATGCTGCGGCCCGAACTCCTGCGGGAGATCGTCATCAAGATCATCCGCAAGGCCGAACTGGAGAACGTCGACAAGATCGTCACGCCGGCCGCGATGGGCATCCACCTCTCGACGGCCGTCTCGCTGATGACCGACATCCCGCTGGTGGTCGTCCGCAAGCGACAGTACGGGCTCGACGGCGAGGTGGCCCTCTCGCAGGTCACCGGCTACTCCGAGAACGAGATGTACGTCAACGACGTCTACGAGGGGGACCGCGTCCTCGTCCTCGACGACGTGCTCTCGACGGGCGGTACCCTCGCGGCGCTGACCGGCGCGCTCGAGGACATCGGGGCCGACATCTGCGACATCGTCTGTGTCATCAAGAAGGCCGACGGGGAGAACAAGCTCGACGAGGCCGGCTACGACGCCAAGACGCTCATCAACGTCACCGTCGAGGACGGCGAGGTCGTCATCGCCGACGAGCACGGCGACGGCTGAGCTTCGTAGGTCTGTTCCGCGTCGACCGCCCGAAGACGGGCGGTGGTAGCGGGGTTGCGACGATCACTATCAACAGGCGTACCACGGCTCGATACCGTCCGCGCGCACCCAGAACCCGACGTCCGGCCCCTCGCAGGACAGCTCGGGCGCGTACTCCCAGGTCTCTGCCACCCCGCCGTCGGTGAAGGCGTGGACCGTCGCGGGTTCGGTGTCGACGCCAGCCGACTCGTCGGAGTGTCCGGGGGCGAGGTCGTACACGCGGCTGAAGATCGGCGTCCCCTCGCCGTCTTCGACCCTGACGGCGACGGTCACCGATTCGTCCGTGTCGTTGGTCGGGATGATCTCCACCGTATCGCCTTCGCCGCCGTCGTTCGACGCGAGGCCGGCACAGCCGGCCGTGATCGAGACGGCTCCGGCACCGACCGTGGCCAGGAAGCTCCTGCGGGTCCGGGACTGGAGGGTGCTCTCGATCGGGGCCATCGTTCGACCGACTCATCGTAACGCCGCGACGTGAGTGTTCCGGCCCGGTCCGCGCTTCGGGTTTCTCTCGGCCGTTCAAATCTACGTCGCGACAACTCACTCACGTGTCGCTCGGCGATGAAACGCCTTGCGAGGTGAGTTCGTGAGAAGTAGCGGGAGGTAGATTTGAACTACCGATCTGCGGGTTATGAGCCCGCCGGAATCTCCTGGCTATCCCATCCCGCTACCCGTTCGTATCCGGTCCCGGTCATTAAGGGTTGTGATTCGGACGCCGTCCGTGAATTCCCCACGCGGGTCACTCGGCCTGGACCTGCCAGGTGAACAGGCTCTCGAAGACGTAGTTGACCAGCATCGCCACCCCGATGGCGATGGGGCTGGCCGCGAGGAACCACAGGTCAGTCCCGGCGACGACCAGCGTCACCGCCAGCTGCTGTGTGAGCAGCCAGTAGACGACAAGCTGGATCGAGACACCGCCCGAGCGGACGAGGTGGGATTTCACCAGCCGTCGGAGGAACGGCCACCGACCGGCGTCGCCGGCCTCTGCGAAGGTCCAGTGCTCGTTGACCAGGAACATCACGAGGATCGCCGTCTCGATGCCGGCGGCCTTCGCCCAGAGCTCGGGGACGCCGAAGCCGAGCCGGGCGACGGCGAGGACCGTGTTGTCGCTGATCGCGCCGACGACGCCGACGGAGACGAACTGGCCGAACCGGACACCGGAGACCAGCGACTCGAACCGGTCGGGGACGAACTCCTGGAGGCGGTCCGTCGGCGGCGTCATCGGTCGCGCTCGACGAGCGCCGTCGGCTCCTCGCGTCTGGACGCGATGGCGGTGTGCAGGCGGTCGTCGCGGAGTCGCTTGGCCCGGTGGCGGGCCGACAGCAGGGCTCGCAGCAGCGCGACGGAGTCCCTGACCGGCGACACCGTCGATCCCGGGCGGTCCTCCCAGACGATCGGGACCTCCGTCACCCGGAGGTCGAGCGCGCCGGCGACGGCGACCAGCTCCACGTCCCAGGCGAATCCCGGTTCGTACAGGTGGGCCCGGACCTCCTCCCAGGCGTCGGCGTCGATGGCCTTCGCCCCGCACTGGTAGTCGAACAGCGACACCGAGAGGAGGCGACCGGCGAGCCACGCGAAGCCGTCGCCGAGGAACCGACGGGCGAAGGTCTGGTGGCTCAGCACCTCGGCGTCGGGGTGGCGACGGGAGCCGACCCCGAGGTCGGCGTCGCCGTCGCGGACCGGGTCGACCACCTCGGCCAGCGCGTCCGCGGGTGTCGACCCGTCGGCGTCCGCGAACGCCAGCACGTCCGTCGACAGCGACTCGAACCCGCCGGTGACCGCAGCGCCTTTCCCCCGGCGGTAGGGAACCGTCTCGACCCGACCGGGCAGGTCCGCGAGCTGCTCGGGCACGCCCGGTTCCGGCGCGTCGAGTTCGACGACGACTTCGTCGGGTTCGAGGGTCGTGGCGACGTCCTCGACGTAGGAGCGGAGTCGCGCCACGTCGGGTCGGTAGGCGGGGACCACCACGCCCAGCGATGGCGACATCGTCCCGTTCTCCTGGGCCGGCGACCAAAAGCGATTCGGAGACGCGCTGCCGGCCCGCGGGAGTGGGAAAGACGTATAGGGACGGGTCGCAGTCTCTCGGGTGATGGAGTACGGTCTCGTCGCCCTCTGGCTCGCCCTCTATCTGCTGCTCGGCTACGTCGGTGCGACCGTCGCCGCGGCGCTGTTCCCCCGCTTCGCCGACCGCGGCGTGGCCTTCGGCGTCCCGGTCGCGCTGGTGGTGCTCTGGCTGGCCACGTACCTCCTCGGCCGAGTGTCGATCACGGCCGGCGTCTGGGTGGGCGTGGCGCTCCTGGTCGTGGCCGCGTGGCTCACAGCGGACCGCTTCGGGACCGTCGACGGGCGGGCGTACGCAGAGGTGGCGGCGGTGTTCACCGTCGCGTTCCTGCTCGTCGTCTGGATCCGGGCGCTGGACCCCGCCATCGTCCCGATCGGCGGCGAGAAGTTCCTCGACTACGGCCTGCTGAAGTCGCTCCTGCGGGCCGACAGCCTGCCGCCGGAAGACATGTGGTTCGCCGGTGAGCCGGTGGCGTACTACTACGGCGGGCACCTCCTGGCGGCCATCCTGACGCGGCTCACCGGCACCGCCGGGCAGTACGCCTACAACCTCGCGCTGGCGGGGTTCTACGCGATTCTGGTGACCGCCGCCTACGGACTGGCCGGAGCCGTCGCCGCCGACCGGGGCGTCCCCCGACGGCTGGCCGCGGGACTGGCCGCCTTCTTCGTCGGCGTGGCGAGCAACCTCTCGACGCCGGTGAAGTTCCTCGTCTGGGTGCTCCCCTCCGGGCTGTCCCGGTCGCTGGCGGACGCCGCGGGCTACGAGGTCGGCGGGCTGGCGGCCGGCCCGGACCGGTTCAGCTACTGGAGCGCGAGTCGGGTCATCACCGACGAGGCGGGCGACTTCGCGACCTACGAGCCGTCGGCGGCGCTCGTCATCGACGAGTTCCCGCTGTTCGCCTGGCTCAACGGCGATCTGCACGCCCACATGATGAGCACGGGCTTTCTCCTGCTGGCGGCGGCGCTGTGTTTCAGCTACTACCAGACGCCGGCCGTCGAGTGGCGGCGTCGACTCGCCCTGCTGTTCGGTGCGCTCCCGGCGCTCGCGGGGTTCGTCGCCGTCACGAACACCTGGTCGTTCCCCTCGGTCGCGGGGCTGGCGATGCTGACCGTCGCCGCCGCGCCCGCCGACCCGCGGACGCTGTTGCCGACGGGCGTGGCGGGCCGGCTGCGGATCGACGGGGTGACCGGCGAGGGCATCCGCGTCGGGCTGGCCGTCGCCGTCGCGGTCTGTATCCTCGCCCTCGGGCTGCTGTGGTCGCTCCCGTTCTGGCTCGGTGCGGCGAGCGGCCGCGAGGTGGCGGTCCTCCCCGACCGGACGAACCTCGCGGAGTTCCTCGCCGTCCACGGCGCGTTCGTCGTCCCGTTCTGGCTGTACTTCTACGCACAGACCGGGCGGGCAGTCGGGACGCGGGAGGCCCGTATCGTCGGCCTGGCCGCCGTCGCGTTCGCGGCCCTCGCCGCGACCGCGGACCTCGTCGCCGTCGGCGTCCTGCTCCCGCTGCTGGTCGGGGCGTGGCTGTTCGCCCGGTCGCCGACGCTGAGCCGGTCGATCGACGCCCTCCCGGCGCTGGCCGACGGCGGGGATCGGCCGGTGGAGTTCGAGGCCGTCCTCGTGATGGCGGGGGCCGGGCTCGCGCTGCTCGTGGAGTTCGTCTTCGTCCGGGAGAACGTCGGCCGGATGAACACCGTGTTCAAGACGTACATGCAGGTGTGGATCCTCTGGGGCGTCGCGGTCGGCCCGGTGCTGGCGTGGCTGGTCACGCGCTGGCGGCCCGCGGCCGAGCGTCGTCGCGCGTGGACGACCCACGGCACCCGCGCGCTGCTGGCCGTCCTCGTCGTCTCGACCTCGCTGTACGGCGTCTTCGCGCTCTCGGCACACGCCGACGCGGCCGGCGAGCCGACGCTCAACGGCACGGCCTACCTCGACCGGACCCACCCCGAGGAAGCCGAGGCCATCCGGTGGCTCGACCGGCGCGAGGGCCGACCGACCCTCGTCACCGCCGCGCCGGCCGGCTACGAGTGGGAGACCGCGGAGGGGAAGGGGGCGAGTGCGCCGGCGAGTCTGACCGGTCTGCCGACCGTCGCCGGGTGGTTCCACGAGGCCCAGTACCGCAACGACTCGGTCTATCAGCGGCGGGTGGAAGACGTGGCGATCATCTACTCGGGTCCCGCCGCCGAGCAGCGCCGGCTACTGGAGCGGTACGACGTGCAGTACGTCTACGTCGGCCCGGCGGAGCGGAGTCGCTACGAGCGGGTGACGGTCGATCGGTTGGCCGGCGTGAGCGTCGCCGCGAGGGGCGGTGACGTGGTGATCTACCGCGTCGACCAGTCGGAACTCTAGAAGGGTCAGGCCTCGGCTTCCGCGTCGGGCTCGCCCCGCTCGCGGACGACGGTGACGGCCTCGGCGTCGACGTTCTCGGTGTCGAGGTGGATCGGGATGTAGTCCTGCTTGTCGAAGGTCTCCTGCTCGTCCTCCGAGCCGACCGTACACCACAGCTGGGGCTCGTCGGGGCCGTGCCACTCGCCCTGCCGGGCGACGGCGAACACCTCGTACTCCTCGCCGTCGTACTCGATGCGGCCACCCTTCCGGAAGCCGGCGTCCCCGTGTACGATGAGCTTCTTCATACCCGCTCCTTGGCCAACGCCGTACTTAGTGACTTCGAAGGCGCGCCCGGGCGACGACGTCGCCGGCACTCACGACGCGTGACCGCCCCACATACGCACGAGGGCGGGCGCGGGCGAACCAAACGGGTTTTAAGCAGCCATAACGAACCGGGCCGTAAGGTCGATATCTATGGAGATGCCACGCCGGTTCAACACGTACTGTCCGCACTGTCACTCCCACCACGAACACGAGGTGGAGAAGGTCCGCTCCGGTCGCGAGACCGGGATGAAGTGGATCGACCGCCAGCGCGAGCGCAACTCCGGCATCGGGAACGACGGGAAGTTCTCGAAGGTCCCCGGTGGGGACAAGCCCACCAAGAAGACGGACCTCAAGTACCGCTGCTCGGAGTGTGGCAAGGCCCACCTCCGCGAGGGATGGCGCGCCGGCCGACTGGAGTTCCAGGAATAATGCCCGGGAGCTTCGTCACCGTCGCCTGTCCGGACTGCGAGAACGAACAGACCCTCTTCGAGAAGGCCGCCACCGACGTCGCCTGTGCGGTCTGTGGCCACACGCTGGCCCGCCCCACCGGCGGGAAGGCCGACATCGAGGGCGAAGTGACCGACGTCGTCGAGGCCCGATAGGATGAAGTACAGCGGCTGGCCCGAACCGAGCGAACTCGTCGTCGGCAAAGTCGACGAGATCGAGGACTTCGGCGTGTTCGTCGACCTCGAGGAGTACGAGGGCAAGCGTGGCCTCTGTCACATCTCCGAGGTCGCCAGCGGCTGGATCAAGAACGTCCGCGACCACGTCAACGAGGGCCAGACGGTCGTCGCCAAGGTGCTCGACGTCGACGAGAGCGCCCAGCAGATCGACCTCTCGATCAAGGACGTCAACGACCACCAGCGCAAGGAGAAGATCCAGGAGTGGAAAAACGAGCAGAAGGCCGACAACTGGATGGAACTGGCCTTCGGCGAGGACATCGACGACGAGACCTACGGTGCCATCGCCAACGCCCTGCTCGCGGAGTTCGGCTCGCTGTACGACGGCTTCGAGGCCGCGGCCATCCACGGCGAGGAGGCACTCGAAGACACGGACCTCGACGACGACGAGATCGAGGCCATCGTCGAGACGGCCCGTTCGAACGTCTCGGTGCCCTACGTCAACGTCACGGGCTACGTCGACCTGACCTGTCCCGAGAGCGACGGCGTCGACATCATCAAGGAGGCCCTGCAGGCCGCCGAGGGCGACGGCGACGTGCCCGACGAGATCGAGCTCGAGGTCACCTACGTCGGCTCGCCCGAGTACCGCATCCAGGTCCGCGCGCCCGACTACAAGACCGCGGAGGGCGAACTCGAAGAGAGCGCCGACCGCGCCCGCGCGGTCGTCGAGGACCACGGCGGCACCGCCCACTTCCACCGCGACCGCAACGAAGACGACGAGTAGTCGTGAAGTCGGACATCCTGGTCTGTTCGGACTGGGAGGCCGAACACGACCGCCCCGTCTACACGCTCTCCGACGCCTGTCCTCGCTGTGGGGCCGACGCCGTCAACAGCGCCCCCGCGCCGTTCGACCCGACCGACCCCCACGGCGAGTATCGACGTTCACTTAAGCGCCGACGCCGCGAATAGGCCGTATGGACGAATACGACATCGACGCTATCGCCGACCCGGAGCTCGACGAGCCGGTGCTGGTCGAGGGGCTCCCCGGCGTCGGCCACGTCGGAAAGCTCGCCGCCGAGCACCTGCTGGAGGAGCTCGACAGCGAACTCGTCCGCCGGGTGTACTCGACGCACTTCCCGCCGCAGGTGACCGTCGACGAGGGCCGGACGGAACTGGCCTGTGCGGAGTTCCACGCCGTCACGCCCGAGGACGGGCGGGATATGCTCGTCCTCTCGGGCGACCACCAGGCACAGGACAGCGAGGGTCACTACGGGCTGACCGACGCGTTCCTCGACGTGGCGGCCGACTTCGGCGTCGGGGAAGTGTTCGCGCTCGGCGGGGTCCCCACCGGCGAACTCATCGAGGAGTACGACGTGCTGGGTGCCTCGACCACCGACGAGACGGTCGCGGTCTTAGAGGACGCCGGCGTGGAGTTCCGCGACGACGAGCCGGCCGGCGGGATCGTCGGCGTCTCCGGCCTGCTGCTCGGTCTCGGTGAACGCCGCGGGTTCGACGCCGCCTGCCTGATGGGCGAGACCTCGGGCTACCTCGTCGACCCTAAGAGCGCACAGGCGGTTCTGGAGGTACTGGAGACGGTCGTCGGCTTCGAGGTCGACTTCGAGTCCCTGGAGGAGCGGGCCGACGAGATGGAGGAGGTCGTCCGGAAGATCCAGGAGATGGAACAGCAGAACGGGCCGGCCCCCTCCGACGAGGACCTGCGCTACATCGGGTAGAGCGAGCCTTTCTTGTCGGTCCGCGCCGTACGGCGGCGTGTGCAGGCAGCCGGTACGGTCCCAGAGTGGCTCCTCCTCGGCGTGGTAATCGGTGTCGCCGGGAGTCTGCTCGTCGCCGTCGTGTTCCTCGTGACCGCCCGCCTGTTCCCCGCCGAGCAGCGGGCCCGGCGTGCGCGGACGGTCGGCGACGGCGGCGAGGAGCGCCGCCGCGGCGAACTCAGGGAGTACCTCAGGGCGATCGAGGAACCGTTCGCGGAGAACCACTTCGTCGAGGGGCAACACGTCGCTTTCTACCTCCCCAAGCGGGACGTGGCGATCACGTTCGACGCCCAGGCGTACTACCGGATCGAGCGCTCGGGGACGACGCCGGTCCTGGTCGAACACGAGATGCCGGGGGTCCACCTCGGCGCGCGGCTCCCGTTCGAGACGCCGGAGGTGTCGCTCGGTCCCGACCCGGAACCGGTCAACCCCGCCGTCCAGGCGTTCGACGAACTCGGGCTCCCGCGCTCGGCCTCGCGGGCCGAGGTGAAGTCGGCCTACCGCGAGCGGGTCAAGGAGGTCCACCCGGACCACGGCGGCGACGAGGAGGCGTTCCGCCGGGTCCGGGAGGCGTACACGCTGGCCAAACAACACGCCTCGTAGGCCGGTCGGCCGCTCTACTCACCGCTTTGCTCGGCGTCTCGCTCCCGCTCGTACAGGTGGACCATCTCCGCGACGAACCAGAACTTCAGCGCCATCGACAGCGTCGTCGCCAGCGCGGTCTCCGCGGGGCGGCGTCGGACGGCGGCGAACAGAGCGTACAGGCCGGCGGCCGCGTTGCCGTAGTTCAGCACCTCGGGGTAGCCCCACCGGTCGTAGTCCCCGGCCGTCCAGAGGCGCTCGCCGTAGACGCCTTTCGTCATCCAGTCCGCGTCGCTCTCGGGCGGCGCGAAGAGGAAGGGATTGGCGACGACGAAGGCGAGAACGAGCGCGAGCCCGCGCCAGTCCCGCCGGTAGATGCAGGCCATCAGCAGCGGCATCGTCGCGGCACGGGTCCACCCGCTCTTGGGGTTGGCGTGGCGGGCCCAGAAGTAGCGGTCGAGGGCGGAGCCGTCGGGGTCGGGGCGGGGACTGGTCGCCATACCGGAGAGTCGCCCGCCCGCGAGAAAACCGTATCGCCCTCAGAGCCCCTGGCTCATCAGGTGCGACCGGAGGAGGTCCCCCTCCTTGCTGCCGGCGACGGGATTGACCAGGACGACGTCGTCGCCGGCCCCGAGCGCCCCGGCCGCGGCGAGCGCGCGCCCGCCGGCGACGGCGGTGCCACCGGTCGCGCCGACCTCCGGCCCCATCTCGCAGCCGTCGACGGCTCCCTGGAGGACGTCGTCGTCGTCGACGGTCGCTCCGGTGCCATCGGTGGCGCGGACGGCCGCGATCGCGGCCGCGCCGGCCGCGGGCTCGGGCACCTCCAGCGGCCCGACGATGGTGTCCGGGTGGTCGACGGCGGCGGGCGTCGACGCGCCCGACCGGACGGCGTCGGCGATGGGTGCGGCGCTGTCGGGCTGGACGGCGTAGATCCGGGGTACGGATTCGACGAGGCCGGCCTCGGCGGCGAGGGTGAAGCCGCGTTCGAGGCCGACGAGGACCTCGCCGTGGCTCGCCGGGTGGACGACGGCGTCGGGCACGCGATCGGCGAGCAGTTCGACCGCGAGGGCCATCCCGCCGGCGACGCGGAACGGGTGGCCGGGCGCGACGCCGGTGAACGACTCGTCGCTGTCGGCGAACGCGGCGACGGCGTCGTCGTAGCGCCCCTCGACGACCCGCATATCGCCGCCGTGGACGTTCACCATCGCCTTGTTGACGAACGGACACCGGGAGGGGACGAACCCCTTGGACTCGATCCCCGCCCGGGCGGCCAGCGCCGCGGCGGCCTGCGCGCCGTTGCCAGTCGAGGGGGTTCCGATCCGCTCGGCCCCCTGCTGGACGGCGGCGGTGACGGCCGGCGCGAGCACCCGGTCGGCCAGCGAGCCGGTCGGATTGCGGCCCTCGTCGGCGACCGCGATCCTGTCCACGCCGAGTTCCGCGGCCAGCGACGGGACCGACACGCGGGGCGTCCCGCCGGTCTCGATGCTCACCGCGACGTCTTCCGGGAACGGGCGGACCTCGTCGAGCGACGCGACGGCGTCGGGGTCGTAGTCGGGCGCGAGGACGCCGCCACAGTCGGGACAGCGGGTCGCGTCGGGATCGGCGGACTCGCCACACGCGGTACACCGGAGGCCGCGAAGCGCCGGGGTCGTCTCCATATCCGCCACTGGGGTCGGCACTCCCAAGTGTCGTGCGGTCTCCAGCACGCTCTTTGCGGACGCATCCGTACGCCGGGTAATGACAGACGCCGTGGTCGTCGGTGGCGGCCTCGCGGGACTCGTGGCGGCCCGCCACCTCGCCGAGTCGGGACGGGACGTGACCGTGTTCGAGGCCAGCGACCGGGTGGGTGGTCGGGTCCGGACGGTCCACGAGGACGGGTACACCTTCGACCGGGGGTTCCAGGTGCTGTTCTCGTCGTACCCGGCGGTCGAGCGCGAACTCGACGTCGAGGCGCTCGACCCCCGTCCGTTCACGCCCGGCGCGACCATCGCCCGGCCGAACCACCGCTCGGTGGTCGCCGATCCGTTCCGGTCGCCGACCGCGCTCCCGCAGACGGCGCTGAACCGCGACCTGACGCTGGGCGACAAGCTGCGGGTCGTCAAGCTCCAGCGCGACCTCGCCCGCGTCGACCCGGCGACGCTGCTGGACCGCGGCGGCTCGACGATCGCCGACTACCTCGCCGACTACGGCTTCTCCCGGAAGTTCGTCGAGCGCTTCGCCGCGCCGTTCTACGGCGGCATCACCCTCGACCGGGACCTGGGGACCGACAGCGGCGTCTTCGAGTACACGTTCAAGATGCTCAGCGACGGGGAGATATTCGTCCCCGCGAGGGGGATGCAGGCGATGCCAGAGCAGCTGGCCGACCGCGCCGTCGAGGCCGGTGCGAGCATCGAGACGGGCCGCGAGGTGACGGCCGTCGACGCCGACGGCGGCGCGGTCGCGGTAGAGGTCGACGGCGAGACCGTGACCGCGGACGGTGCCGTCGTCGCGACCGATCCGGCGACCGCGCAGGCGCTCACCGGCGTCGCGGCGATCCCCACCGAGACGCTGGGTTGTGTCACCCAGTACTTCGCGCTCCCGACGAAGAAGGCCCCCTCGATGGGTACGCGGATCGTGCTCAACGCGGCGGACGACCGGCCGAACACCGTCGCGCCGATGTCCGCCGTCGCCCCGGAGTACGCGCCCGAGGGGATGGAGCTGTACAGCGCGACGTTCCTCGGGGTCCCCGACGACGACGACGCCCTCGCCGCCGACGTACGCGAGGCACTGGGGTCGTGGTACCCTGCCGGGGGGTTCTCGGACCTCGAACTGCTCCGGACCGACCGGGTACCGCTCGCCCAGTTCGCCCAGCCGCCGGGGTTCCGCGCCGACCTCCCCGACCCGGCGGCACCCGAGGGACCGGTCGTGCTGGCGGGTGACTACACCCGGTGGTCCTCGATCCAGGGCGCGCTGGAGAGCGGTCGTGTCGCGGCAGAACTGCTCGGGTAGCGGCGGACGGCGGCTTACGCGGCCGGCCCGCCGCTACTCCTGTTTCCCTCGTGCTCGTCCTCCTCGTCGACACGCAGCACGTCGCCGACGTACTTCACCGTCGCGAAGTAGATCAGCGCTAGCGACAGCAACGTGATGGCGATGAGTGCGAGTGCAGCACCTGTCTGGACCATACCGGCGTTTCCACCGCCGCGGCTCAAATACCTACCGCTATCCGTCGCGGTTCACCGGTCACGGCCGCGTTCGCGGCCGTCTCCCGCTGTCGTCGGCCGCGTCGAGGGCCGCTCCCTTCGGTCGCGCCCCTCGCTCACAACATCCGCCGGAACTCACCGAGCTGCGGGAACGAGACCGTCTCGCGTGCGTCCTCGTCCCAGACGACGGGTTCGAGGCGATCGGCGTCCGTGACCAGCGGCGACTGGAAGTCCGCCGCCGACATCCGGTTGACCTCGACGCCGGCGTTCAGGCGGTTGAACGACGGCAGCATCACGACGTCGCCGCCGCGGTACTGGTCGCGGCCGACGAGATAGCAGGGTCGGCGCTGTCCCTCGATGTCGATGGTCGGGTGGTCGTGACCGACGACGTAGCGGTCGGCCTCTTCCTCGGGCGGCTCGTGGCCGTGGAGGACGAGGGTGTCGCCGACTCGGTGCTCGGCCGCGGTCGGTCCGTCCCACACCGAATCGAGCATCGTGTCGTGGTTGCCCGGCGTGACGAGCGGGCGAGCGCCGGCGTCCCGGCAGACCGACCGCAGGCCGGCGACGGTGTCCTCGACGGTCCGTGGCACCGTCCGGAAGGAGTGCAGGAGATCGCCGGCGACGACCGCCTCGTCGGGGTCGTGGCGTTCGACGAGGTCCCGGAACCGCTCGACCACGTCCGTCCCGGAACCGACCGGGAACGCGAGGTTCCCGCCGGTGCCGCGGCCGACGTGGAGGTCCGCGACGACGAGGGTGTCCCCGAGGACGAGCGCCCGGTCGTCGTAGGTCGGGTCCATCGCCTCCCCGTCGGGTCCACGGGCACAAATCGCTGACGACCGCGAGGGGCGGGTATTTTAACCCGCGACTCCCCACCAGAGGGTATGGTCGACCTCCTCGAGAACAAGCGGGCCGCGACGCGCTTTCGCATCCTCGTGGAGATCGCGGAGCGCCAGCCCGCGGTCAGCCAGGGGGAGATAGCGGAGGCCGTCGGCGTGACGAGTCAGGCGGTCAGCGAGTACATCCGGGAGCTGGTCGACGAGGGCCTCGTCGAGAAGGAGGGGCGGTCCCGGTACCGCGTGACCAAGGAGGGCGTCGACTGGGTGTTCCAGTCGGCGACGGATATGCGTCGCTTCGTCGAACGCGTCACCGACGACGTGCTCGGCAGCGTCCAGGAGGACGCGGCCATCGCCGAGGCCGACCTCGACGAGGGCGAGACCGTCACGCTGTCGCTCAGGGACGGGCTCCTCCACGCCAGGCCCGGGACCTCCGGCGCGACGGGCGTGACGACGACGAGCGCGGCCGACGGCGAGGTGGTCGGCGTCACCGGCTTCGAGGGCGTCATCGACCTCGACCCCGGCCACGTCAGCGTGTTGCAGGTCCCGGCGGTCCGGTCGGGTCCCGTGGAGGACACGGCGGCCATCGCCGACGCCTGCGAGGGCGTCCCCATCGTCACGGCCGCCGGCGTCGAGGCCGTCGTGGCCCTCCGAGACGCGGGCGTCGACCCGACGACGCACTTCGCGCCCGGGGAGGTCGCGGCCGACGCCGCGTCGCGGGGGCTCGACGCCGTCGTGGTCGCCACGCAGGACGCCATCGGCCGCGTCACCGACGCCCTGCGGGACGCGAACGTCGGCTACGACGTGACGCAGTGAGCAGGCTTTTCGACCCGGGGAGTCTGGACCCGGTATGGTCGACGACACAGACCTCGTCACGGCCGTCGAGGCGTTCCTCGACGAGGCCGACGCGGCGTACAGCGAGTACGAGAACGGCTACACGGACGCCGACGCCGTCCTCCGCCGGCTGGAGCCGGAGATCGAGCGGCTCCGGGACGCCGCAGGGGACTGAGCGGCGGGGCGGTCCGACCGGGGGAACAGTATTGTAGGCTCGGCGTCACTTCTCGGCCATGACCGACGTGGTCCTGGTCGACGGCGCGCGCACCGCACACGGCAAGCTCCTCGGCGCACTCGCGGACCGCTCGGCGGTCGACCTCGGCCGCGCGGCCGTCGAGGGGCTGCTCGACAGGACCGGCGTCACCACCGATCTCGTCGACTGGGTGTGTCTCGGCGAGGCCGTCCAGGCCGGCGTCGGACAGGTGCCGGCCCGACAGGTCGTCGTCGAGTCGCCGCTGCCCGACGACTGTCCCGCGACGACGGTCAACGAGGCCTCGGGCTCGGGCCTCCGCGCGATCACGAGCGCCGTCGACCGCGTCGAGGCCGGCCGGGCGTCGGTCTGTCTCGCCGGCGGGATGGAGTCGATGTCGAACGCGCCGTACCTCGTGCGGGAGCTGCGGGAGGGCCGCCGGCACGGCGACGTGACGCTCGTCGACGCGATGATCCACGACTCGCTGTGGGACGGCCAGTACGACGCCCACATGGGGACGCTGACCGAGCGCATCGCAGAGCGCTTCGACGTCTCCCGGGAGGCCCAGGACGAGTACGCGGCGCGGAGCAACCGCCGGGCCGCCGAGGCCGTCGCGACGGGGGCGTTCGACCGCGAGATCGTCCCCGTCGAGGCCAGCGTTGCGTCGAAGACGCAACGAGCGGACGGCGAAGCCGTCGACGGCGACGGCCTCGTCACCGAGGACGAGGGGCCACGCCCCGACACCACCGTCCAGGACCTCGCCACGCTCCCGCCGGCGTTCGTGGAGGGTGGCACCATCACGGCTGGCAACGCCTCGAAGCTCTCCGACGGTGCGGGCGGGGTCGTCGTCGCCGACGCCGAGACGGTCGACGAGGCGGGGGTGGGGCCGATGGCCCACGTCGAGGACTACGCCGTCGCCTACCGGGACCCCGCGGAGTTCTCGCTCGCGGTCTGTGACGCCGTCTCGGACCTGTTGGAGCGCAACGACCTCGCAGTCGCCGACGTCGACTACTTCGAACTGAACGAGGCCTTCGCCGCCCAGATGGTGTACGTCGCCGACGAACTGGGGATCCCGCCCGAGAAGCACAATCCGCTGGGCGGCGCGGTCGCGCTCGGGCATCCGATCGGGGCCAGCGGCGGCATCCTCACGACGACGCTGCTGTACGCGATGGAGCGGGCGGATCACGACAGGGGCGTGGTGGGGATGAGCGTCGGCGGCGGGGGCGCGATGGCGATGTCGGTGGTGCGCTGAGTCCGCCCGGCGGCGGCTCCCGACGCCCTCTCCGGGTCGACTCCCGGTGCGAATATGTATTCACGCGGTACCGGACCGGCCACAATACAGCGACCCATCACCTTGAGGCACGCGGCGGGGAAACCGTGGAGTGCGGTGTCAGAGGCAGGTCCCGACCCTCGGCCCGGCGCGCCCCGGCTCAGGGGGGCCGTCAGAGACAGCGGGGCCACGCTCCGGCAGTCGGGGAGTTCGACACCCCGTTCCTTCCGACCGAAGCCGCGTCCGCCTGTCGAGCCGGCGTGAGTCGGCACTGCGCTTATTGCATCGCTAACAGTAGGTTCGAGTGGGATGTCACAGCAAGTCACACAGGAGCTTGAGGTCGACGAGTACACGCTGGGACTGGTCGGCCCCGATCAGGAGTGGGCGGGGACCGTCGCGGACGGCGGCACCGTCCGGACTCACACGCCGCCGGCCTGCTGGGGGCCGATGATCACCCCGGAGTTCCGCGGCGGCCACGAGGTGACAAAGCCCATCGCCGTCGAGGGGGCCGAGGTGGGCGACGCCGTCGCCATCCACATCGAGGACGTCGAGGTGACGAGCATCGCGACCAGCACCGGGTCGATGGACGAGCGCGAGGGGGCGTTCGGCGACGACCCGTTCGTCGATCACGTCTGTCCCGAGTGCGGTGCGGCGTGGCCCGAGAGCGTCGTCGAGGGCACCGGCGAGGAGTCGATCCGGTGTGCGGAGTGCGGTGCCAACGCCTCCTCGTTCGCCTTCGAGTTCGGCGTCACGGCCGTCTTCGACGAGGACTACGAGATCGGACTGACCGTCGACGGCGAGGCGGCCCACGACCTCGCCGAGCGGGCTCACGAGGCGATGGCGCTGCCCGAGAACTCCCGGCAACACCCGATTCTGCTGTACGAACCGTCCGAGATGCCCGGGACGATGGGCCACCTCCGGCCGTTCCTCGGGAACATCGGGACGACGCCGCCGGTCGAACTGCCTGACTCCCACAACGCCGGGGACTTCGGTCAGTTCCTGATCGGTGCCGACCACGACTGGGGGCTCGACGACGAGGCCGACCTGGCCGAGCGCACCGACGGCCATATGGACATCAACGCCGTCCGCGAGGGAGCGACCCTGATCTGTCCGGTGAAGGTCGACGGCGGCGGGATCTACGTCGGCGATATGCACGCGAACCAGGGCGACGGGGAGCTCGCCCTGCACACGACTGACGTGAGCGGGTTCACGGAGTTCAGCGTCGAGGTCATCGAGGGGCTGGACATCGACGGGCCGGTGCTGTTGCCCAACGGCGAGGACCTGCCCCACATCGCGAAGCCGTTCACCGACGCGGACGTCGAACGCGGCGAGGCGCTCGGCGAGGAGTACGGCGTGGACGTCCAGACCGACGTGGGGCCGATCCAGGTCGTCGGGAGCGGTGCGACGGTCAACGACGCGACGGAGAACGCCTTCGACAGGGCCGGCGACCTGCTGGACATGAGCGAGGGCGAGGTCCGAACCCGGTGTACGTTCAGCGGCGGCGTCGAGATCGGGCGGCTCCCCGGCGTAGTCCAGCTGACGATGCTCGCGCCGATGGACCGACTCGCGGACCGCGGCCTCGCCGGCCTCGTGCGCGACCAGTACGCCCTCTGACCGCGCTCAGCCGCCCTGCATCGCCGGGTGGATGCTGAGTGTGGCGTCGGGCGGACAGTCGTCGTCGGGTGTCGCGGACGCCCCGTCGACCGCGAGTCGCACGCTGCTCGCGAGCCCGTCCCCGTCGACGAGGTGCCGCTTTGCCCGCGGATAGGCCGCGACGAAGGCGTCGACCGCGTCGGCGACCGTCCCGCCGTCGAAGTCGACGTCGACCGTCTTCTCGCCGGTGGCGCTCCGCAACTGCCCGTACACCGTGACCTCCATACGTCCGCACACGGCTGCGGGTCGTATGATTGCACCGCCGGCCCGACGTGGGAAATTCAAGGCCGAGACACCGGCGACCACGCTCCGTCCTCGCTCGACAGTGTCGGTCAAAGCGGGACCGAAGCGTCCGGAACTGATACCCCCTGACCGGACGATCGGACGGACGAGATGCCGACCACGAGACGAACCGCGCTCTCGGCCGTCCTGGCGCTCTGTGTCGTCCTCGCCGGTGTGGCTGCGGTGTGGGGGGCGGAGCAGCGGGCACTCGCCGCCGAGGCCGACCACGTCCGGGACCGGCTGGACGGCGCGACCTGCCTGACCGATGGTGGCGTGAACGAAGGTGCCGGCCCGAGCCGCTCGGCGCGCGTGACGGGGGTATCGCCCGGCGGGCTTCGCGTCTCGGTGACGCTCCCGTACGCGTACACGGTCGGAGCTGGCGACGACAGGGTGTTCGCGGACACCGCCTCGGAGGCGGTCTACGAGGTCGGCCCGCTCGGGGTCCGCCGCGTCCGCGGGACCGAGATCGACCCCTGTTGAGGGCCCCGACCGGCCGTCGGGCGGCTGAATCGGGAAGAATTATCGGCCTCGCACCCGGTGACGTAGGTGATGACAGCATTCTCCAGTCGCGTCGAGCAGGTCTCCATCTCGGGGATCCGCGAGGTCTTCGAAGCAGCCGGCGAGGACGCGATCAACCTCGGGCTCGGGCAGCCGGACTTCCCGACCCCGGACCACGCCCGCGAGGCGGCCGTCGAGGCCATCCGCGCCGGGAAGGCCGACGGCTACACGTCGAACAAAGGGACCCGCGAACTGCGGGAGGCCATCGCCGCGAAACACGCCCGTGACAACGACTTCGCGGTCGATCCCGAGGACGTCATCGCCACCTCCGGCGGCAGCGAGGCGCTGCACGTCGCGCTCGAAGCGCACGTCGACGAGGGCGAGGAAGTGATCTTCCCGGACCCCGGGTTCGTCTCCTACGACGCGCTGACGAAACTCGCCGGCGGGACGCCGAGGCCGGTCCCGCTCCGTGACGACCTGACCCTCGCGCCCGAGACCGTCGAGGAGGCGATCACCGACGAGACGGCCGCCTTCGTCGTCAACTCGCCCGCCAACCCCACGGGGGCGGTCCAGTCCCCAGAAGATATGCGCGAGTTCGCCCGCATCGCCGCCGACCACGACGTGCTCTGTGTCTCCGACGAGGTGTACGAACAGCAGGTGTTCGAGGGCGAGCACCGCTCCCCGGCGGCGTTCGACGACACCGGCAACGTCGCCGTCGTCAACGCCTGCTCGAAGGCCTACTCGATGACGGGCTGGCGGCTGGGCTGGGTGACGGCGACGAACGAACGGATCGAGCGGATGCTCCGGGTCCACCAGTACGCCCAGGCGTGTGCCTCCGCACCCGCACAGTACGCCGCCGAGGCCGCTCTGACCGGGCCACAGGAGCCGGTCGCCGAGATGCGCGCGGCCTTCGAGGAGCGCCGGGACGTCCTGCTGGAGGGGCTCGAGGAGATGGGGCTGGACTGTCCGACGCCGAAGGGCGCGTTCTACGCGATGCCGGAGGTGCCCGACGGCTGGGTCGACGAGGTCATCGAGCGCGGCGTCGTGGTCGTCCCCGGCGAGGCGTTCGGCGACCACGGCGCGGGCTACGCACGGATCTCCTACGCGACTGATATGGACTCGCTGAAGGAGGCCATCGGGATCATGGCCGAGGCGACCGAGGCCGTCCGCGACTGACCGCCCCCCGCAACACGCGCGCCGAAGGGTCATACCGGTCCAGCCCCTACGGGTGTCCGATGGACCACCTCACACCGTCGAACGTGCCGGTGTACACCACCTACGACGAGCAACAGGCCGTCTGGGACCGCTGTGTCGACCGCGGCCAGCCAGTCGTCGCCGTCCGTGCCGCGACCCGCGGCTACATCGTCCGGTACGACCTCCAGCACCTCGACTACCGCCTGACCGACGACACCGTCCAGCGCCTGCGGGACCGCGTCCGCTCGCGTCGGCCGTACCCGACCGGGACCGACCCCATCTCCGAGACGGAGGGGCTGGGCGGCGACGCCGGGCCGGTCTCCGGCGAACTCCACGCACCCAGCGAGGACGCGGCCCGCGACCTGGCCTCGCACCTCTCGGGGTTCGTCCTCGACCGGGCCAACTGGCGCGCCGACTGACCCCGTACGAGTCTTTTTGCTCCCGGCGGCCTCACTCCCGGTATGGCAGTCGCCCGACACGAGACGGGGGCGCTCGCGGCCGGCCGCGCGCTCGCCTCGCAGGTCCACCCCGTCTTCATGCTCCCGCCGCTGGCGACGTCGCTGTTCGGTGCCGTCCTCGCGGGCCGGTTCTCGCCGGCCGTCGCGGGCCTCCACGCCGCGGCGATGTTCTTCGCCGTCTACACCGCACACGTCAAGGACGGCTACGTCGACTTCCACGTCCGCGGCGAGGACGACGACCACCCGCTGACCGTCGGCGGGTGCCGGGCCGCGCTGGTCGGGGCGGCGATCGGGTTCGCGGCCTGTACGGTGGGACTGTGGCTGCTTGTCGGCCTCCGCGCGGCCCTGCTGACCGTCCCGACGTGGGTCATCGGCTACACCCACGCGCCACAGCTGGACCTGAACCCCGTCGGCGCGACGATGGGCTATCCCACGGGGATCGCGCTGGCGCTGCTGGGGGGCTACTACGCACAGGCCGCGGCGCTCGCGCCCCGCGTGCTCGGCCTCGCCGGCGTCTTCCTCGTCCTCCTGACGGGCATCAAGATCATCGACGACGAGAAGGACTACGACTACGACCGGTCGATCGACAAGCGGACCGTCGCCGTCGTCCTCGGGCCGGCGTCGGCGCGGTGGCTCGCCGTCGGCCTGCTCGTGGCGGCGATGGTCGGCGTCGTCGTCCTGACCGTCCTGTTGCCGGGGATTCCCCCGTCGGCCGCCGGCGCGGCGGTCGTGTTCGGCGTCGTCGCGGGCGTGGCCGTCCGCGCCGAGTCCGAACTGGCGACGATGCTGCTCGTGCGCGGCTCGTACCTGTTCCTCGCGGCGCTGGTGGCGGCGGTGTGGTTCCGGCCGCTGACCTGAGTCGCGCGGCCGGTCACACGCACTCGACGGTCACGTCCCGCTCCAGTTCGACCCTGACGCTGCCCCCGTCGGCGATGAGGTCGAACGTGTACCGCTCCGAGGCCGTCGAGTTCCCACAGGAGACGATCACCGTCACCGGCGCACGTTCGGCACTCTCCAGGACGTCACCGCTTCCGAGCCGGTCCGGTCCGCCCCAGGATTCGATGGACGGCGGTTCGCCGGGCTCACTCTCGGTGAGATCGTAGAACATCTCGACGTTCGTCTCGAACCGGTTCGTGAGTGTCAACAGCGTCACCTCGCTCTCGTTGCCCGAGACCGTCACCGGCTCCGCGCGGTCGATGCCCAGGTAGGCGTCCGGGTCCTCGGCGACGGCGACCTCGACCGATCGGTCGACGCTGGCGGCGCTGAATCCGGCGGTCTGGAACGGCAGCGACGCGACGATCAGTAGTGTGGCGGCGAGGAGGGCGACCGCCCGGACGGTCACCGCTCTCCCACCTCCGGCGGGTCAGCGGTGCTGCCCAGTCGGAGCTGTGCGTGGTTGAGGTAGGTGTGGACGCCGGCGGAGACGAGAAAGGCCACGACCAGGAAGAGCGCACAGGCGATGTCGGGCACGCCCGCGGCCGGCCCCAGATCGAAGCTCACGCAGGCAAGCGCGAGCAGTCCCAGCCCAGAGAGCCCGAGGTAGTAGAGGCTCCAGGGCACGTCGCCACCGGGCACCACGTCGAGGTAGACCTCCAGGTCGGAGACGGCGTCGGCCAGGGCGACGGTCTCGCGCTGGCGGTCGTACTCGACGAACCCCTGCGCGTCCATCTTGGGCAGGTGGTGCTGGTGGAGCGCGGTCTTGACGCGCTTGGCCTCGGCGGAGCTGAGCTGGTCGACGGGCTTCTCGTTCTCCCAGGCGGCGACGTGCTCCGCGAGCTCGCGGAGGTAGACGCGCCGGTCGCGCTGCTTGAGGTAGTGGAAGACGAACCGCCGGCGGTCGTTGCTCAGTATCTCGAAGACCGTGGTTTCGGAGGGTGGTTCGCTGCTACTGTTCGCCCCGTCCCCGGATACTTCGGCGGCGGTTTGACTCATAATCTACTGATCGGCTGCTTCCCCCGACGAGGTGTGGCACACACTCCCGATATAAAGTTAATAAGGCTACATATCTTCGAACCTTCTACTTACTCTATTGTCATTTCTTCCGAGCCCTCGGAGCAATCCGGTACGACCGGATTATCGGTGTGAAAAGGTCCTCTGCGAACCGCAACCGCCTGTTTCGTCGGCGCAGAGACGTGTTGCCACTGGCCGCTCGTCTATACAAAAGGGGTGATAGCACGTGGCATAGTATGAGCACACCCCGGCCGTGGTGTCGGGCGCGTGACTGGTCGTACGGGTGTGCAAACGGAGACTACAACGATGCAACGACGCAAGTTCCTGATCGGAATGGGATCGCTTGCCGCCGGCTCGGCGGCTGTAATGGGTACTGGTGCGTTTGGTGACGTGGATGCTGAGCGCAATATGTCTGGAGGTATTGTTGATGATGGGAGCGCATACTTGAGTCTCACCAGCCCCAGCAAATATTCAGAGGTTGCAAGCGATGGCGAAATCGAAATAACTCTTGATCGACTTAATGACGAGGCTGAGAATAGTTTCGATTCGGTGCTTAATGTGACGAATAATGGCACCGATCAAGTCTACGTCTGGATTGATGTGACTGCAAATGGTGACTCCGGTAATATTTACTTCTACCCCGACGGCGACGAGAACAGTAAAATATCGACAAACGCTTTTACCGCAAATAACGGCGATGTTGGTGGTTCACCGGGTAATGAGGGAGCATTTGCACTCCCTGTCGGCAATCAGCTGACTGTTGGTCTCTTCTTCGATACCAGACCTTCCTCCGGTGGTGCATTCGCAGCCGACCCCGCTTTCACTATTCACGCTGATGACACCAGTGCAAATTCCACAATTGGGACTCTGTAAAAGAATTAAAATATAATCTATTTAATATTAATAGCGTTTCGTATCTTTAACGCGATGATTGAGTTTCCCAAATTTCTTCTCGTTCGTATCTGCTAATTACGATAGCAGAGTGAGCCTGAGAAACACTTGCCTTCGGCATCGCGACTCGGCTGTGCTGTGCCCGAAGTCACGGTTGCCGACTAATCACTTGATTCTTCTGACCGGTGTGCAGTTGTTTCACCTCTCCTTCTGCACCAGTTTATTATATTTTAATATATAATATAGAATATATTATTGAATATAAATACAGTAATAATTGATCCCATTATATGACTGTGGGTACAGTAGACCGCCAATCAGCGGACGAGCAACTAGACCTGGCCCTTGACGAGTGGGCGATCGAACACTACAGCGAGAATTTCGACGTTGTGAAGACGATGTGAATCACGGGAAAGCCTGGATACCGTTTCAATCAAAATAGACTCCGGTCCGTTCCGTATCGGCGGTAACCTCCACCAACCGAAGAGTACGGTATAAATAACAATTTTTTAATAGGATGCGAAAGAGGTAATGCCGAGACGCTGGCTCCGGCTGCGCTCGTTCTTCGACAAGCAGTTCGAAACTGTCCTTGTCGGACTACTGATCCTCGCACTCCTGGGTGGCTGGCTCACCTACGGCGCTCACGTCGATCCGGGGACGACGACGGAAGAACGGGTCGCGGCCTCGTGGTCGATGTCTGCCGACTACGAGCACCAAGCGACGGTGACCGAACCGAACCCGATCTACGACACGGGGTCGAAACTGACGAACCGGTCGGTGTATCTCGCGTTCGCCGCGCCGGTGTTGAACGGGAGTTTCGTCTTCGACTACAACGCGAGTGACGGTGGCACGCTCGACGTAGCGGTCGTGGAACAGGCGGTGATGCGTTCGGTTGAACAGGATCGGGAGCGGACTACCGAAGTGTGGCGGCGGACGCGTACGCTCACGGCCGAGCGCGCCGATTCGCTCTCACCGGACGGCACGATGCGAGTCCCGTTCAGCGTCGACGTCAACCGAACGATGAACCGGACCGAACGGATCGAGGAACAACTGGGTCGACCACCCGGCGATCCGCGGATGGAGATCGTCTCGCTCGTACGCATCACCGGCACCGTCAACGGCCAGCCCGTGAACCGGACGATGGAGTACGTGCTCCCAATCGCCTTCGAATCAGCAGCCTACCGCGTCAACGCCACGGCCAGCACGCAGGAGTTCCAGAGGACGGAGACCGTCGAAGTCCCGCGCGAGCCGAGCACCCTTGAAGCCGTCGGCGGGCCCGCGCTCTTCGGCGTTGCGTTCGTCGCCCTCGCCGCGCTCGTAGTCGCGCGGACGCGCAACGACCTCGGGCTGACCGACGCCGAGCGGGAACGGCTCGTCTACGAGGACGACCGCACGGAGTTCGACGACTGGATCAACAGCATCGAGCTGCCGCCCGACGCCCGCGACCTGCCGGAGGCGCGAGCGGCGTCGCTGGGCGACCTCGTGGACTTCGCGATCGACACCGACAGCGCCGTCGTCGAGACGCCCGACGGCGAGTCGTACCACGTGGTCCACGATGGGTATCTGTACACCTACGAGCCGCCGGTGGTCCCGACGGAGCCGTCGGCCGACGACCCCGAGGTGGCCGAATCAGCGGACGGCGCGGCCGACGAGTCCGGGGGCCCCGACGACGAACCGGAGCAGTCGGGGCTGTTCGCCGGCGACGACGAGTAGCCGCCTCACCGACCGGTGACCCGACAACTGTAGGCCGCGCCCGTGGCGAACACCAGCATCCCCGCACCGACGCCGTAGAGGCTGACGCCCAGGGGCGCGTGGAGTTTCGCCGGCACGTCCCACTGGTTCGGGTACGTGGCGAGGAACAGCAGGACGGCCCCGACGCAGACCGCGGTGCCGGCGAGCGAGAGTGCGGTCATCCGGTCGCTGCCCAGCGTCATCGTCACGACGCCGAGCAGGAACAGCGGCAGGCCAAGGCCGGCCACGACGATCGCGACCTCGCGGACGGTGTAGAAGCCGCTGGTCCCGTAGGCCGCCATCGTCTCGTTCCAGAGAAACGCCAGCCAGCCGGCCACCGACAGCGCGACGCCGCCCATCGTCAGCCCCATCCCGAACACCACGTCGACCTCGGAGACCTCCTCGATGCTGCCGATGTACCGGCGGTAACAGTCCAGCATCATCCCCTTGGGATTCCCGGTCGCCATACTACCGGGACAGAAAGCCGGCTGATTTGTTATTTCGATAGTACTGACACGAAAGCTGAACGTGTCTCGTGCTACCGTGGCACACGCCATCGGTAATCCGGGCGTATCCGGCCCGCTCCGTGCTCAGTTGTCGCTGACGATCTTGACCACGGCCCCCTCCTCCAGTTCCGTCTCGTCGCTGATGCGGCGGTTCGCACGGGCGTCGACGGCGTGGATGTAGCCGTCGCCGATGTCCGAGTGGACGGCGTACGCGAGGTCCTGCGGCGTCGACCCGCGGGGCAGCAGGTGGGCGTCGGGGAGGACGTTCCCCTGCCCGTCGGTCCACTTCGTGTCGTTCTGGACGGGGTAGGCCGTGACGTGGTCCAGCAGGTCGTAGACGGCGGTGTCCATCGCGGTCTGGACGCCGGTGCCGCCGTAGTCGGCCATCACCTCGCGGATGCGTTCCAGGCCCTCGCGCTGCTGGTCGCTGACCTCGCCGACGATCTCGAAGTCGGGGTCGCCGGGGTCGTAGTCGACGACGCCGGCCTCGGCGGCCTTCCGCAGGGCGAGTTCGCCGTCGGCGGTGGCGGGGACGACCACCTCGGCGGCCTCGCGCAGGCGCTCGACGTTGCCCTCGGGGGCGATGTCGGCCTTGTTCGCGACGACGACGATCGGCTTGGTTCGCCGGCGGATCTGCTGGGCCAGCGCCTCGCGGTGCTCGTCGGTCCAGGAGATGGGGTCCTCGGGGTAGTCCAGCTCACGGAGGGTGCGGGCCACGTCCAGTTCCGTCGCGCCGACGCCGGTCAGCATGTCGACGAGCGCCTCGTCGAGGTCGAAATCGGGCGACCGGGAGGCGCGCTCGACGGACTCCCAGTTGCGGTCGACGATGCTGGCCAGCCAGAGGTCCATCTCCTCCTCGACGAAGTGGACGTCCTCGACGGGGTCGTGTTGGCCGACCTCGACGGGTTCGCCCTCCTCGTCGGTGCCGCCGGAGGCGTCGACCACGTTCAGGATGACGTCGGCGTTGGTGAGTTCGTCGAGGAACTGGTTCCCGAGACCGCGGCCCTCGTGAGCCCCGGGGACCAGGCCGGCCACGTCGATGAGCTCGACGGGGACGTAGCGCTTGCCGTCCCGGCAGTGTTCGTCGCCACAGCGCGCCTCCCGGTCGAGACAGGGACACTCCGTGCGGACGTGGCTGACGCCGCGGTTGGCGTCGATGGTGGTGAACGGGTAGTTCCCCACGTCCACGTCGGCCATCGTCGCCGCCTTGTAGAAGGTAGACTTCCCGGCGTTGGGCTTGCCGGCGAGTGCGAGCGAGAGCATGCCAGCCGATACCAGTGACGCGGGAAAGGCGGTTTCGGTTCGGGCGCAGTTTGAGCGACCCCGGACGTTTTGTCGATCGCGTGTCCAGTGGCCCGTATGTCCGTCCGGTCCCGCACGATCGACCGAATCGCCCTCTCCGACCTCGTCGCGGTCGCGATCGCCCTCGCGATCGCCGCCAAACTCCGCTCGGTCTCGCCGCTCCCGACGTGGCTCTACGTCGGGCCGGTGACGATCGACACGACCAGTCTGCTCGCGATCGCGCTGGGGTCCGTCGTCGCCGGCGACTGGCTCCGACGGCGGGTCGACGGTGGGGCCGACGACGCGGCCAGCGTCGCCGTCGGCCTGCTCGGCGTGCTGACCGCCCTCGCCGGCGTGTACGCGCAGGTCGCGCTGAACACCGGGTCCGGCGGTGTCTTCTTCGCCGCGGTGCCCGCGCTCGTGCTGGCCGGACTGACGGTGGTCGCCGTACTGGCACGGGCGAGCTACAGAACGGTCGTCGTCGGTCGGGGACGGGGCACGGACAGCTGAGCGTCAGTCGGACGCCTCGGCGGCGTCGCCCTCGCCCTCGCCGTCGCTCGCCGCGTCGTCGGTCGCGTCCTCGGGACCGTCGTCGGCAGCCTCGTCCGTGTCGGCTCCCGCGTCCTCCTCGGCGTCGGCTTCCGCAGCCGCGTCGTCCCCCTCGCCCTCCAGTTCCTCGGCCATCGCCGCCATCGCGGCGGCGTCCTCGTCGGGCCGGTCCAGCACCTCCTGGGTGTGCATCCGCATCTCCTCGCGTGCACGGATCGTTCCATCGACGGTGGCGTTCTCGTGGAGTTCGACCGTCTTCGCCGAGATGTCGCCCCACACCTTCGCGCCGGGACCGACCCGGACGGTGCCGCCGCGGGTGGTCACGTCGCCCTTGATCTCGGTCCCCTTCCCGACGGTGACGTCCTCGCGGGCGCGCAAGCTGCCGAAGACGACCGTGTCGCGGCCGACCTCGACGGACTCGGCGCGGATGTTGCCGTGGAGGCGGCAGTCGTCGCCGACGGTCGCCGGGGTCGAGACGCGCCAGGCGTCGTCGGAGACGTTGGCTCCGCGTGGGATGAGCACCGGGTCCGTGTCGTCGGCGTCCTCGCCCAGCATCGACTCGACCACGTCCTCGGCGGCCTCGTCCTCGCCGATGCGCAGCAGGTGCGAGAGGTAGACGAACAGGAAGACGACGGTCGGCATCGGGTTCCGGATGACGATCCAGCCGTTGGCCTCGAAGCCGTCCTCGATGTCGACGTCGTCGCCCACGTCGAGGTCGCCGGCGACCCGCAGCTCGCCGCCGATGTGGACGCGCTCGCCGATGTAGGCGTCCTCGCCGACGAGGACGTTGTCCGCGACGTCACACCACATGTCGAGGCGGCAGTCGCCCTCCGCCTCGATGTGGCCGCCGAACCGGACTCGCTCGTCCGCGATGACGGACCGACCGCGCACCCCGAACTCGACGGTGCTCTGCCCGCCGACGATGACGTCCCCGTCGGTCACGAGGTCGTGTTCCTCCACGTGGGTCCCGTCGGGGATCGCGAGTTCGGAGAGCGGGTCGGAGCCGAGTGGCACGTGCCTAATAGTGATTTCGACGGTATTAAACCCTGAGGGACCGCACGACGGGCGTCTGACGGGCGTCTGACGACGCCGCGAGCGACCGGCGTGTGATCGTCTCTCGAACGGCTCGCGAGAGCGCAGGCTTTTGGTCGCGACCCGCCTACCGCGAGTATGACCGTTCTCTCGTTCGACGAACAAGGGGTCGACGTCGTCTACGACGGCACGGAGTTCCGGCTCGAGAAGGAACTCATCGAGGACGCCGTCCAGAAGTCCTACCCGGACGTGACCGACCACGAGGTCCTGCAGATCGTCGAACCCGAGCCGTCGCTCTCCGGCGAGCCACGCCGGATCGGCGAGATCGTGGACTGACGGCGAGCTGTCACGACACGCGACGGTCGTGAACCCGTGCCGCCCTCCGATTCCTTCGAGGGTCCCACAGCCGTCGTGAGAACAGTTCAGTCGGTGGATAAGAGTACCGCAGTCCCGCGGTCTCGAACCGCGAGAATCGTGGCAAGACCACACAGTGTCGGCAGGCATTTAAGTGTCAAACTTCCACTGTGAGGTAATGTCAGACCCACGTATCGCAGGGGCCGGCGTCACGAAGTTCGGGGAACACCCCGAGCGCACCGGTCGCGACCTCTTCGCCGAGGCCGGACTGGAGGCGCTGGACGCCTCCGGCGTCGACCGCGGTGACGTCGACGCGCTCTACTACGGCAACTTTATGGGCGAACTCGCAGAGCACCAGGGCCACCAGGGGCCGCTGATGGCCGAGACGATCGGACTGGAAGCACCTGCCACGCGGTTCGAGGCGGCGTGTGCCTCAGCCGGGGCGGCCGTGCGAGAGGCCGTCACGACGCTGCGCAACGGCGAGGCGGAGGTGATCGTCGTCGGCGGGGCCGAGCGGATGACCAACATCGGCACCGCCGCGGCGACGGACGCGCTGGCCATCGCCGCCGACGACCTCTTCGAAGTCCGGGCCGGGATGACCTTCCCCGGCGCGTACGCGCTGATGGCCCGATCGTACTTCGACCAGTACGGCGGCACGCACGAGGACCTCGCCCACGTCGCCGTCAAGAACCACGAGCACGCGCTCGTCAACGATCACGCCCAGATCCAGAAGGAGATCGCCGTCGAGGACGCCCTCGAAGCGCCGACCATCGCCAGCCCGCTGGGGCTGTACGACTCCTGTCCGATCACCGACGGTGCGGCCGCCGCCGTGCTGACCACCGCCGAGTACGCCGCCGAGCACGACCTGGACGCGCCCGTAGCGATCACGGGCACCGGCCAGGGCGGCGACAACCTCGCGCTCCAGGACCGGCCTCACCTCGCACAGACCCCCGCCGCCGACAAGGCCGCCGAGGAGGCCTACGGCGACGCCGGCGTCGGTCCCGACGACGTGGACGTGGCGGAGGTCCACGACTGCTTCACCATCGCCGAGGTGCTTGCCACCGAGTCGCTGGGCTTCTTCGAGCGCGGCGAGGGGATCACCGCCGCCCGGGAGGGGATCACCGACCGCCGCGGGGAGCTGCCGGTCAACCTCTCGGGCGGGCTGAAGGCCAAGGGCCACCCGGTCGGTGCCACCGGCGTCGCACAGCTGGCGACGCTCGCGTGGCTCCTCGACGGGAGCCACCCGCGGGCCGACGACGTCTCCGACGCCACCGTCGGCGTCGCACACAACGCCGGCGGGACGGTCGCCTCCACGACCGTCCACGTGCTGGAGGTGGCAGAATGACCGAGAGCGCCCGCGACGGCGAGTACGACGACTGGCTCGACGCGATCGCGGACGGCGGGGGGTACTATCTGGAGTGTGGCAACGGCCACGGCTGGCTCCCGCCCCGACGGGTCTGTCCGAAGTGCGGCGACCGCGACCTCGCCGAGGAGCCGCTGCCCGACGGCGGCGAGATCGCCTCCCACACCACGATCACCGTCCCCACGCCGCAGTTCGAGGACGACGCCCCCTACGTGACCGCCGTCGTCGACTTCGGTCCCGTCTCGGCGACCGGGATGGTCCGCGGCGTCGACCCGGAGGACGTGGCGATCGGTTCGGTCGTCGGGGTCGAGGTCGGCGAGCGCGAGACCACCGGCGACCGCGCGGTCGTGTTCCGGCCGCGCTGAGGGTCAGTCGTCGTTCTCGACGCGGACCCGGACGGTCTCGCCCCGCACCACGTCGACAAACTCCTCGGGGTGCTCGACGTGGGGCAGGAGCAGCGAGTCGCTGAACACCACCAGCGTCGCGTCGGCCTCGTCCGCGAGATCGCGGCCCCGCGACAGCGGGGTGATGTCGGCGTCCTCGCCCCAGACGAGCGTCACGGGGACGTCCAGCGAGGAGAGCGTCTCGCCGAGGTCGCCCTCGGGATCGAGGAAGCCCGAGACGAACGACGCCGGCGCGAACCGCGCGCCCGGCTGGTGGGCGCTCTGCCACTCGTAGTCGACCACCTCGTCGCTGAGGTTGGCCATGTCGTAGTAGCCGTGGTCGTCGTGGAAGTGGCGGATGGAGGCCCTGGAGCCGATGAGGTTGAAGATCGCCTGCCCGACGACGGGGGCGCGCAGCAGCGAGCGGAGCCAGACGTTCCGGTTCCCCATCGAGGTGTCCGTGGGACAGACGAGGATCAGTTCCGCGACGTCCACCTCGCGGGCCGCCTCGGCGGCGTAGGCGGCCGTCAGCGAGGAGGCGACGACGGTCGGGTTCTCCGCCTCGTCCGCGAGGAAGTCCCGCACGAACGTCGTGAGCAGCGACGCCGAGTACAGCAGCGGCGGCCGGTCGGAGTGGCCAAAGCCCGGCAGGTCCGGGGCGACGACGTGGTAGTCCTCGGCCAGCGCCTCGAAGACGGTGTGGAACTCGTGGCTGGACCCGGCGGCGTTGATCCCGTGCAACAGGACCAGGTCCGGGTCCTCGGGGTCGCCGGCTTCCGTGTAGGCCACGTCGAACCCACGCCAGCGATAGGTCCGCTGTGTGCCGGCGAGGAACGGCTCGAACTCGTCGGGACGCGACTGGAGGACGCGGTTGGCGACTGCCGTCGCGCCGACGGCACCGACGGCGGCACCGAGGGCTTTGCGCAATCTCATATGCCTCCGTACGGCGCGTCGACGCTTATACGTGGGGGCGGAATCCGCAGGCGCGCCCGTCCCCCGTACCAGGAGTTATCGCCGGCGGTGGTGAGCGCGGAACAGACGCCGCGTGTCGGCGCTGGGCCGTCGACTGCGTGGACTCGCACCGGGTCGCCTCACGGGGCGTCTTCCCGCTCCTCGAGGCACGCACGGAGCGGCGCGAGTACCTCGTCGACGACGCCGTAGGGATCGGTCTCCTTCGCCATCACGGCGTCGACGTAGCTCTCGATCCCGCCGCGCCGCTCCAGCTCCGCGGCCAGCAGGTCGTTGGCGTCCTCGCGCAGCAGCGTCCGGATCTCGGCGGCGTAGCGCTCGCGGGCCTGTCGCTCGCGCTTCCCGGTCCGGTCGAGGTAGTCGCCGTGCTCGGCCAGGGTCTCGATGAACTCCGTGACCCCCTCGCCCCGGTTGGCGACCGTCTCGACGATGGGCGGGTCCCACTGTTCGCCCTCGCCGGGACCGTCGGTGTCGCCGTCCGCCCGCGCCGTCGCCGCCGCGCCGTGGTGCCCGGTGTCGGGCCGCCCGTCGCGGTTCCCCAGCATCTCCCGCAACTGCTGGACCGTTCGATCGGCACCGTCGAGGTCGGCCTTGTTCACGACGAAGACGTCGCCGATCTCGAGGATGCCCGCCTTCAGCATCTGGACGTCGTCGCCGCTGCCCGGCGGGACGAGGACGGCGACGGTGTCGGCGGTCCGGACGATGTCGACCTCGTTCTGGCCCGCCCCGACCGTCTCGACGACGATCTTGTCCTTGCCGAAGGCGTCCAGCGCCGTCACCGCGTCCGTCGTGGCAGTCGACAGGCCGCCCAGGGACCCGCGGGCCGACATCGAGCGGAAGAACACGTCCATGTCGCCGGCGTTGGAGGCCATCCGGATCCGATCCCCGAGCACCGCGCCGCCGGAGAACGGCGAGGAGGGATCGATGGCGATGACGCCGACGGTCAGCCCCTCCTCGCGGTACGCGGCGGCCACCTTGTCGACGAGCGTGGACTTGCCCGCGCCGGGGCTCCCGGTGACGCCGATCACGTCGGCGTGGCCGGTGTGGGCGTGCAGGTCCGAGACGAGGTCCCGGTACCCCGCCGAGCGGTTCTCGATCTTCGTGATGACCCGCGCGAGCGCGCTGTGTTTGCCCGCGACGAGGTCCTCGACCAGGTCGCTCATCGCTCGGGCGCGTGCTCGCGGATGTAGGCGATCATCTCCTCCATCGACGCGCCCGGACCGAAGATCTCGTCGACGCCCTGCTCGCGGAGTTCGGCCTCGTCGTCGTCGGGGACGATGCCCCCGACCAGGACGAGCCGATCGTCGAAGGCGTCGTACTCCCGCAGGCCGTCGAGGATCTTGGGCACCAGCGTGTTGTGCGCCCCCGAGAGGATGGAGATACCGACCACGTCGACGTCCTCTTGGACCGCCGCCTGCACGACCTCGTCGGGCGAGCGGTGCAGGCCGGAGTAGATGACCTCGAAACCGGCGTCCCGGAGCGCCCGGGCGATGACGTGTGCCCCCCGGTCGTGCCCGTCGAGGCCGACCTTGGCGACCAGACACCTGATGGTCCGCTCGGTCTGCTCCTGCTCGACACTCATATCATCATCTACCGTGGGGGTTCGTTTTACTCTTGCCCCGCCGGGCCGCCCGTCCTGGGCCACAGACTACGCGGGGAAGAGCAGGTACGGGACGACGAACAGCAGGAGGAACAGGAACAGCAGGACGAGGCCGTACCCCGCGAGCGTCCCGGCTGCGGTCAGCCACGCCGGGTGGTCGAACCGGTCGGTGAGCGTCGTCATACCGGCCGGTGGGACCGGCGCACAATAGCTCTTTGGCGGGCTACATCCCCATATCGGCGGCGGCATCGGGGACCGGGAGGTCGGTCGGCGAGACGCCGAGCAGTTCGGCGGCGTGGTCCAGCGCCATATCGAACCCGTAGTAGCGTTCGAGCTCGTCGCCGTCGGCGCTTGGCCGGACCTTCAGCATCGCGTACCCCTCGACGTTCTGGGCGACGGCAGCGGTCCCGGTCGCACTCTCGAAGGTGAGCAGCCGTTCGCCGTCTCGCTCGGTGTAGCGGGCGGTGATTCCGTCGGCCGACGCCTCGTTCGCCTGCTCGGAGTCTGCCATCGCCCCGTCGTTGGGACTGGCCCTACTGAACCCTGTCGGTGGCGGCGGGGTGGAAGACTTATGTCCGCGACCGCGTCACTCGCTGACGTGACCGACCGCTCCCTCCGCACGTGGCTCCGCCGCCGTGCCGCCGTCGACAGCCGCGGGCTCGCCGCCTTCCGCGTCGCGCTGGGGCTGGTCCTCCTGGTCGACCTGGCGTGGCGGCTGCCGGAGCTGCGGGCCCACTACACGGACGCGGGCGCTCTGCCCCGCTCGGTGCTGGGCGCGCTGTACCCCGGCTGGGACGCGCTGTCGCTGCACGCGCTCTCGGGGGCGCTGTGGGCACAGGCGGCCCTGTTCGGCCTCGCCGCCGTCGCCGCCGCGGCCCTGGTCGTCGGCTACCGGACCCGCCTCGCGACGGCCGCGTCGCTGGTCCTGCTGGTCTCGCTGCAGATCCGGAACCCGTTCGTGCTCAACGGGGGCGACATCCTGCTCCGGCGGCTGCTGTTCTGGGGGCTGTTCCTCCCGCTCGGGGCGCGCTGGGCGGTCGACGCGCCGTCCGCCCGCGACGGCGCGGACGGCGACGCGCGTGCCCCCACCGACACCGTCGCCGGCGTCGCCACGGTGGGGCTGCTCGCACAGGTCGTCGCCGTCTACGTGACCAACGCCGCGGTGAAGCTCCGTGCGGACATCTGGCTGGCCGGCGACGCCGTCCGGCACGTCTTCCAGCTGGACCAGTTCACCGTCCTGCTCGGGGACGTCCTCGCCGGCACCGGCCTGCTGCTGTCGGTCGCGGGCTGGCTCTGGCTCGGACTGCTGCTCGTCTCGCCGCTGTTGCTCCTCCTGACCGGCCGGCGGCGCGGTCTCCTCGCGGCGGCGTTCGTCGTCGCGCACTTCGGGATGCTCCTGACGCTCCAGATCGGCGTGTTCCCGCTGGTCTCGATGACGGCCCTGCTCCCGTTCCTGCCGTCTGCGCTGTGGGACCGCGTGGAGCGCCGGGCCGAGGCGTGGGACGGCCCGGCGCTCCCGAGCAGCCCCCGCGAACCGCTCGCGGCCCGGCTGCCGGCGCTCTCGACGGCCGCCCGCTCGCTCGCGGCCGTCTGCCTCGCCGTCCTGATCGTCGTCAACGCCGTCGCGCTCGGCGTCGTCGCCGCGCCGGCGGGCACGCCCGAGCGCGTCGAGTCCCGGTCGTGGGACATGTTCGCCCCGTCGCCGCCGCTGGGGACGTGGTGGTACGCCGCGCCGGCGACGCTCGCGTCCGGCGAGCGGGTGAACCTCCTGACCGACCACGACCCCGACGGGAGCAAGCCGCCGGAGGTCAGCTCGCTGTACGACGAGCGCTGGCGGAAGCTGCTGGGCGACGCGGCCGGCGAACCGCTGCTCCGGCAGTCGCTGGCGGACTCCCTCTGTGCCCGCTGGAACGCCCGGCACTCGGACGACGCGGTGAACGTCACCCTCGTCCGGTACCGGGAGCCGACGGTGTTCGACGGCCCCGAGTCGATCGAGCGGGAGCCGCTCGGCCGCTACCAGTGTGGTTCGGACTGACCGGACCGCAAGCGACAAGCCCCGCTCGCACCCCCTTGCTGGTATGGCGAAGTGGTTCCAGAGCGGGCGGCGGCGCGACATCTGCGTCCTGCTGGCGGGTGCCGAGGACGGCTCGCTGACCGGCCAGCGGCTCAAGACGCGGCTGGAGGACCGCTACGACACGCGCATCGACCCCCAGAGCTTCTACGGCGCGCTGGAGGCGATGGAAGACGCCGGCTTCCTCGAGCACTCCGTCGAGGGGATCGCCGACACGTACGCCCTGACCGACGCCGGGGAGCGCCGCCTGCGCGAGCAGTTCGAGTGGATGGCCGAGCACCTCGACTAGACGGTCCACTCCATCGTCTCGACGTGGTAGACGCCGTCGTCGAGTTCGACCAGCCACGAGTAGCCAAACGGCGGCGGGAGCGTCGCGTCCTCGGAGAGCGTCTCGCGCAGCGACGCCATCGCGTCCGACACCGGCGCACACTCCCTGTGCTGGTCGGCGGCGGCCGCACGGAGTATCTCCCGCTCACCGGCGTCGAACCGCGAACGCGCGAGGAGGTACGTCTCCCGGACGTGGCTGCGGAAGGCCTCGTCGGTGTCGGCGACCGCCTCGACGCCCACGCGGTAGGTGTACCGGTCTTTCGTCGTCCGGCCGTCACTCCAGACCTCCCACTCGCGGTCCTTCCACCGGACCCAGACGCTCCCGTCGGCCGCCGCGAACCGCGACGCCCCGACGCCGTCCGGATAGGGAACGGGCCGCTGCGAGGCCGAGAGGCCCCGCGATGGGAGTTCCTGTCGTTCCGGACCGCCGCCGAAGACGACGTACCGGAGCGCGGCCCGGTCGGCCTCGGGGAGCGACTCGAAGTCGACGACGTCGGTCCCGTCGGGCGCGGTCCGCCCCTTCCGCCACTCGACGCCCATCACGAGCGCGGGCACCTCGGAGCTGTCCGTCCGATCGGCCCGCAGTCGGTAGTAGCGCCCGTCGACGGCGACGTACGCGCCGGAGGGCACCGGCGGTTCGTGATGGTAGCTCGTCGCCTCTGCACCGCCGTCCCGCACGGCCGCCTCGACGAGGGTCCGGTCCTCGCCCGCCGGCGCGAGCGGCAACTGCTCGACGGGGTCGAAGCGGTTCGCGTTGACGATCGTCCCCTCCTGGCAATCGGGGCCCTCGGTGTGGTCGTCCAGCGAGTCGGTCCCGGTGTCCGTCTCGCTCGACCCGTCGGTCGCCGTCTCGCGGGGCTGTTGCTCTGTCGGTGGGTCGGCGGGGCCGTCGGTTCCGTCGCTCACCTGTCCGCAGCCGGCGAACAGGGCCGCGACGCCGGTGAGTATCGCCCGCCGTGTCCGTCGCATATCTGGGCTGAGCGCCGACACCGGAAAGGGTCTTCTGGACGATCAAACAGCGACTGAGCGATCAGTCGAGGAGTTCGTCGGCGATGGTGTTGCGAAGCACCTCGCTGGTCCCCTCGTAGATCTCGTTGAGCTTGGCGTCCCGGTAGAACCGCTCGACCGGGAAGTCCTTCGTGTAGCCGTAGCCGCCGTGGATCTGGATGCCCTCGTTGGCGACCTCCCGGGAGACCTCCGAGGCGTACAGTTTGGCCTGTGCGGCCTCCTTGACGAACGGCTCGCCGCGCTCTTTGAGGTCCGCGGCTCTGTGCATCAGCAGTCGGGCGGCCTCGGTCTTGGTGTCCATGTCCGCCAGCTTGTGCTGGATGGCCTGGAACTCCGAGATGGGCTGGCCGAACTGCTCGCGGTCCTGGGCGTACCGCAGCGCCTCGTCCAGCGCCGCCTGCGCGATGCCGACGCCGCGGGCGGCGATGGTGATGCGGCCGCCGTTGAGCGTCTTCAGCGCGTGGACGAACCCGCGGCCCTCCTCGCCGAGCCGGCGGTTTTCGGGGAGGTACATGTCGTCGAACCGGAGCTCGGCGGTCGGACAGCCCTTGTCGCCCAGCTTGTCTTCGGTCCCCTCGACGACGAACCCGTCGTCTGCCTCGGGTCGGACGACGAACGAGGAGATGCCCTTGTTGCCGGCGTCGGGATCGGTCTTGGCGAACAGGACGACCGTGTCGGCGACCGAGCCGTTCGAGATCCAGAGCTTGCCGCCGTCGACGACGTAGCCGTCGCCGTCTCTCTCGGCGGTCGTCTCCATCGCCGGTACGTCGCTCCCGGCCTGTGGCTCCGAGAGCGCGAACGCGCCGACGTCCTCGCCCTCGGCCAGCGGCGTCAGGTACCGCTCCTTCTGCGTCTCGTCGCCGAACTCGGAGACCATATTGCAGGCCAGCGAGATGTGGGCGGCGACGATGGTCCCGAGGCCGCCGCTCCCGCGGGAGATCTCCTCCAGCGCCATCGCGTAACTGTGGTAGTCCAGGCCCGCCCCGCCGTACTCCTCGGCGATGGGCATCCCCATCAGCCCCAGGTCGGCCATCTGGTCGACGAGGTCTCGGGGGAACTCGTCGGTCTCGTCGATCTCTGGGGCACGGGGGACCACCTCCTCGTCGACGAACTCGGCGACCATGTCGCGGATCTGGCGTTGCTCGGCGGACGGGCTGAAGTCCATGGGGATAGCTACCGTCCCCCAGTCCTTTACTGTTCGGCAACGAGAGTTCCGTTGTCGGGCGTTCGTCCGGCGGGACGGTCCGGTGGAACCGATCGGGGCAGCGCCGTTCAGTCGTACTCGTAGAAGCCCTTGCCGGTCTTTTTCCCCAGGTCGCCGGCGTCGACCTTGCGCTTGAGGAGGTACGCCGGCGTGTACCGGTCGCCCAGTTCCCGGTGGAGCGTCTCCGAGGCGTCCAGCACCACGTCGAGGCCGATGTGGTCGGCCAGCTCCAGCGGCCCCATCGGGACGTTCGTGCCCAGCGTCATCCCGCGGTCGATGTCGGCCTTCTCGGCGACGCCCTCGTCGTAGGCGCGGACCCCCTCGTTGATCCAGGGCATCAGGATGCGGTTGGTGACGAAGCCGGGCTTGTCGTCGGCCTCCCAGGTCTCCTTGCCGAGCTCCTCCGCGAAGGCGTGGCCCAGCGCCACCGTCTCCTCGCTGGTCTTCTCGCCGACGACGAGTTCCACCCCCTTCATCACCGGGACGGGGTTCATGAAGTGGAGCCCGAGCACGCGCTCGGGCCGGTCGATCACGCTCGCGATGGTGGTGATCGAGAGGGTGCTGGTGTTGGTCGCGAGGACGGTCCCCTCGTCGACGACGTCCGCGAGGTCCTCGAAGACGGACTGCTTGACGTCCATCTCCTCGACGACGGCCTCGATCACGAGGTCACAGGGTGCCAGGTCGCCGCGGGTCGTCGTCCCCTCGATCCGGTCCCTGGCCGCCGCCGTCTCGTCGCCGGTGAGGTCACCGGACGCGACCTTCCGGTCGAGGCTCTCCTCGATCCGGTCGAAGCCCGCGTCGACGAACTGCCGTTCGATGTCCTGCATCACCACGTCGTAGCCGGCGACGGCCGCGACCTGGGCGATGCCCGCGCCCATCGTGCCCGCGCCAACGACGCCGACGGTGTCGATGTCGTCGAGCTCCATACCGCCGGCTTCGTCCGGCCACCGTGTAAGCCTGCCGCCGGACCCAGAAAAATCAGATCCCGTATACGTTTAGATAGACACAGCCTAAAGATTCGAACAATCGACTTACTGCGCCCGGTCTGAACCATTCACTCGGTCCGTAGTAAATGTCAGAAGAAAAGTACTTATGCGACCCGACGGAACGGACGACTGTCGTGACCAACACCGGCGACGACACCTACCGATCCCCAGAGATGAGCAAATCACTCGACGCTCCGGCCACGGAGGCCGACCGAACGGTCGCACAGGTCATCGACGCGATCACCGACACCACCACAGACGTCCGGACGGCCATCGCGACCGAGCGCGAACACCACGGGACGGTCAACCCCAGCGGCGACGAGCAGCTCGCCGCCGACGTGCGCGCCGACGAACTGTTCGAGCAGCGCGTCCTGGGCGTCGACGGTGTCGCCACCTACGCCAGCGAGGAGCGCGAGGAGGTCGCGACCGCCGACGGCCGACTCCACGTCGCGATGGACCCCCTCGACGGCTCCTCGAACCTCGAACCCAACAGCGGGATGGGCACCATCTTCGGCGTCTACAGCGAGCGCCCGCCCACCTCGGGCCGGAACCTCCTGGCCGCCGGCTTCGTCATCTACGGCCCCGTCACCTCGATGGTCGTCGCCCGCGACGGCCGCGTCCGCGAGTACGTCGTCGAGGACGGCGACCGCCGCCTCGTCGACGACGACGTGACGGTCCCCGAGGACCCGACGGTCTTCGGCTTCGGGGGCGGCGTCGACAGCTGGACCGACGACTTCCAGGGGTACGCCGCCGAGATCCGGCAGGAACTCAAGCTCCGCTACGGCGGCGCGATGATCGCCGACATCAATCAGGTGTTGACCTACGGCGGCGTGTTCGCCTACCCGGCGTTGCAGTCCCGGCCGGAGGGCAAACTCCGGGTCCAGTTCGAGGGCCAGCCGATGGCGTACATCGTCGAGGCCGCCGGCGGCCGCTCCTCCGACGGCAGCGGGTCACTGCTGGACACCGACCCCGACGAACTCCACGCGCGGACGCCGCTGCACCTCGGCAACCCCGACCTGATCGACCGGCTGGAAGCACAGCTACGGTAACGCGGCGCGACCGTCTCCCCCCACGACCGACGGTAGCGCTAAGTATCAGCTGAGCGAACGCTCGTCTATGGAGTACGACATCTCCCACAGACCCTCCTACGCACAGCTCGACCTGACGCTCGACCAGGGGGAGTCCGTCCGCGCCGAGGCCGGCGCGATGGTCAGCCAGTCGACCGGGATCGAGGTCGAGACGAAGGCCGAGGGCGGCCTGCTGAAGTCGCTCTCGCGGTCGGTGCTGGGCGGCGAGTCCTTTTTCCTGAACACCTTCACCGCGACCGAACCGGGGACGCTGAAGCTCGCGCCGGCGCTGTCGGGCGACGTCGACCACCACGAACTCGACAGCGAGACGCTGTACGTCCAGTCGACGTCCTTTCTCGCCTCGCACCCGGACATCGAGGTCGACACGGAGTTCGGGGGCGGCAAGACGTTCTTCGGCGGCGAGGGGCTGTTCCTCCTGCGGATGAGCGGATCGGGCCCGGCGTTCGTCGCCAGCTACGGGGCCATCGACGAGCTGACCGTCGAGCCCGGCGAGTCCGTCGTGGTCGATACGGGTCACGTCGTGGCGTTCGAGGAGACGCTGGACTTCGACGTGCGCCGCGTCGGCGGGCTCAAGTCCACGCTGTTCAGCGGCGAGGGGCTGGTCTGCGAGTTCTCCGGCGAGGGCACCGTCTGGACCCAGACCCGGAGCCCCGACGCCTTCCTCTCGTGGCTCGTCCCGAAGCTCCCCACACAGAGCAGCGGTCAGTAACCCAGGTAGATCGCCAGCGCCTTCAGGACGCCGTAGACGGCGACCACGAGACCGACGAACGCACCGAGGACCGTCCCGACGACGCCGTCGGGCCACAGCGCCAGCGGGTTCGGCAGTCCCGGGAGGAGTCCACTCCCGGAGCCGACCGTCGCGACTCGCTCGCCGTCCACCGCCAGCGGGCCCGCCGCCGTCAGGTTCGCCGTGAGCGTCACGGTTCGGGTCTCGCCGGCGGGCACGCTCACCTCCCGAGAGGTGAGCGCACTCTCGTCGAGAAAGACCGTGACCAGCGCCTTGCCCGCGGCGGTCCCGCCGTTCGCGACCGTCACCGAGAGGGTCACCCGATCGCCGACCGACGGGGAGGAGGCGTTCAGCGAGGCGTTGGCGACGGTCACGTTCGCCGACCCGGTCGGGGTGGGAGCGGCCGTCGGCGTCGGGGCAGGTGCGGCCGTCGCGCCGGCGCTCGCGTTCCCGCCGGACGGGTCACCGCTCGTGTCCGCGTCCGACGTGTCGGGCGACGGTGTGGCGGTCGCCGTCGGGGTCCCGGTTTCCGTCGGCTCCCCGGCCGCCACGACGAACCGGGAGAGGCCCGGCGAGACGGCGCGGTAGGTCAGGTTCGCTCCGGCCCCGTTCACCAGCGTCGTGTCGAGGCGGGTCCAGTTCCCGCCGTCGCGGTACAGCGCCACCGCGTCGGGGTCGGCACCGGCCGCCTCCAGCGCGGCGCGGGCCACGGTGAACCGGAACGTCGTCCGCCCCACCGAACTGTCCCCGTGGGCGACGCGGACGGTCCCCAGCCCGGTCGCGGTCCTCGGCGGCGCGAACGAGTCCGGGGTCCCGTCCCGCGCCCGCACCGTGAGTGTCGTGGTCCGGTCAGCCGGGAACACCGCTCGCAGGTGCGTCACCGAGACGTTCCGGCCGTGAGTCAGGGGGCCGTCGTCGGCGCGTACGGTCTGTGGGAAACCCGTGCCCGAGACCGTCGCCCGCGCGGCGCTGGCGTTCGGGCGCGAGACGGTCACCGACCGGGAGGTCGTCTCGGCCGCCGAGACGTTCACCGTCCGGGTGACGACGGCGGCGTTGCCGGCGGGGTCGGTCACTCTGACCGCGATCTCGCGGGTCCCCGGCGTGCCGAATGCCACCCGGACGGACGGCCCGAGCAGGATGGTGTCGCTCCCGACGCGCCAGCGGTAGCCCGCGACCCGGTGGTCGTCCGTCGAGTTCGCCGCGCTGAACTGCAGCGTCTCGCCGACGGTCGCGGTCCGTGGCCCCGACACGGAGACGTTCGGCGGCGTCGCGTCGTAGCGGACCGTCCGGAGTTCGGCGAACTTGACCGTGTTGCCGCCCTCGTCGGTCGCGTTCAGCCACAGGAACACGTGTTCCCCCTCCTCGTCGACCGTGTATCGGGCGGTGTAGACGGCCGTCTCGGCGACCGTCTCCGTGAAGTCCGAGCGGTTCAGCCTGTCCGTCGACGCCCCGCCGACGGAGACGCGGAGCCGTGACAGTGGCTCGCGGGTCTCGGCCCGGACCAGCATCGTCGACCCGTTCACCCGCCGGACGCCGAACGCGACGTACTGCGGGGGGATCGCGTCCATCCCCGTCGCGGTCACCGTCCCGTCTTCGAGTTCGTTCCCGGCGGCGTCGTCGATGCTGGCACCGCTGGACAGGCCGACGGTGACGTTCTCCTCGCCCACCCGCCGCTCCAGCGCCAGCACGACGCGGGCTCCGGTCCGGTTCCCGCGCTCGATCGAGGCGACGGAGACGTCCTCGACGGACCCCGCCGTGAGGACGAACTGATCCGTCGTCAGGCCGCCCGTCTCCACCCCGCTCCCGTCGTCGAACACCGTCACCGCGATGGCGGTCCCGTTGACCCTCGTCGCGTTGCCCCACTCCGGGGGCGTCGTGTCGGCGGCAGCGGCGGGTCCCGACACCAGCAGGAGGACCGCGGCGGCCGCCGCTACCGCGACCGCCGGCACCAGCAGCCGACGGCCCCGTCCGGGGGACGGGGCGGAACGCGCGCTCTCGCCGGTGACTGTGGGCATCTGCTCGCAGTTCCCCGGCGGCAGTTATCAAACGAACGCCGCGAGTACGAGCGATGATAATCGGGGCCGCCGAGGGGTAACTACTGTCACCCCGGGGGTCGTGGGGTGTGGTATGAAGGTCCGTATCGCCGCCGAGGCGAGTCGGGACGAGGCCTCCGCCATCGCCGCCGCCGTCGCCGAACACGTCGGCCGGACGGTCGAGGTCTACGTCGGCGACAGCGAGGAGCCGACGCTCGTCCGAGAGGTGACGACCGACGGGAACGACGGGAGCGACTCGGACGGTTCGGGCGACGGGGACCTCGGGCCGACCGACCGCGAGCAGCGACTCCGCGAGGAGATCGCCGACATCGAGCGCGGCGGCCCCGAGAAGTACCGGGAGCGCCTCGCCGACCAGGGCAAACTGTTCGTCCGGGACCGCCTCGAACTGTGGTTCGGCGAGGACGGCCTGGACTTCGAGGACGGCCGGTTCGCCGGCTTCGACGACTGGCACGGGAACAGTCCCGACGTCGAGGAGTACGACGAGGGGACGCGGCTCCCGGCCGACGGCCTGCTGACCGGCGCGGCGACCTTCGAGGGCCGGAAGCTCCACGTGATGGCCAACGACTTCACCGTCAAGGCCGGCTCGATGGCCGCCAAGGGCGTCGAGAAGTTCCTCCGCCTCCAGGAGCGGGCGCTCAAGACCGGCAGGCCAGCGCTCTACCTCGTCGACTCCTCGGGCGGGCGCATCGACCAACAGCGGGGCTTCTTCGCCAACCGCGAGGGGATCGGGAAGTTCTACTTCAACCACTCGCGGCTCTCGGGGGCCGTCCCCCAGATCTGTGTCCTCTACGGTCCGTGTATCGCCGGCGCGGCCTACACGCCCGTCTTCTCCGACTTCACGGTGATGGTCCGCGGGATGAGCGCGCTCGCGATCGCCTCCCCCCGGATGGTCGAGATGGTCACCGGCGAGGACATCGACCTGGAGACGCTTGGCGGGCCGGACATGCACGCCCGCCACTCCGGGAGCGCCGATCTCGTCGCCGACGACGAGGAACACGCCCGCGAACTCGTCGCCCAACTGCTCTCGTACCTCCCGGACAACTGCGAGGAGCGACCGCCGAGCGCGGAGCCGTCCCCGCCCGCGGAGCCCACCGAGGGACTGGACGGCGTCGTCCCGCAGGAGCCGAACAAGGGGTACGATATGCACCGGGTGATCGACCGCGTCGTCGACGGGGACTCCTTCTTCGAACTCCAGTCACAGTACGGCCCGGAGATCCTCACCGGCTTCGCCCGCGTCGACGGCCGGGCGATCGGCGTCGTCGCGAACCAACCCAGCCAGCGAGCCGGGGCCATCTTCCCCGACGCCGCGCGCAAGGCCGCCGAGTTCGTCTGGAAGTGCGACGCGTTCAACGTCCCGCTGCTGTACCTCTGTGACACGCCGGGCTTCATGGCCGGCTCTAGCGTCGAGAAGGAGGGCATCCTCGAGGCGGGCAAGAAGATGATCTACGCCACCTCGGAGGCCACCGTCCCCAAGCAGTGCGTGGTCGTCCGGAAGGCCTACGGCGCGGGCATCTACGCGATGTCGGGGCCGGCCTACGACCCCGAGTCGACCCTGGCGCTCCCCAGCGGCGAGATCGCCATCATGGGGCCGGAGGCGGCGATCAACGCCGTCTACGCGAACAAGCTCGACGCCATCGACGACCCCGAGGAGCGCGCAGAGCGCGAGCGGGAACTCCGCGAGGAGTACCGCCGCGACATCGACGCCCGGCGGATGGGCAGCGAGGTCGTCATCGACGAGATCGTCCCGCCCAGCGACCTCCGGGCGGAACTGGCCGCTCGCTTCGAGCTGTACGAGACCGTCGAGAAGGACCGCCCCGAGAAGAAACACGGGAGCATCCTCTAGGCAGCCGGCGGGCCGACCTCGCCGTCGGCCGTCGCCGTCTCACGGTCGACGTCGACGCCGCGGAGCTCGAAGCGGGCACCACCGGACTCGCTGTCGTCGACCGACACCGACCAGCCGTGTGCGTCCGCGACCTCGCGGACGATGTGGAGCCCGAAGCCGGTGCCGTCCTCGTCGGTCGAGTAGCCGGGGTCGAACACGTCGTCGCGCTCGGCGGGCGGGATGCCGGGGCCGTCGTCCGCGACGGCGAACCCGTCCGGGCCGACCCCGACCCGGACGGTCAGTGACGTCCCGCTCCCGTCGGCACCCTCGTCGGGCCGATCCGCCGTGGCGTGTTGGGCGCTGTTCCGGACGAGGTTCTCGAGGAGCTGCCGGAGGTAGTCGGGGTCCGCCCGGACCGTCGTTCCCTCCGGGACGTCGACGCGCAGCGATCCCGCGTCCGGGTCGACGCTGTCCCAGGCGTCCCGAGCGATCGCCCCGAGCGCGACCGGCTCCGGCTCGACGGCGTCGGGTCCCACCCTCGCCAGCGCCAGCACGTCGTCGACGAGCGCCCCCATCCGTTCGTGTGCCTCCTCGACCCGGTCGAGGTGTGCGGGCTCCCCGTTCTGCCGGTACAGTTCCAGGTGGCCGGCGGCGACGCTCAGGGGGTTCTGGAGGTCGTGGCTGACGATGCCGGCGAACGTGTCGAGGCGCTCGTTCTGCCGGTCGAGTCGATCGCGCTGGCCGCGGAGCACCTCCTCGTGGCGCTTCCGGACGGTCGCCCACCGCCCGATCCCGACCATCAGCAGGCCCACGCCGACGATCATCGACCCGTCCTCGAGGAGCGTGTGCAGGGAGATCGGATACCGCAGGAACTCGTCGAGGAGGTCCGTCGTGCCGGTGAGCAGGAACAGCCCGAGGGCGGTGACGACCGGGGGATAGACGTCCGCCGCACCCGATTCGTCCCGGGATAGACCGGCCAGCTGGCGGGCCGTGGCGACGTACGCGAGGCTCCCGAGGACGACGAGGAGGAACGTCGACTCGGCCACCACCGCGACGGACAACGGCGTCGCTCGACGCGGGAGGACGACGAGCTGAGCGGCGGCGGCGACGCCGACGAGTCCCACGAGGACGAGCGGCACGACGCGTCGCCAGCGGTCTGCTCTCACTGTCAGCTTGTCCCACTACCGATGTAAACAAGTGGTACCTAACTCGATAGGGTCCGGCGGCCCGAGCGGCGCGTCGTGGGTTCGGCTCCGCCGGTCGGCCCGTCGGAGCGGTTCGTCCGGGACCGACGGCGGGGTTCGCCACGTCGGTATCAGCCGCCCAGGTCGCCCGATCCAGGTCCGGATCGGCGACCGTCGCCAGCAGGACCGCAGCGAGCCCGAACGCCGCCGCGCCGGCGAGAGCGACGAACGTCTCGCGGAACCGACCGGGACGGGTGGTGTCGGGGGTGGGCATCGACACTAGTCTCACACGCGATCGGTCGGAAATCCACGTCCCGGGACCGTAACCCTCCTACCGCTCGCCGCGGGTCTCCCCGTGTGGACGAGACTCGTCGCATCGTGCTGACCTACTACCTCTACCGGGCGACGCTCTCGGAGGGGTTCATCTACCCCGTCGTGACGCTGTTCCTGCTCGCGCGGGACCTCACCGTCGCGGAGGTGGGCCTGGTCAACGGCGTCTTCTTCGGGGCGGTCGTCCTCGCGGAGATCCCGACGGGCTACGTCGGCGACCGCATCGGCCGCCGCGACAGCCTGGTCGTGAGCACGCTGGTCATCACGGCCGCGATCCTCGGGTTCACCGTCGCCGAGTCGCTGGCGGGGTTCGTCGCCGTCTACGCGGTCTGGGGGGTCGGACTGACGCTGCGGTCGGGCAGCGGGTCCGCGTGGCTCTACGACACGCTGGACGAGCGGCTCGACACCGACGAGTTCGCCCGCATCAGCGGCCGCGGCACGGCCGCCTTCCTCGTCGCCTCCGGCGCGATGGCCGTCGCCGGGAGCTACGTCTACCAGTTCGACCGGGAACTCCCCTTCTTCGCGACGGCCGCGGTGACCGCCAGCGGCGCGCTGGTCCTCCTGACGGTGCCCGAGACCGACGCCTACGCCGAGGGGGAGACCCCGACGCTGACGCTAGCGGACGTCCGCGAGACGGTGACCGAGCGGTTCGCCGCGCCGCCGCTCCGGGCGTTCATCCCCTTCACCGCCGTCCTGCTTGCGGTGCCGGAGTTCGTCGACCTCTACGTCCAGCCGATCAGCGTCGCCGTCGGCGTCCCCGAGGCCCGGCTCGGGTACCTCTACGCCGCCTTCATGCTCGTCACCGGCGTCGCGAGCTACTTCGTCGACCGCGTGCGGGCGGCGGTCGGCATCTGCGGGTGGTTCCGGGTCGCGCCGCCGCTGCTGGGGCTCGGGCTCGCGGCGACGGGACTGCTGCCCGTGCTGGCGATCCCGGCGTTCGTCCTGCTGCGGGCGGTCAAGAACGTCTCCTACGCCTTCCGCGGGCAGTACCTCAACGACCACCTGCCGTCGCTGGGGCGGGCGACGGTGCTCAGCACGGCGTCGATGGTGTACGGCCTCGCGTTCCTGCTGGCCCGGGTCGCCGGCGGCGCGCTGGCCGACGCCGTCGGCGCTCGCGAGTCGGTCGCCGTCGTCGGCCTGACGCTGGCCGTCGTCGCGAGCGGGTGGTGGCTGGTCGCCCCGCCGGTCGCCGAGTAGTCACGCCCCGTCGGGCGCTCGCTCGACCAGCGCCGTCCGCTCGAACGAACAGACGAGCGTGTCGTCGCCCTTGTACACCTCCACGCCCATCGTCACGACCCCGCGGTCCTCGTCGCTGGTCAGGCGCTTGTTCAGGACCGTCGTCTCCGCCCGCAGCGTGTCGCCGTGAAAGACCGGGGCCGGGTGTTCCACGTCGTCGTACGAGAGGTTCGCGACGATGGTGCCGTCTGTGGTGTCCGGGATCGTCAGCCCGACCGCGAGCGACATCGTGTAGAGGCCGTTGACGAGCCGCTCGCCGAACTGCGTGTCGGCGGCGAACTCGGCGTCGAGGTGGAGCGGCTGCTGGTTCATCGTCAGGTCGCAGAACCGCTGATTGTCGCTCTCGCTGACTGTCCGGCGCTTGTCGTGTTCGATCGTCTCGCCCACGGTGAACTCCTCGTAGTACAGTCCGGGCATACGTCGGCCAACATCCGCCGTCGCCTTAGCGGTGGGGGAGCCGACACTTACGGGGGTCGGTGTCGAAGCAGCCGGTATGCCACGCCGAAGCATCCTCTTCTCGCCGGGGGACGACCCCGAGAAACTGCGGAAAGCGCCGAGGAGCGACGCCGACGTGGTCGTGTTCGACCTCGAAGACGCCGTCGCGCCCGCCGACAAGCCGGCGGCCCGCGAGACGGTCCGGGACGCGCTCGCGGCGGTGTCGCCGGCCGATCCGGAGGTCTGCGTCCGCGTCAACCCGATCGACGAGGGGGCGACGGCAGACCTCGACGCCATCCTGTCGGGCGTCGTCCCGGACAGCCTGATGCTACCCAAGGTGGCCGACGCCGAGGCGGTGGAGCGACTCGCCGCGATGGTGGCCGAGCGGTCCGACGGCTCGCTGCCGGTACTGGCGCTCGTCGAGTCCGCCGCGGGCGTCCTCCACGCCGAGGCCATCGCGGCCGCCGACCCGACGGACGCGCTCCTGTTCGGGGCCGAGGACCTCGCCGGCGACGTCGGCGCGACCCGGACCGACGAGGGCCGGGAGGTCGAGCACGCGCGCCAGCACGTCGTCCTCGCCGCGCGGGCCGCCGGCGTCTCGCCGATCGACACGCACTTCCCCGCGTTCGGCGACGAGGCCGGCCTCCGCCGGGACGCCCAGCAGGCGCTGGAGCTGGGCTACGACGGCAAGCTCGCCATCCACCCGGCACAGGCGACGGTCATCAACGACGTGTTCACGCCGAGCGAGGAGCGGATCGCCTGGGCTCGGCGGATTCTCGCCGCCCGCGACGAGGCCGACGGCGGCGTCTTCGTCGTCGAGGGGGAGATGATCGACGCGCCGCAGGTCCGCCAGGCGGAACGGATCCTCGCCCGCGCCGGCGTGGCCGACCACTGAGTCACCGTCGACCGGTCCCGAGCGCGGACAGACGGGACCGACCACGACCGTCGGGCCACGCCGCCCGTCTCCGCGCCGCGACCTACTTAAAGACGGCCCGAAACGGCCGGCAGATATCGTCCGTGAGAGTGACCGGCGGGTATTTGTGCCCCTCGGCATTACATCTCACCGTCGCGACGTGTGGTCGATTAATCGTGACCGACCGCACACGGCCCGCGACTGGACCGTTGCCGGCCGCGTCCGTGCGGCGGCGACCCGTCCGACTGGGGGGTCGGAACGAAACGGTGGCACCCGCATCGCCCACTACCCGGGGCGGTTCTCGGATTCAGTACCGCAGCAACAGCGCGTCCGCGAGCGCCGCGACGCCCTCCTCCCGACGGACCCGGCGCTGGGTCTCGGCACCGCTCTCGGCGTCCAGTAGGCTCCGGAGCCGGTCGACGCCGAGGCGGTCGCACTCCCGGGCGACGGCCTCCGACAGCGACAGCGTCGTCTCGCCGTCCCGGCCCAGGAGGCTCGCCGCCTGTCCGTCGCGGATCGCGCGCCACTTGTTCTCGTCCAGCAGCTCCCGGCGGAGCGTCGGGCGCGACTCGCCGTCGTCGTACCGCTCGCTCAGGTCCTCGACGAGCGCGTGGACGTACTCGACGAACGCCAGGACCCGCTCGGGGTCGGCCTGTCCGTCGGGCGCGCGCACCTCGACGGTGCCGTGGCCGGAGTGGGGGCGCACGTCGAACCACAGCTCGCCCCTGTCGTCGATGCTCCCGTTCTCGACCATCCGGCGTTCGAACCGCTCGAAGGACGCGTAGTCCTCGAACGCGGTCGGGATCCCGGTGTTGGGCAGCGCCTCGAAGATCTTCGCCCGCGCGGACTGGAGCCCGGTGTCGAACCCGTTCCAGTACGGCGAGTTCGCCGAGACGGCCAGCAGCAGGGGGACGTGCCAGCGCACGCGGTTGGCGATCCAGACGGCCTTGTCCGGATCGTCGACCCCGACGTGGACGTGCAGGCCCGCCGTCGTGTTCCGGTGTTGCGGGTACTGGATGCGGTCCAGCTGCGAGCGGTAGCGGGGCTTCTCGGCGTGTTCGAGCTCCCGCCACTTCGCCAGCGGGTGCAGGCCCGCCCCCGCGATCCCGTAGCCGTGTGCCGTCGCGTGGTCGGCCAGCGCCTCCCGGACCGCCCGCAGGTGGTCGCCGGCCGCGCTCGGGTCGTCGATGCGCGGCGTCTGCGTCTCGATGACGCACTTGAACAGTTCGTGGTCCAGCCGCCCGTCCAGCAGTTCGGGCGGGTCGGTCTCGTAGACCAGTTCGTCCGTCCCCGACGTGGGACGGCCGTGCCCGTCGACGACGTAGAACTCCTCCTCGATCCCGAGGGTACCCATCCGGTCGAAGTGTTCGGGAGACCCCGTCTCGTCCATCGCCCGGTACGTCGGAACCGACGCGCTAAAGCCTTCCGTCACCGGGCGCGGGCCGCTCACTCCCGCCGCGGTCGCGCGACGACGCCGAGGTGCGCGTCGTGGTACGGGTCGAGCCGCTCGGTCGCGAGCACCTCGTACTCGTCCTCGACGGCCGCCAGCACGTCCGCGAAGACGGCGTCGGCGTCGGCGGTCACGTCCTCGCTGCGTGCCTTGATCGCCGCCAGCAGGCGACCGTCCGGCCGGAGGAACCGCTCGTTCAGCGCCGCGACGCGGCCCTGTCCGCGGGTGGCCACGTCCTGGACGACGACGTCGACGGGCTCGACGACGTGGGCGTAGGTCGCCGGCTCGCGCGCGTCCTTCAGCAGCGGGAAGAGGTTCCCCCGGTGATCGGCCACGTCCAGTAAGTCCCGGGTGGGCCGGGGCGCGAACTCGACGGCGTAGGTCGGGCCGGCGAAGTCCGCGACGTGACTGGCCGTCGTCCCGGCGGCCGCCCCGAGGTACAGCACGGTCTCGCCGCCCTCCAGCCCCGTGTCCAGCCCGAGTTCCAGCATCGCGCCGAGCTTCGACCGGTGGGGGTCCCAGCGCCGCCACTCGCCGTCGGTCCGCTCGCCGTACTCCGGGTGCCCGCGGGTCGCCAGGCCGGTCTCGCCGTCGAAGTCGCGGCGCTCGACGCCGTCGGGGAGGCTCACTGTCCGTCACCCCCCTGCGAGCGCGTCCGGATGCGCTCGATGCGCTCGTCGAGTTCCCGCTCTAGGTCGGGCCGCCGGTCGCCGCTGTAGTGGTCGATGCGGGACGCGATGGCCAGTTTGCCCGCCAGCGCCCGCGCCGCAGAGCCCCGCTCCTCGGGGCGGGTCCCGCTGACGTACTCGTGGGTGTAGATCACGCCGTGCTTGGGGGAGGGTGCGTTCCCCTGGAGGTGCGCAAACAGCGCGTCCTCAGCGCCGAGGACCTGCACGGTTCCGCTGGGCTGTTTCGCGAGCGACTCCAGGCTCCCGGCCAGCGAGAGCAGGCGGGCCGCGAGCACCGGGCCGGCCAGCGCCGAGAGGTTCGGCGCGACGGCGGGGGCGGTGCGCTCGATGGTCGCCCGCAGCGCCGCGGCCTCCTCGGCCAGGTCGAGGGTCCGCTCGGCCAGCGACCGCAGGGCGCGGTCGCTCTCGTCGTCTTCGGGGCCCCGGGCCGCCACCTCGCGGGCGTAGTCGACGCCGGCCCCGTCGTCGCCGTAGCGGCTCCCGCCCCACTCGGCGACCCGCTCGGCCAGCTCGTTGGCCGTCCGCTCGCAGTCGGCCATCGCCCGCACCGCGTGGACGAGCTGCTGGTCGTCGGCCCGCTCGCGCTCCCGGACCGCCTCGCGCGTGGCCCGCGTCGTCGCCGCGTGGAGCCGCTCGTAGTAGTCGTCGGCGTCGTCGGCGAAGCCCGCCTCGACGGCGAGGGCGGGCCAGTCGGCGGTGTGGTCGGCCGACCCCTCCGTGACGGCGGCCGCGGCCCCGGCCTCGTCCTCGGGGTCGAGGCCCGCGAACCAGGCGGCTGTCTCGTCGGTCATATCAGTGGTCCAGCGGCCGACGAGGTATAGCTATCCCGGAAGCGCGACGAGCCGACGGAACTCACCGGGTCACTCCCCCGTCGCTCGCCAGTACAGCACTGCGTGGATGCCCACCCCGGCGGCGAGCAGCCCCCAGTTGGCCCAGGGATTGTTGTACCAGACGACGTCGAAGCCGAGGCTCTGTCTGTAGACGGGCCAGAACGGCTCGACGGCTTGTGCGATGTCGGGTGCCGAGAGCATGTCGGCGAAGACGTGTGCGAGGCCGGCGACCCAGACGACCACGCTGCCGACCCGCGCCGACCGGGCGGCGACCGGTGGCGAGAGCCAGCGGTCGTCCAGCCCGCGGGCCAGCGCCCGCCCGAGGAGGGGGCCGACGAGGACGGCGGCGACGGTCACGGCGAGGACCGTGTGGAAGACGCCGTGGTGCTGGACCGTCGGGAACACGCGCCGCAGGTACAGGTCCACGTCCGGGAGCATCCCGAACGGAGCGGCGGCCGCGACGACGGCGACCGTCGTCCGCGGGTCGTCGATGTAGCGCCAGGTGGGCGCGAGCCAGAGCAACGCCATCCCGATGTGCCCGGCGACGTCGACCATACGGTCGCCGACGGCCCCGCGGGATTAGAGCGCTACGGCTCGCGGTCGCCGGGCGGCACGCGGCCGGCAGTGTGCTGTCACGTGTCCATACTGCTTTATCTCCTCTCTCGGCGTATCTCTGTCTGTGATGAGAGAACGACAGTACCCCTTCGACGCGATGGAACAGTTCTTCGACCAGATGCGCCGCGAGATGTTCACCGGTCGACGAGGCACGGGCATCCGAGCGAGCGACGAACACGGCGAGGCCGACTGGGACGCCGGCGTCTCCATCGAGGGGACCGACGACGGCTTCGTGGTGCTCGCGGACCTCCCGGGGTTCGAGCGGGAGGAGCTCTCCCTGACGCTCCGCGGCGACGAACTTCGCCTCTCGGGCGAACACGCGGTGGAGAACGGCAGCGGCTACCGTCGCCGGACGGTCTCCGAACGCATCACCCTCCCGATGGACGTCGACCCCGAGGACGCCGACGCCACCTACCGCAACGGCGTCCTCGAGGTCCGCTTCGTCGTCGACGAGGCGTCCACCGACGGCGACAGCATCGACATCGAGTGAGCCGCCGGTGGGGCGGATGGGTCGTTTTCTACGACGGAAACTCCCGACAACGGGGAGAGTGTGAACTTCCCGCACGTATTTCACACCGCCCGCTATACGGGGTCGTATGGCCGAGAGACCGAGCTGGCGGGACGCCGAGGCCGACTACACCGACGAGGTGATCGGCGACGACACGCTGGGGGAGCTGTTCGCCGCGAGCGCCGAGCGGAACGCGGACTCGACGGCGCAACTGTACAAGGGTGGTGTCTACGACCGGTCGCTGACCGACGGCGTCGTCCCCGAAGCGCCGGCGGGCGGCTACGGGTCTATCAGCTACGCGCGGATGCACGACGCGGTGAAACACCTCGCGGCGGGGTTCCGGGACCTCGGCGTCGAGCCGGACGACCGGGTGGGGATCTTCGCCGACACGCGGATGGAGTGGGCGCTCTCGGACTTCGCGCTGCTGTCGGCGGGCGCGGTCGTGACGACGGTCTACACGGAGTCCTCGCCCGACCAGCTCCGGTATCTGCTCGACGACCCCGACGCCGCGGCCGTCGTCGTCGAGGACGAGGCCCTGCTCGACCGGGTCCTCGAGGTCGAAGACGACCTCGACCTCTCCTTTGTCGTCGTGATGGACGACCACGGCGTCGACCGCGAGGACGTGTACACGCTCGCGGAGGTCCACGACCGCGGTGCCGACGGCTTCGACGAGGACGCCTACCGCTCGTGGCTCGACGACCGCGACCCGGGGGACCTCGCGAGCCTGATCTACACCTCCGGGACCACCGGCCGACCGAAGGGCGTCCGGCTGACACACCGGAACTTCCGGGCCAACGTCAATCAGGTGCGCAAGCGCCTCGCACCGCGGCCCGACAAACACCCCGACCTCCCGACGGTCACGCCCGAGACCACCTCGATCGCCTTCCTCCCGCTGGCACACGTCTTCGAGCGCCTGTCGGGGCACTTCTTCATGTTCGGGTCGGGCGCGACCGTCGGCTACGTGGAGAACCCGGACACGCTGGCCGACGACATCGAGCAGATCAGGCCGAACACGGGCGCGAGCGTCCCGCGGGTCTACGAGCGCATCTTCGGTCGGATGCGCGAGCAGGCCAGCGAGTCCCCCGTCAAGAAGCGCATCTTCGACTGGGCGCTGGACGTCGCCCGCGACTACGCCCGCGCGGACGACCCCGGGGCGGTGCTTGCACTCAAGCACTCGCTCGCCGACCGGCTGGTCTACAGCACCGTCAAGGAGAACCTCGGCGGGAACATCGAGTTTATGGTCAGCGGCGGCGGCAGCCTCTCGAAGCGGCTCTGTGAGACGTTCCTCGGGATGGGCCTGACCATCGTCGAGGGGTACGGGCTGACGGAGACGGCCCCGGTCGTCTCGGTCAATCCGCCCGAGGACGTGCGGCCCGGGACGCTCGGCGTTCCGGTCCACGAGATGGACGTCCGCATCGACGAGAGCGTGGTCGACCCCTCGGAGTTCGAGGACGTCACGGGGACGCTCGGGGAACTGCTCGTCGCCGGCCCGAACGTCACCGCGGGGTACTGGCAACAGCCGGGCGCGACGGAACGGGCCTTCACGGAGAGCGACGGCCGCCGGTGGTTCCGCACCGGCGACGTCATCGAGCGGACCGACGACGACTTCCTCGTCTACCACGACCGGTTGAAGGAACTGCTGGTCCTCTCGACCGGGAAGAACGTCGCGCCCCAGCCCATCGAGGACCGGTTCTCGACGAGCGACCGCGTCGAGCAGGTGATGGTCGTCGGCGACGACCAGAAGTTCGTCGGCGCGCTCGTCGTCCCGAACTTCGAGGAACTGGAGCGGTGGGCCGACGCCGAGGGGATCGACCTCCCGGACGGCGACGCCGCGAAGTGCGACGACGAGCGCGTCCGGGCGTGGGTCCAGGCGGCCGTCGACGAGACCAACGCCGAACTGGAGAAGATCGAGCGCATCAAGGAGTTCGCGCTGGTGCCCGCCGAGTGGACCGCCGAGAACGACCTGCTCACGCCATCGATGAAGAAGAAGCGGCGCAACATCCGCAGCGAGTACGAGGCGAAGCTCCGCGAGATCTACGGCGAGGACTACAACGCCGGCGAGTGAGCGCCGCTCCGGTCGGACGCGGCAGCGGCGGTTCTGCCCCGATCTGGACAACCCAGTGACATACCTAACGACGTCTGCATCCCATTTTTGTAGTCGCTCCGTCTACAGACGTGTAATGGCCACCCGTCCCCTCCGTGTTCTCTACGTATCGGTGACGGCGGACGGGTGCGTGCCCGCGTCGCTGGCCGGACTCGACGACGTCGAGGCGACGGCGGTCGAGGCCGGAGCGCTCGCGGACGCGATCGATCCGTCGACGGTCGACTGCGTCGTCGCGCCGGCGTCGCTGCCGGACTGCGACGGCGTGACCCTCTACGAGCGCTTCGTCGCCGGGACTGGAGTCCCGTACGTCCTCCTGGCCGACGACGGCGACGAGCGGCTCGCGGCGGACGCGCTCAACGCCGGCGTCGACGGCTACGTCGCCGCCGAGGCGACCGACGACCGGCTGGCCGAGGTCGTCCGCGACCGGGCGGGCGCTTCGGAGGAGAGCCGCGTCGACGCGATCGACTGGGCGCTCCTCTCGTCGTTCCCGGACCCGGCGGTCGTCGCGTCGGTCGACGGCGGCGACCCGACGATCCGCCGCGCGAACGAGGCCTTCGAGACCCTGTTCGGCTACGACGCCGCGTCGGTGGTCGGGACCGGCGTCTCCGACCTGCTGGTGCCGTCGGACGACCACTCGACCGCGACGGCGATGGCCGAGGCGGTCGCCCGCGGCGAGACCGTCGGCCGCGAGGTCGAGCGCGAGACGGCCGACGGCGACCGCCGGACGTTCCTGTTCCGCGGGCTCCCGGTCCGTGGCGGGGGTGAGGCGACGCTTGCGGTCGGGTTCTACCTCGACATCACCGACCGAACGGCCCACCACGACCAGATGACCGCGCTCCACGAGACCGCCCGGCGGCTGATGCAGTCGTCCTCGACGGACGAGGTCCTCTCGACGGGGCTGGCGGCCGCCCGTGACGTCCTCGACCACGAGATCAACGCGATCCACCGCTACGACGCCGATGCGGGGGGACTGGTGCCGGTCGCCACGACCGACAGAACGGAGGCCGTCCTGGGCGACCCGCCGACGTTCCCCGCGGGCGACAGCATCGCGTGGCGCGCCTACGAACGGGGGGAGCCGATCCTCCGGGACGACGTCCGGGACGACCCGGACGTCCTCAACCCGTCGACGCCGATCCGGTCGGAGATGGTCCTCCCGCTGGCCGACTACGGCGTCCTCGTCGCGGCCTCGACCGCCCGGAACGGGTTCGACGAGGGGGACCTCTCGCTCGGGCGCGTGCTGGCCACCACCGTCGAGTCCGCGCTGGCGCAGGTCGAGCGCGAAGAGACGCTGCGGGCTCGGGAACAGTCGCTGGCGAGACAGAACGAACGGCTCGACGAGTTCGCCTCCATCGTCTCCCACGACCTGCGGACGCCGCTCGATCTGGCGAACGTCCACCTGGAGCTCGTCCGGGAGGGACAGGGCGACACCGAAGAACACATCGAGCGCGTCGAGGCCGCACACGCCCGGATGACGGACATCATCGACGACGTGTTGACCTGGGCTCGGGACGGCGACGAGATTACCGACACCGAACGGGTGCCGCTGGCGACCCTGATCGAGAACTCCTGGGACACCGTCGCCGACGGGGACGCGACGCTGGATGTGACGACGACACGGACCGTCGACTGCGACCCCGACCGCCTGCGACGGGTCTTCGAGAACCTCTTCCGGAACGCGGTCGCCCACGGGGGTGAGGCCCCGACGATCCGGGTCGGCGACACCACCGACGAACCGGGCGTCTACGTCGCCGACGACGGCCCCGGGATCCCGCAGGCCCGTCGCGACGACGTGTTCGACTCCGGCGTCTCGACGGCCGAGGACGGGACCGGGCTGGGGCTGGCGATCGTCGAACAGATCGTCGAGGCCCACGGCTGGGAGATCCGGGCGGGCGAGAGCGAACAGGGCGGTGCCCGCTTCGAGATCGTCGGCCTCGCGGGGTGAACGGCGAACTGTTATCAGGCCGACGCCGCAAGGGCGGGTATGGCAACAGCTTCGCCCGAGCGTCCCCTCCTCCAGTCGGCCATCGCGATCGTCGCCGGGATCGGACTCGGTGCCGGTGGCCTCCTGCTGGGGTTCCTGCTGACCGCCGTCGTCGGTGCCGTCCTCGTCTACGGCCTGGGTCTCACGGTGTCGCCCGCGCTCAGTATCGTCCTCGGACTGGTGTTCGTCCAGGGGATCGGCTGTGGCGGTGTCGCCTTCGCCTACAGGGGGGCTCGGCCCCGCATCGCGCCCCCCGTCCGGTCGCGGCTCGGCCTCTCGGGGGACGGCCCGACGTTCGACATCCCCGCATCGATGCCGAGCCTCCGTGACCTGCTCGTCGTCGCCGGCGGCTACGGGACGGCGCTCGTGGGTGCCATCGTCGGGTCCGCAGTCCTCTCCAGCCTCCAGGTCGACACGGGGACCAACCGGGCCGCCGAGATCGGGATGCAGAACCCCGAGGTGTTGCTCGTGCTCATCCCCGCGTCGTTCCTGCTCATCGGCCCCGGCGAGGAGCTGCTGTTCCGGGGCGTCGTGCAGGGCCGCATCCGCGAGGTGTTCGACCCGATCCCCGGCGTCGTCCTCCCGAGCGTCGTCTTCGCCGGCCTCCACTGGGTCGCGCTCTCCGGCGGGTCCCCCCTGGGGAACCTCGCGGCCCTCGGCGTCCTCCTCGTGCCCGCACACGTCTTCGGGGCGGCCTACGAGTACACCGGCAACATCGTCGTCCCGTCGCTCATCCACGGGGCATACAACGCGACGCTGTTCACGCTGCTGTACGTCGTGGTCAGGTTCGGCGACCAGCTCCCGCAGAGCGCGCTGCTGGCCTGAGCGATCACGCGCTCGCTGCGCACAGCCCGGGACCGACAGACCCGCCGGTGTCTCGCCTGGCGGCGTCACGACGGCGACGAGTCGAGATCCGGGCGGCGGCGGGCTCAGTCTGTCTGGAGGAACGTGACGTTGGCGCGGCCGACGGCGTCGAAGTCCCGGAGGCGGTAGGCCAGCTCGCGGATCCGAGCGGCTCGCCCGCGACAGAACACCCCCTCCAGACACCACTCGCCTTGGTGGGAGTGGCTCGTCGTCTCGATGACGTCCTGGAACTCGTGTTGGATCTCGTGGAGGTCCCCGATCACGAGGGTGTGTTCGTAGTCGAAGACGATCGTCGCGACGACTTCGCCTTCGAGTTCTTCGATCGTCTGATGGCGCTCGACGTACTCCTGCATCGCCTCCCTGACCGCCCGTGATCGGGACTCCATCCCCTCGGCCTCCCAGGTCTCGTCGAACGTGTCGAGTAGCTCCCGTGGGATGTTGAGACTCGTGCGCATACCGGGTGTTGAACTGACGGGCGTTTAACGGCCGTTATTACGCGACCCCCGACTCGGTCATAACAACCCCTAAGCCCGCGTCGCTACTGCCCTCTCGGTGTGTTACACAACGACGCGTTCGGGCTCCTGGTCGGGGCGGTCCTCCTCGGGGCCGTCCACGGGGTCGAACCGGGACACGGCTGGCCGGTCGCGGCGTCCTACGCGCTCGATCAGGCGAACACGTGGTTCTACGGGCTGGCGTCCAGCTTCATCCTCGGTGTCGGTCACCTCGTCAGCAGCCTCGCGATGGTGGCCGTGTTCTTCTACGCGAAATCGTACTTCAGCCTGACCCAGGTCAACGACCCGATCACGCTCTTCGGTGCCGTCCGGATCGGCGGCCCGGTCAGCCTCGTCGCCGGCGTCCTCCTCGTCCTCCTGGGAGTCAGAGAGTACACCGGCCACTCTCACGGCCACGGGGACTCCCACGATCACGACCACGACGATGGGCACGACCACAGCCACGATCACGATCACGACGAGCCAGCCGAGTCGGGCCTGGTCGCACGAGTCGGGGAGCTGGTCACCGGCGGCGGCCACTCACACGACCACGGCGACTTCGACGAGGCGGCGAACCGCGGCCTCTTCGGCATCGCGTGGTTCGCGTTCGTCCTCGGGTTCGCCCACGAGGAGGAGTTCGAGATCATCGCGATGTGTGCCGGCTCGAACTACTGCCTCGAACTGATGAGCGCCTACGCGATCACGGTGATCCTCGGGATCGTCGGCCTGACGATGCTCCTCGTGGCCGGCTACGAACACTACGAGGACACGGTCAAACAGTACACGCCGTACCTGCCGGTGCTCTCCGCGGTCGTGCTCGTCGTTATGGGTCTCGGGTTCATCACTGGCCTCTTCTGAGCCCCCCGTCGCCCTCTGCTCGCCGGTGCACTCCGCCCGACGGGTTCGTGCTCGTGCTTCTCACACATCCGGATGACGCCCGTGTTCGGTCTACCGGCCCGGGGCGCGGATCTCGTCGCGTGGCAGGGACGAGTCACGGACCGGTTCGCGGACCGGGTCGTCGACTCGATCGAGACGTCTCTACGGTAGTTCGAAAGTGTACGCCCGGAACACTACCGGGCGAGAAACTACTAGTATACTCGGCGAAAGTGGAACACGAAAGAGACGGTAGGTGAAAACCCGAGTTACGTGGGTACTTACTCGTCTTCGAGCGCGTCGTAGATGTCGCGGTGTTCGTCCCGGTCTGCCTTGGCGACCCGCAACACCAGTTCCCGACGGATGTCGTCCATCACGTCGTCGAGTGGCGTGCGGTCGCCAGTCTGCTCGTCTGTCGCCATAAGTGGTTGTTGTCTACGAGTCGGGTTAATCGTTCGGGTCCGTCGCGTCGTCGGAGAGTTGATCGAGCCCGTATTCGACGAGGTCGCCTCGCCACTCTGCGACGACTTCGTTCAGGTCGACATCGGCGGTATTCGTTCGAAGATATTCGAGCACGTCGTCCTCGTCGACCGCCGTCTCGTCCGTCCCGAACTGCTTCAGTATCTCTCTGATCTCGTCGTCGTACTCGAACCGATACCCGTTGAGCAGATAGAAGACGACCGCCGTGTTGAGCGCGGTACGTTTGTTGCCGTCCACGAACGGATGATTGGCGACGAGGAGCCGAAGGAGATGAAACGCCTTCTCGTGAATCGTTTCGGGGACCGCACCGAAACTCCCTTCGCTGACGTACGCCAGCGCGAATTCGATGTCCCCGCGGCGCTGGACGCCGGGACTGGTGTCCGGATACTCGGAGACGATGTCCTCGTGGATGTCGAGAACGTCGTCGACCGACGGATACCAGAGCGGGTCGGTCATTAGTGGAGCATCACACCGAACGAACCTATTGGTTTCTCTCTTCGAAGGTATGAGTATCGGACGTACGCTAAAGACGGGCCGTTAACGAGCGGACTGGAAGTTGGAGTTGCAAGTGAACGGTTCGATCCAGCAGCGTCGAAATACTGGGTGTGTCCGGGAACTCCGAGTATCGAACGTGTTGGCGATGCGCCCAGTCTGGAGCACGACTGCAGAAACCTCACCGAACACTGTCAGAATCGACGTGCGAGATATAGAGGGTGTATGCAGCACACCAGCCCGGCAGCAATACCCACCGATACAACTCCCTTCCCTGCTTGTATCTTTTCATAAACCTCCACGAGAAGGCCTAAGCGTGCGAGTTCTAGTTGATGACCACATAGACCTGAAGAGGATGACAATCCAGCGGAACACCGTGAAGATGACTGCGCAAGGGCCAATAATCCGACGCTCAGTCGTCCGAGACGGCGTCAGGACGCTCCAATTGGCCTGTCTCTAGCGACCCCTCGATGGTCCGATGAGGGTACGGGATAGTAATGCCGGCCTCTTCAAATCGTTCGGTTACCCGCTGGATGAACCGGCCGCGGATGCCCAGGAAGTCCGACTCCCCGGGATCACTAATCCAGATACGGCTCTGCAAGCCGAAAGATGCCTCATTAATTTCGATCAGCTTCACCGACGGCTCTGGGTCATCTAAGACTCCGTCTTGGCTTCGCGCCGCATCAAGGATGATGTCCATCGCTTCGTCGATATCGTCCCGGAGACCGATACGGAAGACGAACTTCAGACGGAGGGTCCCGTTCTTATCGTAGTTCTTGATGACGCCATCAGTAAGCTGAGAGTTCGGAACTGTGAGATGTTCGTTGTCGAATGTCCGGACACGGGTCACTCGCAGACTGATATCCTGTACATAGCCGGAGTTGCTCTCCCACTCGATCCAGTCGCCGGTACGGAACGGTTTGTCTGTGTAGATGAACGCGCCAGCGACGAAGTTCTTGATTACATCTTGCATCGCGAAGCCGATAGCGAGGGTCGCCGCGGCGGCGATAGTTGACAGCGCCACGAGGATGTTCCCAAATCCGGCGAGCGCGAATGCTAGCCCGATAGCCACGAACAGGAGTGCTGCGTAGGCCAAGAGGGTGAGCGGCTTGCGGATATGCTCGTCAAGTCCGCGCCGGTCGAGCAGTCTCGCGATCAGCGGCAGGATGGCAACCTTGCCGATGATATAAACAGTCACGAACACCATAATGAATACTGCAGCCGAGCCGATCGCGCTCGCAAGCTGCGGGGGAAGTCCCAAGTCCGTCAGGAATTCACCGATGAAGCCGGCTCTGGACGGGGTATTGGTTTGGAGCGGCGGAATCATCGATTCGTCTCCCCCTGCCGAACCGGCAAGGAGTACAAGGAAGACGGCAGCGGACTAGTCACGACTAGCACTCCTGGGGAACCCTTCGCCAGGCCTGCGCCGGCGTCGCTAGCTTTGAACATAACACCCCGTAGTGCGGTATCGGGCGAGTTATAAGTGGGGGCGCAGGTTGCCGTGGAAACTACTGGATAAGTAAACTATCGTTCGACGGTACAGTCCGGCTGATACTGAGCGATAGGACGGTTTTGGAATGGCTGGATCCAAGGCTCTCACACCGATAAAGATGCCCAGATATCCAAGGAGAGAACGTATGAACGGCGAAAGCGGCTCAGTAGTACTCTTGTCTGATTTGTGTCCCGTATCCAGTACCGGTATTTACTACTCAACTTCTGTCAGTAACGGCTTGGCCGATGCAGAGGGTGAGTGCAGCATCGGTATGTGGGCGGCGCTACGAGACGGTTGTATGCAGACCGTTCGTTGGGAGCGAGTTCGGGAGTGGAACGGCACGTGGGCACTTGCGGTGGTGTTTGGACTAGCCTCAGTCCCGTGGACGTACGCGTTCGTTGCTGGCCTCGGTCTCCCACTCTGGCCGTCGTTTATTGCCTCGGCGACGTTTTACGCTGCCGGAGACGGAATAGACGGACTTGCACGGGGCTATGCGAGTAACGCCACCGGAATCGTCTATGCTGCGCTGACGCTGGTGGTCGTGGATAGACTTCTGGGAGGTGGTGTTGTGGCTCTCAGTGTTGTCGTGGGGGTGTTTATGTTTCTCGCGAGTCTTCACGAGTTCGTCCCACTGTTGTCCTTCACACCGGGTGGCTTCTTCGGCTATGCGACTATGTTCAGTGTCCACGCCGCCGAAGCGACTGCCGTCGGCCTAACTGGGCTTGCTGGCGAAACACTCGCTGCTGTCCTGTCGATGTTCCTCGGCGCCGTCATCGGACTCACTACTGATGAGGTGAGTTCGGCTATGGAAAGATAGTAAATTCGCGCTCTGTATGCGACACGACCTTGACGAACTATCCGACGACTGGCAGCACCGACGTGGCCGTGACAGAGGGTGCATCAGTCCAAGCGGTTCTGACGGCGAAAGAGTCGTTGACGCAGACCTCCCGCGCCTGCTACTGTCATAGACTCTCGTCCAATCGTCGGGGAGTGAGCGTATCATCGGTCTCGCTGAGTTCGAGAGGAGGGAAGGACAGCCGCGGCCACAGGTGGCAGACAAGCGAGACAGGCACAGCGTGGCCGGCAAGACCACTCGCTGCCGCGGGGGCAGGTTTTGTCAGTGGTCCCGTGCAGGTGCCGACACACAGAGGTCATTTGCGGCGATGACCCACCGTCGGTAGTTATTACACCGAGAGCGACGACTGGCGTTGTATGGCAGATATGACCGTTGAGGAGGCGATGGCGAAGTACGGACCCAGCGAGGTTACCCGCGACGATCTCCTGACGATCGACGACCCGAACTACGCGGCCGACAACGTCGCCATCGTCACCGGTGGCGGGGCGGGGATCGGCCGGGCGGTGTCGCTGGCCTTCGCCGCCAACGGCCTCACGGTCCTCGCGACTGACAGGGACGAGGCTGGCCTCGCGGCCGTCGAGGCGGAAGCCGAGGACCTCGGCCTCCCCGGGGATATCGTCACTGTCACCGCCGACCTGACCGACGACGCCGACCTCGAACGTATTGTCAAGGAGGCGACTGCCCACGGGTCGCTGCGGTACCTGATCAACAACGCCGGCATCCAGACCGTCGCACCCATCGAATCGTTCCCGGTCGAGAAGTACGACCTGATGCACGACGTGATGCAGCGGGCGCCGCTGTTGCTCACGAAACACTGTCTCCCGCACTTCCGCGCAAACGACGACGGGCGCGGCGTCGTCGGGAATATGTGCTCGGTCCACGGCCACATTGTCACGAAAGACAAGGTCGCCTACAACACGACCAAGTTCGGCCTCAGGGGACTCACTCAATCCATCGCCGCCGAGGGCGAGGGGAAGGTTCGGGCGTTCACCGTCAGTACCGCCTACGTCAAGACCGCACTGGTCGCGAAGCAGTTGCCCGACACGGCCGACCGCCGGAATATGACCGTCGACGAAGTGGTCGAGAAGGTGATGCTCGAACGCACCCGCGTCAAAGAGATGATGGAGCCCTACGAGGTGGCGAACCTCTTCGTGATGGGGTGCTCGCACCACAGCAGTCACCTCAACGGCGGCGATATGACCCACGAGGGCGGTATGAGCCTGACCTACTGAGCCAGACCGGTGGCCGGAGTTTGATGCGCTTGGCTGCGAGTAAACAGGTATGCCACTTGTTTTCGACCCGTGCGGAAGGCGATCGGCCGCCCGGGATGGCGACGACACGCCGGCGCAGACGGACCGCGATGAGCCTACCCGACGCTCCCGGAAACGGAATCTCGCCGTCGGCGCGTTACTCTTCGCCGTACTCGGTGCGGTCGAACTCCGGCGGCGTGGCGTGCTCCGAGCTGGACCGTCGCCGGAAGAGCGAGCGGGAGAGTCCGCGAACAGCGACTCGCGGTAGACCCTCGACTGACTCGCCCGACTCCGCGCCGCTCAGTCGTATCGTTCGGTAAGGAACCGGTTGGCCCGTTCGCGACCGGTCCGGAATAGCGCCTCGATGAACGCGGGCGACCGGTCGAGTTTCGTCGACCAGCGGAGTTCCTCGTCGAACTGGACTCGCTCGATGTCTGTGTGGGTGTACCGGTCGGGCAGGTAGCCGGCGTCGACCCACTCGTTGACCTGCTCGATGAACGCTACCTCCTGTTCGAGGGAGGTGTTGCCGCTGAGTTCGTTACGTCGGTCCTCGATATCGTGGAGCGAGCGTGGTACCCTCGACCGCTCGGAGGGGTTGATCTGGATTACCCAAACCTCGTCCGGATCGGGGATGTCCTCGGTCGTCGAGAAGTCCCGGACCGGCGGGTTCTTCGAGAACAGACCGTCCCAGTACTGCCGGTCGTCGACTTCGACAGCGCCGAACAGCCCGGGTTCGGCGGCGCTGGCGAGGATGGCCTCGGGTCGCATCTCCCGCCCGCGGAACACGCGGAACTCCCCGGTTAAGACGTCGATGGCGCTGATGAGCAGGGCCGGGTGGATGACCCCCTCGCGGCGCTCGCGCTCGCGGACGACCGTACTCAGCTCGCGGGCGTGCTCGAAGTCGACGTACTCCTCGAGGAGGCGTCGAAACTGTCGCTGCCCAATAGCGCCGGCGGGGGTCTGCCCGGGGCTGAACTGCGGGAAGGGAACCCCCATGGTCCGTAACTCGGCGGCCCCGACCGCGAGGTCGTTCAGGTACCGCTCGGCCGGCCGGCGGGCTTTCAGGTCGTTCCAGAACTCTCCGAGCAGCGCGCTGGGGGCGTGATCCGGGCTGACGGTCCCGTACCAGCCCAGCAGCGCACAAACGGCACCGCCAGAGGTCCCGGAGAATCCCACGATGTCGTAGCCCGCCGTACAGATCTCCGGCAGGAGTCGTTGGAGCGCCCCGGCGGTGAACGCCGTGTGGCTGCCGCCACCCTGACAGGCGATGGCGACCTTCGTCGGGTCGTCATTCATCTACCTCCCATTTCGGAGCCGGGTGTATGTACTTGTTCACCGACCGGTCGATTTTTCACTGCGGTCGGTGTCTCGCCGGTGTGCTCAGCGTGCTCCGTCGGTTCGGCGAGCGATGTTCGGATCTCTCCGAGCAATACATCCCCGACCCCTACGTCATCGCCATCGTCCTCACGTTCGTCGCCAGCGGCGCCGCGTTGGCGACCGGGGCGGGTCCGCGGGCGACTCTGATCGCCTGGACCGGCGGCGTCTGGAGCCTCCTCCCGTTTATGGCTGCCATCTCGGTCCTGCTGATGACCGGCGACGCTATCGCGAAATCGCCGACGTTCACGCGTGGCCTCGAACGGCTGGCACGACTGCCGAACTCACGGTTCACCGCCGTCTGGTTCACGTCATTCGTGGCGATGGTTGCCGCTGTGGTCTCGTGGGCAATCGGCCTCATCGTCGGCGCCATTATGGCCAAACGCGTCGCCTATGAGTGCCAGGAGAAAGGCATCACCGTCCACTACCCGCTGCTGGCGGCAGCTGGTTACACCAGTCTGATGGTGTTCCACGGTGGGTTGTCTTCGTCGGTGGGCCTGCTGATGGCCGATCCACAGCTCATCCCGGCCACCTTCCCCGAGTACGTCAGAGATGGCATCCCGCTCGCGCAGACGATTGGCAGTCGGACGAACACCGTGACCACTGGCACGCTTCTTGTCGTCGTCCCGGTTATTATGGGGTTGCTCCATCCCGAGGACGGGATTCGGGAGCTACCTCGGGCGACCTACCGTGACATCGACCAGGTAGTCACCGAGGCGATGGCAGACTCGACGACCGACGGCGGGACGGCCGATCGCTCCGTCGCGGACCGCCTCAACGACTCGCGGCTGATCGGGCTGGCCATCGCCGTCTTCCCCGCGTTCTTCGTCGTCAACGCGTGGTTTCTCCGGGCTGGTGGAATCTCGAACCTGACGCTCAACAGCATTAATGCGCTCTTTCTCCTGGGTGCAATCCTCCTATGGGTCCGTCCGACAGCTATCGTCGCCCAGATGAAAGACAGCGTCACCAACATCTCCGGCATCATCTTTCAGTTCCCGTTCTACGCCGGTATTGCGGGCTTGCTGACGGGAACCGGGCTGGCGACGGTGATCGTCGAGTTCTTCGGCGCGTTCGCCACACCAGCCACCTGGCCCGTGGTCGGCGTCCTCGTGGCTGGGGTCGTCAACATCTTCATCCCCTCGGGGGGTGGGCAGTGGGTCGCGATGGGCCCGATTATGCTGGACATCACGACCGGGTTCGGCTACGGCCCCGAGCAGGCCGTCATCATCGAGATGCTTGGCGACCAGTTGACGAATATGATTCAGCCGTTCTGGGCGATTCCGCTCCTCGCTATCGCCGACCTACGTGCCCGTGATATCATCGGGTACACCACGGTCGCGATGCTGGGTGGACTCGTTATTGTCTGTGGCTGGCTGACTGTGTTCCTCGTCTTGCTCTGAACCGTATTCTGACTCCTCCAAAATGAGACCGATAGGTAGCCTGGATTCACCGATTCGAGTCGGTGAAAACGTGGCCCGAACCGATGACCGATATGCGCTTTGTATTCCGCACGGTCACCTGAAGCTGACAACTGGCAGTACTCCCGGCAGACCTCATTCCACGCTCCTCGTCATCGACTGTTTCCAAAACCCGGCAGGAAGAGCGGATGCTACGGGAGAACCGATTTCAACCGTAGATAGTGACTGAAGGAAAATATATTATTTTGTACATTTCTGATAGTGTATATGAAATGTACGCCCGGAACACTAACGACCGGCGTCATCCTGGGCGGCGTGCCAGGTCGGCCGGCAAACCCTCGTGCCGGGCGGGCACCCAGCGGAGTGCCAGCGTCGCGACGGCGGTGCCGTCGCGCGGTGTCGCGTGCCCGGGTTCTCCGGTCTGTCATCGTCCCGGGGACGGGCCTCGGCCGGGGAGTGAAGGCACGCAGTCGACGTAGCGCGGTCGGCCACCTAAGCGTGACGCTCAGATCGCGTAGTCGTCCTCGCGCAACTGGACGTACCGCCCGCCGCGGTTCCGGAACTTCCCCCACTTGTACTGGCCGAACAGCGACAGGCCGCTGACGCCGCCCCGGACCGCCGCGGCGAGTTCGATCCCGTCGGCGTTCAGCAAGCCCGCGGCGGTGTCGAACGCCCGGTCCCAGTCGGTCGGTCCCCAGCCCCCGACGATGTCGGCGAAAGTGACGTTGCGAAGGATCTCGTCGCCGATGGCGGCGTGCCACTCGTCGTTGTACCGCTCCAGGGATTCCTCGGCGGCGAGGCGGCCGGCGAGCTTCCCGGTCCGGACCGCGACGTGGTCGCCGCCCTCGTGGAACGCCGAGGTCGCGCCCATCGCGCCGCCGGTGACTGCGACTCCGGCCTCGACCGGCGACTCGATGGGCCGCGTCGAGGAGATCGGGTAGGTCTCGGTCCCCTTGGCCTTCCCGCGGTCCTCGACCAGCGGGAAGTCGGCGAGGTCGTACTCGGGGAACTGTCGCTCGATGAGGCGCTCGACGTACTCGCTCCCGCGGGGGATCTTCGTGTCCTCCTCCCGCAGGAGCGCCCAGTCGCGGGCGTCGTAGTCGTCGATGTCCAGTCCGATGGGCATCGTCAGGCCGACGCGGGCCACCGGCGGGTCGTTCGGGAAGATCCACGGGTAGGCGGTGTGGCCCGGCATCACGCCCCACCAGAACTCGATGTACTCGGAGTCGAACAGCTCCTCGGGCATCCGGCGGTGTTCCTGGTAGGCGATGTGGTTGGCCTCGTTCGACGGCATCACGTCGGCCATCGTCCGGCCGCCGGGGAGGAACTGGTCGAGGGTGCCGCCGGTGACGGTCCGCTGTGGCCCGTCGGCCAGCACGACGTAGTCGGCGGCGACGTCCTCGCCGTCGGCGAGCGAGACGGTGTGGCGCGGCGACGACGAGAGGTCCGACTCGACGCCGGTGACGCTGACGCCCACGCGGTAGTCGGCACCGGCCTCGACCGCCCGCTCGCGGAGCCAGTCGTCGAACCTCGCCCGGTGGAAGGTGACGCCGAAGCCGTCGTGGCTCGACTCGATGCCGGTCGACTCCATCACGAGCTGGCTGTTCGGACCGTGGAACTTCGCACCCGAGAGCTCGCTGAGGATCACGTCCTCGGGGAACTCCTCGGCGTCGTACCCCATAATGTCGAACCAGTAGTCCAGCAGTCCCGCGGCGTCCGTCGAGTCCGGGCCCGGCCCGTCGCGGTCGGCGCGGGGGACGCCCTTCTCGAGGACGACGGCGTCGGCCCCGTGGGCCGCCGCCGCCTCGCCGGCCGAGGAGCCGGCCGGCCCGCCGCCCACGACGGCCACGTCTACGTGTTCCATGCGTGCTGGACTGCCCCGCCGTCGGCTAAAACCTACTGTTTCTCCGGCGTCAGCGTTTTGTCGCTGTCGGGTGCAGGTGTCGCTATGACAGACATCGTCGTGCTCCGCCAGGGAGTCCACGGGATGGCCGTCGACCAGTACGCGACCGCGCTGCGGGACCGACTCCCGGATCGCGACATCGAGGTCGCACGGACCCCCGACGAGGAGCGTGCCCTCGTGACCGAGGCGACCGTCGTGACCGGCAGCGACATCGACGAGCGCTCGCTGGCGCGGGCGGACTCGCTGCGCCTGTTCGCGAGCACATACGCCGGCTACGACCACCTCCCGCTGTCGGCGCTCGACGAGCACGGGGTCGCGCTGACGACCGCTTCGGGCGTCCACGGGCCGAACGTCGCCGAGTACGTCCTCGGGGCGTGGCTCTCGTTCACGCGGGGGTTCCTCGCCGCACGCGAGCGCCAGCGGGACCGGGTGTGGCAGTCGTTCCAGGCCTCCGAGTTCGCCGGCAGTCGGGTCTGTGTGGTCGGCCTGGGTGCCATCGGCGAGGCGATCCTCGACCGGCTCGGTGGCTTCGACGTCGAGACGGTCGCGGTCCGGCACTCCCCGGAGAAGGGCGGGCCGGCCGACGAGGTGTACGGGTACGAGTCGGTCCACGAGGCCGTCGCCGGCGCGGGCTACGTCGCGCTCGCGTGTCCGCTGACGGCGACGACCCGGCACCTGGTCGACGCCGAGGTGTTCGAGACGCTCGCCCCCGACTGCGTGCTGGTCAACGTCGCACGCGGGCCGGTGGTCGACACCGACGCGCTGATCGACGCGCTCCGGCGGAACCACCTCGGCGCGGCCGCGCTTGACGTGACCGACCCCGAACCGCTCCCGAACGACCATCCGCTGTGGGACTTCGAGAACGTCCTCGTGACGCCCCACAACGCCGGACACACCCCCAACTACTACGAGCGCCTCGCCGACATCGTCGCGGAGAACGTCGAGCGGGCCGCCGAGACCGGGTCGTGGGACGGCCTCCGGAACCAGATCGACACGTGAGGGACCAGCGGTCGTCCCGAGCCGCCCGGTTTTATGCGTGATACTAGATAACTACTTGCCAAATGGGCCCCGACAGCTCTCCGACCGAGCGGCGGACGTTCCTGCGGCTCCTGGGTGCCGGCCTTGCCGGGACGGCGCTGGGTGCGTCCGGTTCGACGAACGCCCGGGCGGCCAACGGGAGTTGGCCGATGTTCGGCCACGACGCCCGGTTGACCTACTGGAACCCGACGGCGACGGGACCGACCGACGACCCGGAGGTCCGCTGGCGGTACACGGCGGAGACGGCGTCCGTGAACGGACTCACGGTCCGCGACGGGACGGCGTTTCTCCCGGTCCGGGGGACGCTGTTCGGGGTCGACCTCACGACCGGCGAGCAGACGATCGGCCGGAGCGTCGACGGGCTCCAGGGAACCCTCCTGTTCGGCGGGGAGGGCCGTGCGTTCAGCACCGGGTCGGGTACCGTTCGAGCCTTCGACCCCTCGGACTGGTCCCCGGCCTGGGAGCAGTCCCTCGACCGCCAACCGATCGCGCCGATCGCGAGCGATCGGTACGTCGCCGTCGGCAGCACCCAGAACCGCTACGCGGTCCTGGACGAGGCAACCGGCGAGGTGGCGCTGCAGGGCGAGGTAGAGAACCGGTTGACCCTCCCGCCGGTGCTTGACGGTGACCGAGCGTTCGTCGGCGGTCGGTCGGGGACCCGGGCCTTCTCGCTCCGGACCGGAGAGGAGGTGTGGCGCACGGAGTCGTCGTTCTCGGCCCCCTTCCTCGTGCCGACACTCACTGCCGGCCGGTTCGTCGTCTCCGGGGGCGAGTCGATCCGCGCGTACGATCCCGGCGACGGGACCGAGGTCTGGTCCCGCGAGGTCGGGGGAACGACGTGGTTCACGGCGACCGACGAGACGCTGTACGCGATCGTCGGCGACACGCTCACCGCCCTCTCGGCCCGAACCGGGGACGAGCAGTGGACGACGACGATCGAGTCGTCGTCGCCACGGACCGCCGGCGGGAGCGGCCAGCTCTACACCGTCACGCAGGACACGCTGCAGTTGCGCGCCTACGATCAGGCCGACGGCTCGCTCGCCTGGGAGGTCCCGCTGGTCGAGGACCCCGAAGACGTGACGGCGCGGCCGAGCACGCCGATCCCCGTCGGGAACAGCGTCCTCGTCCTCCTCGCGGGGTCACAGGACGACCGCCCGGCGGAACTGATCGCCGTCGGTCGGCCCGAACCCACGCCGACGCCGACGCCGGAGGAGACGCCGACGGCGGCGGTGCAAGCGACCACGCGGCCCGAGGAGGACCGGGCCGCGGCCGTCGAGCCGTCCGGCGGCCCGTTCCAGTCGCTCACCGGCGGGGCGGGACTCCCGATCGAGATACTCCTCGGCGTCGGCGGCGGGACGGGGCTGCTGCTCGGCGCGCTCGGACTCAGGTCGGTCGTCGCCGGTGGGGACGACCCGGAACCCACCGAGGGCCCGGACGACGCCGATCCGTCGACCGCGTCGGGGGACGGCGACGACTCCCCCGACGACGCGGCCGGCGGCGGGACGACCACGGCGGCGTCGTACTCCCCACCGGCCGACGGGACGGCGGCGGCCGCGTTCGCGTCGGCGACCGGCCTCCCCGTCACCGGCTCGCTGTCCGAGGACGGTCCCGTCCACCGCTACGAGGGCCAGTACGACGGGGAGCCGGCGACGTATCTCGCCCTCGCACCGGACGTCGACGCCGCCGACGCCTTCGAGGGCGTGGCGACGCGGTGGGCCGGCATCTCTTCGGACCGCGCGGTAACGACCGTCTACGAGACCGGCACGGACCCGCGGCCCTGGCTCGCGGCCGAACGCCGCGGTCGCCCGCTGTCGGCCGTCGAGGGCGCGGTCACGCTGTCGGCCGCCGAGCGGGTGTTCGAGCACGTCGTGGACGCGCTCACGACCGGGCGACGGTACAACGTCCAGCACCACGGTCTCACGCCCGACTGCGTCGGGCTGTTCGAGGACGACGACGGCACCGCGGCGACGGTGAGCGACTGGGGGCTGACCCGGGCCGTCCACGAGGCGGTCGGCGACGCGCCGGTCACGCCGTACACGGCACCGGAGCAACTGCCGGCGACCGCGGACACGGTGGGTCGGGCGACGGACGTGTACGCGGCCGGGGCGGTGGGCTACTACCTGTTGACCGGCCGACCGCCGTTCGCGTCGACCTCCGACCTGGCCGACCGCATCCGGGAGGGGGACGTCGATCCGGCCAGCGAGGCGTCGCAGTCGCTGCCCGAGGACGTCGACGACGTGCTCGCGAAAGCGATGGCGCGGCAGGCGGCGGACCGGTACGATTCACCGACGGAACTGCGGGACCGCCTGCGGCTCGCGCTCGACTAGAGGTAGCCGCGCTGGGCGAGCAGTTCGCCGTTGAGGACGCTCGCACCGGCGGCACCGCGCATCGTGTTGTGCGCGAGGCAGTTGAACTGGACGCCGTCGGTCGTCTCGCGGAACCCCCCCACGGCGACGCCCATCCCGCCGTCGACGTTCCGGTCGAGGCGCGGCTGGGGGCGGTCGGGTTCCTCGAACACCCTGATGAGTCGCTCGGGCGAGGACGGGAGGTCGACGCCGCTCACGTCGGCCATCGCGTCCGCGGCCTCGGCCGCGGTCACGTCCTCGGCCGTGTCGGCCCAGACGTTCTCCAGGTGGCCGTCCAGCGTCGGGATGCGGTTACACGAGGCGGCCACGTCCGCGTCGTTGAGCCGTACCTCGGCCCCGTCGAAGTCGCCGAGGAGCTTCCGGGACTCCGTCTCCATCTTCTGCTCCTCGCCGCCGATGTGCGGGATGGCGTTGTCGATGATCTCCATCGACGTGACGCCGGAGTAGCCCGCGCCCGAGACCGCCTGCAGCGTCGAGACCCGGACGTCGGTCAGGTCGAAGGCGCGGTCCAGCGCCGCCAGCGGCGGGACCATCGTGATCGTCGAGCAGTTCGGGTTCTTCAGCAGCGCGCCGTCCCAGCCGCGCTCGTCGCGCTGGACCTCCAGCAGGCCGACGTGGTCGGCGTTGACTTCGGGGATGATCAGCGGCACGTCCTCGTCCATCCGGCCGTTCGAGGAGTTCGAGGAGACGACGTAGCCGGCCTCGCAAAAGTCGGGTTCGACCTCGGCCCCCACGCCGGAGGGGAGCGAGGAGAAGATGAGGCTCACGTCGTCGGGGACGGCGTCGGGCTCGGTCGCGCCGACGGTGATGTCGGCCACGTCCTCCGGGATGGGCGCGTCGATGCGCCACTTCGCGGCCTCGCGGTAGGAGCTTCCGGCGCTGGCTTCGCTTGCGGTCAGTGCGGCGATCTCGAAGTCGGGGTGGGGGTCGAGCAGCTGGATGAGCCGTTGCCCGACGGCCCCGGTGGCCCCGAGGATGCCTACGCGGACAGTCATCGGTTGACAAACGGCGGGTGGTGTTCAAAACAGTTTGGATACGGACGGTTCGCCGCGCCGGCGGGCGGTCACGCCGGTGGGGCGGTGCTGGCTCGGTCCCCGATCTACGCCTCCGCCCCGGCGTCGTCGTCGACCGCCGTGTCCTCGAAGACCCACTGTCTGACGCGGGCCTCGACCACGTCGCGCTCCTCGACGTAGGGGTCGTCCCGATTGGCGAGCGTCTCCTCTATCTCCCGTCTCATCTCCGCCTCCAGCTCGGAGTGGTCGGGCTCGTCGCGGACGTCGTTCAGCAGCGCCTCGAAGTCCTCCCGCAGGTCGAACGAGGCCCGCGCGACGTTGCACCGCGGGAGGGGACTCATCCCCGTCTCCAGCACCAGGTCCCGGACGGTGGTCCAGTCGTCGGCACAGAAGTAGATCGACACCTCGCCGACGATGTCGCGCCACGCGATCGCCTCCGAGTGTTTCAGCAGCGGCACCGCCCGCGGCGGCAGGTCCAGGCGCGTCTCCGTCTTCGGGTTCCCGCAGAGGCAACACGCCTTCTCCGTCTTCCCGGTGTACATACGCGACTGTTGGGCCCGAGCGGCTTGAGGGCACGGGTGGGGACTGGTTCGGCCGCGACGGGGATCCCCGGTCGCCGCCGGACTCGACGGCGAGCGCACAGCGGCGGCTATAAGTGCCGGCACGGGACAGTCCCCGGTAATGCTCCGCGACGCGATCCGGTACCCCCAGTCCGGGCCGGGCTGGCTCTGGACGCTCGTGATCGGCAGCGTCCTCACGCTTGTCGGGACGGTGACGTTCGTCCCGCTGATCCCGGTCCAGGGGTACCTCCTGCGGGTCCTCCGGGCGACGGCCGCGGGCGACCCCAACACGCCGGAGTTCCGGGAGTGGCCGGACCTGTTCCTCGACGGCGCGCGGGCCATCGCCGTCCAGGTGGCCTACGCGTTCGTCCCCGTGGTGCTCGTCCTCGTCGGCGTCGTGACGCCCGCCGTCGGCCCGCAGCTGGTCGGGACGGCGATCACCGTACTGGGCCTGTTCGCCGGCGTCGCCGCGGCCTACCTCGTTCCCGGGGCGCTCACTCGGCTCGCCACGACCGGGCGGCTGCGCGCGGCCTTCGAGGTCCGGGCCGTCGCCGACGCCGCACGCCGCCCCATCTACGTCGTCGCCGTCGTCGAGGCCTACGTCGCCCTGCTGGTCGTCTCCGGGGTCGGTGCGGTGCTGACGCTGATCCTCGTCGGCGCGTTCTTCGTCTTCTACGGCCAGGTCGCGGCCTACCACATGTTCGCCCGGGGCTACGTCGCCGCGACCAGCGAGGCCGGCGACCCGACGACGCCCGCGCCCGACGACCCGGCCTGAGCGGGCCGACAAAGGAACGCTTTACTCGCCGGAGCGGGGACGGGGGCGTATGGATACCGCCGACCGACTCGACCTCGTCAGCCGGCACACGCAGGAGGTCGTCACGGAGGAGGAGCTGGAGGAACTGCTGGCGGACGGGAGCCCGTCGGCGTACATCGGCTACGCGCCGACCGGCGAGATGCACATCGGCCACTTCACGACGATGCGGAAGCTCGCGGACTTCCTGCGGGCCGACGTGGACGTGACGGTGCTGATCGCCGACCTGCACGCCCACCTCGACGACGAGAAGAGCCCCTTCGACCTGCTGGACGCCCGCTCGGAGTACTACCGCGTCGCGATCGAGGGGATGATCGAGGCCGCCGGTGCCGACCCCGACGACGTGGAGTTCGTCCGCGGGACGGACTTCCAGTTGGACGAGGAGTACACGCTGGAGATGTACCGGATGGCCGCCGAGACGACCATCGCCCGGTCCCAGCGGGCCGCCAGCGAGGTCGTCCGTGAGTCCGAGAGCCCGAACCTCGGCGGGCTCATCTACCCGCTGATGCAGACGCTGGACGTGAAGGCGCTGGACGCCGACATCGCCTACGGCGGCGTCGACCAGCGCGGCATCTATATGCTCTCCCGCGAGGTCCTGCCCGAACACGGCGGCCAGTCACCGGTCTGTCTGTTCGCGCCGCTGCTGTCGGGGCTCTCCGGCGGCAAGATGAGCGCCTCCGACGAGGCCTCGAAGGTGAACCTCACTGACTCCCCCGAGGAAGTCGAGGAGAAGATCGGCCAGGCGTACTGTCCCGCCGGCGAGGTCGAGGACAACGGCGTCCTGGAGTACCTCGACCACCTCGTCTTCCCGATCCTGGCGGTCGAGGACGAGCCCTTCGTCGTCGAGCGCCCGGAGGAGTACGGCGGCGACCTGACCTACACCGACTACGGGAGCGTCGAGGCGGACTTCGTCAGCGGCGAGCTCCACCCGGCGGACCTCAAGCCGGCCGTCGCCGACGCCATCTCGCAGGTCATCGACCCCGTGCGCCAGCGCCTGACCGACCGCCCCGAACTGCTGGCCGAGGCCTACCCCGAGTCCCACGACGCGTAACCGGGGACGCGTCGAGGGTGGTGTCGGCCCCGATTCAGGTGCCGGCACAACGCTATTTTCCGACCCGCGAGTAGCCGATCGACGCCACGATGACCGACTACGACGTCCACGAACCCGACTACTCGGGGACGACGACAGCGGAGTGGGACGCGCCCCGGCTGTCGGACTTCGACACCGACGATCTCGGCGAGGTCGACGACCACTTCGTGCTCTCGTCGTCGGGGTTCCCGCCGGATGCGTTCTCGGATCTGCACCTCCCCGTCGTCGACCCCGACGGGACCCTCAACGAGAACGCGCTCCAGACGGCCCACGGCGGTGCCCACAGCGTCGAGGCGATCGACGGTATCGACGACGAGACGACGGCGGACGTGAAGGACCTCCTCGAACGGCTCTCTCAGGAGGCGTTCGACGCGGAGATCGGCGACTGACGCCGAGACCGCGCCGCAGTCGGCGACGGTCGAAATCCGTAAGGCCCCGGTCGCGCTGGGGGCAGGTATGGACGACCGCTCGCGGGCCGGCGTGCGCCGCACCTACGAGACCATCGGCGCGCACTTCTCGAAGACCCGCGAACACGCGTGGCCGGAGGTCGAGGCGTTCGTCGCCGACGCCGACGGCGGCGGGACGGCGCTGGACCTCGGCTGTGGCAACGGCCGCCACGCCGAGTTGCTGGCCGACGTCGCCGACCGCGTGGTCGCGCTGGACGCCGGCCGAGCGCTGCTGACCGAGGCCCGCGACCGCCTCGGTCCCGGGCCCTACCTGGTGCAGGGCGACGCGACGCGGCTGCCGCTCCGGGACGCGGCCGTCGACCTCGCGGCGTACGTGGCGACGCTGCACCACCTCCCGAGTGTCGAGGCCCGTCGGGCGAGCCTCCGGGAACTCGCCCGGACTCTCGCGCCAGGCGGACGGGCGCTGGTCAGCGCGTGGAGCACGGCCCACGACCGCTTCGACGCGCCGGCCGACGCCGAGACGGGGTTCGACACGACGCTCGATTGGACGCTCCCCGACGGCGAGACCGTCCCGCGGTTCTACCACATCTACGCGCCGACGGAGTTCCGGGCGGACGTGGCTGCGGCCGGGCTCGCCCTGCGCTCGTTCGAGGTCTCCAGCGGCAACTGCTACGCCGTCGTCGAACCCGAAGGGAAAGGCCCTTAATCTCCATCCGAGTACCATCGGACACGTTCGCCCTCCGCGGTGTCGGCCCTCGTAGGGTCGTGCCACCGTACGGTACCCCGCGGTCCTACCCCGGGTCGTACCGTCACTCGAGCGAACGTACCGACGCGAGTGAACGAGCGCGGCGATGGCGAGCGGTTCCGCGGGAACTGCGAACGACGCCGCGAACGGCGAGAGCGGCGATGGTCTAGTGGTAGGACCTGAGCCTTCCAAGCTCATGGCCCGGGTTCAAATCCCGGTCGCCGCATTCTGCGAGGAACGGACGTGACGAGCGAGTGCAGTACGGCGGGAGTTGGAGCACGCGAGACGAGCGAAGCGAGTCTCGCCATCGGGTTCAAATCCCGGTCGCCGCATTCTGTGCACAGTCCGCGGGAGTCGCCCGGTTCGCAGCCGAGCGCACACCGACTGGTCACGCACTGTGTCCGGGCGTGAAACAGCGCTGTGATTGATATGTCGAAGGGGAACGCCACTCCGAGTGAGATGTCCCCGCGACAGTCCTCGCCGACCGAGGTACAGCCGAGCCAGCCAGCCCGTCGCCGGGAGGTGAGCGGATGAGACGACCGCTGCTCGTCCTCACCGTCCTCGCCGCGTGCGTCGCCAGCGTACCCGTCGCATCGGCGGACGCCGGGGCGACCGGCGTCGTCGTCGTCGACACGTCGGTCTCCCCGGAGACCCCCGCGCCGGGTGAGAACGTCACCGTCAACGTGCGCGTCACGAACCCCGCTGACGACGGCGGTGGGTTCTACGTGGATCACGTCGAACTGCGAAACGGGACCGCCGACAACAGCACCCTCCACACGGACCGAGAGACGACGGAGGCCACCGCCGACGGCGACGCGAAGGTGTACAACCTCTCGATGGAGGTCGCCGACAGCGGTGAGACGACCGGCGTCGTCCACCTGGACATCGACACCTACGACGGCGAGAGCTACGAACTGACCCGGAACGTGACGGTCCGGGCGGCACCCGACCCGTCGCTCTCGCTGTCGACCGAGCCGGTCGGCCCGGAGAACGAGACGGACGTGACGGTGGCCGTCGCCAACGGGCGCTCCGAGTCGGTCCGGAGCGTCGCCGTCGCGCTGACTCCCGAGGGCGACGGGCTCTCCCTGGCGGACGACCGCCGGGTCGCCCCGACGATCCCGGCGGGCAACGAGACGACGTTCACCTTCCCGGCCGACGAGGTCGAACCCGGACAGCGGACGCTGACCGCGGAGCTGGGCTACGTCACCGCCGAGGGCGACTACCGGACGGTGACCCGGGAGTTCACCCCGGAGATCGAGCGGGCGGCCGCCTCACACCCGGACCTCTCGCTCTCCGCGGCCCCGGTCTCCGTCGCGAACCGGACGGACCTCTCCCTGACCGTCTCGAACGGGCTGGACGACTCCGTCCGCGCGGCCACGCTCACGCTGCACGACGAGGACGCGGCCCTGCGTCTCGACGACGACCGCCGCGTCGCCTCCCGGCTCCCGGCGGGCAACGAGACGACGTTCACCTTCCCCGCGAGCGAGGTCGAGCCGGGACGACAGACTCTGACGGCGGAGCTGACCTACGTCACCGCCGACGGTGAGAACCGGACCGTCACCCGGCGTCTCTCGACCACGGCCGAGCGCGTGTCCAACCCGGCCGAGCTCCGGCTGACCGGCGTCCAGCTCTCCGAGGCCGGCGACGGCATCGTCGTCCGGGGGAGCGCGAGCAACGTCGGCGGCAGCAACGTCACCGGGGCCGTCGTCAGCGTGGCCCCCGGCGAGTCGGTCCGGCCGGCGGCCTCGAAGTCCGAGTTCTTCGTCGGCTCGGTGCCGGCGAGCGACTTCTCCTCGTTCGAGGTCCGTGCGACGCCCACGCAGAACGGGACCGTGACGATCCCGCTGCGCGTGAGCTACGTGGTCGACGAGACCCGCGTCACGCGGACGACGACGGTCAGCTACGAGCAAGAGGAGACGGCGTCGTCGACTGAGGGCTCCGGCGGCGCGCCCGTCCTCCTGCTGGGTGGGGGCGCGGTCGTCCTCGTCGGTGCGGCCGTCGGCCTGCGCCGGTGGCGGTGATCCGATGGCGGTCATCAGCGCGACCGACGCGGTCAAGGAGTACGACTCCGGCGCGAAGACGCTCCGGGCGCTGAAAGGCGTCGACGTCGCCGTCGACCGCGGCGAGTTCACCGCAATCGTCGGCCCCAGCGGGAGCGGCAAGTCCACGCTGCTGAACCTGCTGGGGTTGCTCGACGAGCCGACGGCCGGCCGCGTCACCGTCGCCGGCAGCCCGGTGTCGGAGCTGTCGACCGGAGAGCGGACCGAGACCCGCCGACGGACCGTCGGGTTCGTGTTCCAGTCGTTCTACCTCGTGCCGACGCTGACGGCGCGGGAGAACGTCGCGGTCCCGGGCCTGGTCAGAGGCGACCGGGAGTCCCTCCTCGACAGAGCGGAGCGGCTGCTGGCGCGGGTCGGGCTCGGCGACCGGCTCGACCACTACCCGGACGAGCTCTCGGGCGGGCAGAAACAGCGGGTCGCCGTCGCCCGCTCGCTGGTCAACGATCCCGACATCCTCCTGGCCGACGAGCCGACCGGGAACCTCGACCAGGACACCAGCGAGCAGGTGCTGGACGTGTTCGGCCGCATCGTCGACGACGACGTCGCGGTGGCGACGGTCACGCACGACCAGCAGGTGACCGAGTACGCCGACCGGACCGTCCGGCTGGTCAACGGGAGGATCCAGTCGTGATGGAGTCGGCGCTCTCCCGGCGGCTGCCGCTGGCGGCGTTCGCCTGGGAGAACCTCACGCGGGCGAAGGCGCGGACGGTGCTCGCGATGGCGGGCATCACCATCGGCGTCGTCGCCCTGGCCTCGCTGGGGATGTTCGGGGCCGCGTTCGAGCAGTCCCAGCTCAACACGGTCGACGACGTGACACAGACCGTCTGGGTGACGCCGGGCGACGACGCCGAGTTCCAGCAGTTCCAGCGCGACCACGTCGACCGGATCGAACAGTCGACGGACGACCCGGTCTACACGCTCAAGACCGCCCACGCCGAGGTCACCGGGCTCAGGGAGTCGACCGACGCCAGCGTCCACGGGCTCTCCGATCCCCGGTCGTTCGTGACCGTCCGGGACGGTCGGCTCCCGAGCGCGTGGCGCTCCGGCGCGGCCGTCGGTCCGGAGCTGGCCGACACCCTCGACGTGGGTGTCGGCGACAGCGTCACCGTCGACGGGGAGACACACCGCGTCGTCGCCGTCCTCGAGTCGACGGGGCGGTCCAGCCTGGTCCAGACCGACGACGCCGTCCTCCTCCCGCAGTCACAGGTCGAGACCGGCGGCTACTCGACGGTGATGGTCAGGGCCGACAGCCCGGCCGCCGCCTTCGAGACCTCCGACGAACTCGACGCGCGGCTCAACGGACGCAAGGAGGTCTACGCCGTCCAGGACGCCGAGTCGGCCATCCAGCGGTTCCGGAGTCAGATGGCGACCATCGACACGTTCCTGCTGGGCATCGGCGGCGTCTCCCTGCTGGTCGCCGCGGTCAGCATCCTCAACGTGATGCTGATGTCGACCATCGAGCGCAAGGGCGAGATCGGCGTGCTGCGGGCGGTCGGCTACCGGCGGCTGGACGTCCTCCGCCTGCTGCTGTACGAGTCGATGCTGCTCGGCGTCGTCGGCGCGGTGCTTGGCGTCGGCGTGAGCGTCCTGCTCGGGATGCTCATCAACGCCCAGCTGCTCTCGGACCCGCTGGCGTTCACGGCCGAGGCCCTGACGTACACGCTCCTGGGCTTCGCGTTCGGGACGGTGGCGAGTTTCCTGAGCGGGCTCTACCCCGCCTGGAAGGCGGCCAACGCTCGCCCGGTCGAGGCACTGCGGGACTGAGCGGTCCCGCGACGAACCCGTCTCGGCGTCCCTCGCGGCCCGTCCGGCCGCACGGCCGACTCCGGCACACACCCCGACGAGACGCCTGTCTCGATCGAGTACCCGGCGACGGATCGTCTCCGGGTCGCCTGTCACCGGAGCGAGAAGTGGGCGAGCGGTCCGATTCCAGGGGGAAACCTCGCGTCAGCGGGGTGCGATCGAACCGCGGAACGCGGCGAACCCACACTGTGTCCGCGTCCGCAGGACGTCGGCGCGCGGACAGGAGTCAGACAGGGGGCTATCGGGGTGTGGGGGGGTTCGCCGCACCCGGGACGTGGTCCGCGGAGCCGGTATAACCGACTCCCGTGTGTCCGGGCCTGCAACAGGGTCCGGGACCGAGACACGGCGGTTCGGCGTTTATGTCGGTCGGCGTCGCCACCGCCGATGATGGCTGCGATCGACACGACCGCCCTGACGAAACGCTTCGGTCCGGTGACGGCCGTCGACGAACTGTCGTTGACCGTCGAGACCGGCGAGGTGTTCGGTTTCCTCGGCCCGAACGGTGCCGGCAAGTCCACCGTCATCAACCTCCTGCTGGGATACATGACACCCACAACCGGATCGGCGACGGTCCTGGGCCACGACATCGAGACGGAGTCGCGGGCGCTGCGAGCGCGAACGGGCGTCCTGCCCGAGAACGTCGCCGTCTACGACCGGCTCACCGCCCGCGAACACGTCGCCGCCGCGATTCGGTTCACGGACGCCGACGACGACCCGGCGGCGCTTCTCGACCGGGTCGGGCTCGACGAGGCCGCCTGGGACCGGGCCGCCGGCGGGTTCTCGACCGGGATGGCACAACGGCTGGCGCTGGCGACGGCGCTGGTGGGCGACCCGGACCTCCTCGTCCTCGACGAGCCACAGAGCGGGCTGGACCCCAACGGGATGGAGGAGGTGCGGGGGATCGTCGAGGCCGAGGCGGCCGCCGGAACGACGGTGTTCTTCTCCTCGCACATCCTCCCGGAGGTCGAGGCGGTCAGCGACCGGATCGGGATTATGCGCGACGGGGACGTCGCAGCGGTCGACACGCTCGCCGGCCTGCGCGAGGCGATGGGGGCCGACGACGTACTGACGGTGACGATGGCGACACGCCCGGCCACCCTCGATCCGATCCGCGACGTGGACGGGGTCCAGTCGGTCGAGGCCGACGGCAGCGACGTGACCGTTGTCTGTCGGACGCCCCGGTCCAAGGTCGAGGTCCTGACGACGCTGGAGGCCGGCGGTCGCGTCGCGGACTTCGACCTCGACGCGCGGTCGCTCCAGCGGCTGTTCACCGCCGTCACGACCGACGGCGCGGGCGTCGTGACCGAGTCCGACGGGGCGGCGGTCGCCGCCGAGAGGGACGGCTGATGCGGGCCGCCGCCGTCGCCGCCGTCCTCCGCCAGGACCTGACGGACGTGGTCCGCGCCCGCCTCATTCAGGCGGTCCTCGCCCTCTACGTCCTGTTCGTCGGCATCATCTACCTGGGCGTGAGCCTGAGTGCGGAGCCGAGGGTAGAGGGTGCGATCCAGCTCACGCTGCTGGTCGGCCTGCTGTTCGTCCCGCTCGTGGCCGCGCTGGCCGGCTCCCTCGCCGTCGCCGGCGAGCGCGAGTCCGGCACCATCCGATTCCTGCTGGGGTACCCGCTGGCCCGGCTGGAACTCGTCGTCGGGAAGCTCCTGGCGCGGCTGCTCGTCGTGGTCGGCGCGGTCGCCGTGGCGTTCGCCGTCGGGGGCGTCCTGGCTCTCACGCGGTTCCCGACGCCGCGGCTGGGGGCGGTCGCCGTCTTCGGCGCACTGACGGCGCTGTTCGCCGCCGCCTACGTCGGGATGGCCGTCGGCGTCTCGGCCGCGGTCGGGAGCCGGTCGCGGGCGATGTCCGGCGTCGTCGGGCTGTACTTCGTGTTCACGCTGCTGTGGTCCCAGGTCGCGCCCGTGACCGTGCCCGGTATCCTCGCGGCCGGGCTGGACTGGGCGTTCGGCGTCCGGCCGTCCGGCCCGGTCTGGACGGTGTTCGCGAACCTGAGTCCGGCCCAGGCGTACTTCTGGTCCGTCCAGTTGGTCCCGGGACCGGCGTTCGAGATGTCCGGTGCGCCCCTCGACGGCCCGACGCTCGTCGCCGTCCTGGCGGCGTGGGTGGTCGTCCCGCCCGCGCTGGGCTACCTGCGGTTCGCTCGCGCGGATATCGAGTGACGTGTCCCCGGGTCGGACGGTCCCGTTCACCGCCTGACACGCTGGCACGCATTTTATTACCGCGGAACGGCTCTTCGGAGTCAGCCAGTCGACAGATGCCTACACTCCGTCCCGCAACCGCACGGCGGCGGTCGTCCAGCCGCCCACGTCAGACCGGCCGTCCGGGGAGGCGACCGTGACCGATCCGTCCCTCCAGCCGGCGGCGTACCCCGACCCACTGCTGTGGTACGAGCGAACGGCCGACGGCCCCGTCGTCGCGGGGACGAACTCGGCGTTCGAGACGGTGTTCGGCGCGGTCGAGCCGGGGACGCCGGTCGAACGACTCGGCGACCGGCTCGTCGTCGCGCCCGACGCCTCGTGGGACGGGCTCCTCGACGGCGAGGGACCGCTCCGGGTCGTCAGTCCGGGAGACCAGCGCCACACGTTCGACGTCAGGCACGCGCCCCGTCGGGATGGAGATGGCATCGACGGCCACCTCGTGTTCACCGCCCGAGCGGACGACGAGGTGGCGCTGGACCACGTGGCGCGCGTGGTGAGCCACGACCTCCGGAACCCCCTCGAAGTGGCGGAGACGAACCTCCGTGCGGCCCGCGAGCGCGGCGACGCGGAGTACTTCGACCAGGTGGCCTGGGCCCACGACCGGATGGAGACCATCGTCGACGACGTGCTGACGCTGGCCCGCGGGTCAGCGGTGCTGGACACGACCGCCGGCGTCGCGGTCGGCGAGGTGGCCGAGCGCGCCTGGACGACCGTCGACACCGGCGACGCGACGCTGACGACGGCGGACTCCCTCCCCGCCGTCGAGGCCGACCCCGACCGGCTCGTCAGACTCTTCGAGAACCTGTTCCGGAACGCCGTGGAACACGGTTCCACAGGCAGTCGGACGGGGTCCGACGACGCCGTCGAGCACGGCTCGACGAACCCTCGGTCGCAGGCTCCCGATGACGCCGTGGAACACGGGTCCGGGGTCGTCGTCGAGGTGGCCCCGACGCCGGACGGCTTCTGCGTCGCCGACGACGGCCCCGGCATCCCCCCCGGTCGCCGGGAGCGGGTCTTCGAGCCGGGCGTGACGACGCACGACCACGGTGCCGGACTCGGCCTGGCCATCGTCCGCCACATCGCGGACGCCCACGGCTGGGGCGTCAGGGCGACCGAGAGCGAGCGCGGCGGTGCCCGCATCGAGGTCGTCACCGCCGACGGGGGGTGAGCGATGGACGAGCGCCTCGCCCGTGCCCCCGTCGGCGTCATCGAGGTCGACGGCGACGGGACCGTCGTCGACCTGAACGACCGCGCGAGAGCCGTCTGCGAGGTGGCCGAGGCGGCTGCCGGCGGTCGGGCCGTGACCGCGGTGTTCCCGCGGTCCGTCGAGGGGACGCTCCAGCGCGTGTTCGACGGCTCCGACGGGGTCCCCGCCCGGGAGTTCGAGGAGTACTACCCCGACCCGGACCGCTGGCTCGACGTCTCCGTCGTGCCGACCGACGGGGGCGCGACCGTCTACGTCGCGGACGTCTCCGAGCGACACGAGCGGGCACAGACGGTCGACCGGCTCCGCACCGAACTCGACCGGGTGGAGCTCCTCGGCGACCTCGTCGCGGACGTGCTCTCGGAACTGGTCGGCGCGACGAGCCGCGGCGAGATCGCGGAGACGATCTGCGCCCGACTCGGCGAGTCCGACGCCTACGCGTTCGCCTGGGTCGGCGACCGGGAACTCGGCGGCGACGGCCTCGCCGTCCGGGCGGCCGCCGGCGAGTCGACGTCTACCCTCGACCGCGTCCGCGAGGTCCTGGCGGAGCCGGCGACGACGCCGGAGGAACGGGCCGTCGAGCGCGGGGAACCGGTCGTCGCTCGCCCGCTGGCCAGCACCGACACCGTCCCCGACGCCGTCCGTCGGGCCGCCTTCGCCGACGGCATCCAGTCGATGCTCGCGATCCCGCTGACACACGGCGAGACGGTCTACGGCGTCGTCGCCGTCTACGCGACCGAACGCGAGGCGTTCGCCGAGCGCGAGCGGGTCAGTTTCGAGACCCTCGGGTCGGTCGCCGGCTTCGCGGTCAACGCCGCCCGCCAGCGGACCCTCCTCGCTGCCGACAGGGTCGTCGAACTGGTCCTCGACCTCCCCCCGACGGCCGGGCCGCTCGGTGCGGTCGCCGGTGCGCGCGACGCCGACCTCACCGTCACCGGCACCGTCCCGGGGGGCGGCGCGGAGACGGTCTGTTACCTCACCGTCGACGGCGACACGGCGTCCGCGGCGGCCGACGCGCTCCGCGAGGACGACGCCGTCGCGGCGGCGCGCGTCGTGGCGTCGGGCGAGGGCGGCTCGATCGAGGTCACGCTGACCGGCGCGACGCCGCTCACCGTGGCCCTCGACCGCGGCGCGACGGTCGAGTCGGCGACGTTCGGTGCCGACGGGGGCCGCCTCACGCTCCACCTCTCGCCGGACGGGACGGTCCGCCGGTTCGCAGAGGGGATCGCGCGCCGGTTCGACGCCGACGTGGTCGCGAAACGCGAGACGAGCCGGCAGGTCGAGCGGGACCGGCGGCTCGCCGAGCGCGTGAACGACCGCCTCACGGAGCGACAGGAGGCCGCGCTCCGGGCGGCCTACCACGCCGACTACTTCGAGTCGCCGCGTGGCAGCACGGCCGAGGAGGTGGCCGGCTCGCTGGACATCACCGGCCCGACGCTGCTGTACCACCTCCGGGCCGCCCAGCGCACGCTGCTCGACGCGTACTTCGCGGACTCGCCGCCCTAGCTGCCGCGGCCGATGTCGTCGAAGGTGTCGAGGACAGAGTCGGCGTCGTCGAGCAGTCGCCGGACCCGCCGTTCCAGCCGTTCGGCCCTCGCCTCGACCCGCTCGAACTCGTCGTGGTCCGCCCGCTCCTCGGCCGGGACCTCGGACTCGACGACCGCTCGCTTGGCCTCGGCACCGGAGTACTCGCCCAGCGTCTCGTAGGCCAGGACGGTACACTGGTGTTCGACCGCCGCCTGCAGGTCCTCGCGGTCGACCGGCTTGCAGAGGTAGTCGTCGAAGGGCATCCCGAGCACGTCGAACGCGGGGTCGATGGCGGTCACCATAATCACCCGCCCCCGGAACTCCCGGTCGGTCAGCTCTTCGAGGACCTCGTCGCCCGACAGCGACGGCATGTGACGGTCGAGCAGGACGACGTCGACCGGCTCCTCGTCGGCGATCCGGAGCGCGGTCTCGCCGTCGTAGGCCGTCTGCACGTCGCTGATCGGGTCCAGTCGGAGCGCGTAGGCGTCCGCGACCTCCTTCTCGTCGTCGACCACCAGCACGGAGGGCAGGGCTGCGGTGTCGGAGGGCGACATTCGGTTGTCGGTTCGTATGCCGGCACAACAGGACTTAACTCCGCCGACTGTCCGGCACCGCTCCCGGCGGCGGCCCGCGCTCGCCGCGTCTCTCTTGATAGCTAGACGGTTTCGGCTCCCCCGGTCGGCATAGCTAGAGTGTACGTCCACGGGGGAGGGGGCAGACAGTTCAGTCACATGGCAGCACACGTGTCCCCCACCGGCCGTGGGCCGCGGAACCGCGACGACGACCAGCCCACCCACTCGGCGGACGAGCTCCTCGAACTGCTCGGCGACGAGTACACCCGCCGGGTCCTGCGAGCGGTCGCGGACGAGGCCCGGAGCGTCCGCGAGGCGGCCGACGTCGCCGCCGTCTCTCGGTCGACCGCCCACCGCCGACTCACCACCCTCGCGGACGCCGGCCTCGTCGAGAGCCGGCTCAGCATCGACGACGACGGCCACCACCGGCAGGAGTACCGCGCGGTCATCGAGCGTGCGAACCTCGACGTCCGGCGTCACGGCCTCGACGTCGACGTGACGGTCAGTTCGGGACAGGCCGAGACCGGCCCGGCGGATGACTGACCGGCCGTCCGGCCCTCCGACGACCGCGCCCGGAGGACCTGCCGTTTTATTGAACGGTGGCGTCTTTCCGTGTGGTGTAGCGACCCGATATGTCACGTGAGGTATCGACCGGTCCCGGAGGCCCAGATGACGCCGGTGCTTGAGTCGGGTGCCCTGCACGGTGCGATCAGCCTCGGGGCGGTCCTCTCGACGACGGTGCTGGTGGCGCTCCTGTGGCGGCGACGGGCCGCGCCGGCGGCGGAGCAACTGCTCGGCCTCGCGACGGTCCTCTGTCTCGGTGCGATCGGGAACTTCGTGCTTGCGGACTTCGGTCCCACACGGGCCGCGCTGGTCGCGCTGACCGGCGTGACCGAGCCCGAGTCGTGGGTGTTGCTGTTGCTGTTCAACGTCGTGGTCGTCGCCGCGGGGTTCTGGGTCGCGTTCAGCTTCCGGTACACGGGCCTGGGCGACCAGGCGGCGACGCTGGCCGTCGGGATCGCCGCCGCGGCGGCGCTCTCGGTCGTCGGTCTCAGCGTGACGATCACCGTCCTCGGCCCGCTGGTGCCGGCCTGGGCGACGACGGCGCTCGTGAACCGCGTCATCGGCGCGGTCTCGTTCGTCTCGTTCGGGCTCCTGCTGAGCGGCGCGTTCCTCGTCGTCCGTGCGTCGACCAACCGCCCGGCGTCGCCGTGGGGGCAGGCCGCGTCGCTGGTGGCCGCGGTGTTCGTGCTCCCGATCGGCGTCCTCCTCTCACAGACCGGCCGGGCGTCGCCGGTCGCGTCGGCGACGCTGTTGGCGACGGCGACGCTGTTCACCGTCGCGATCGTGCGGTATCGTCCCTTCGAGGCCCTCCCGGTCACCGCCGTCGTCGGGCGCGACCGCGTCGTCAAGGAGTTGACCGACCCGGTCGTCGTCGTCGACACGGAGTCGAACGTCAGGGACTGCAACCCGGCGGCCGAGACGGTCTTCGAGGCCGACGCCGTCGGACGACCGCTGACAGCGGTCACGCCCCTCGGCGTGTCGGCCGCGACGCTGGTCGACCAGCCCGGGAGCGAACCGACCGTCGCCGTCGACGACCGCGTCTTCGAGGTCACTTGCCGGGCGCTGACGGACGCCCACGACCGACCGGCCGGCCACCTGCTGGTCTTCCGCGAGGTGACGGCGCGCCGGCAGCGCGAGCGCCGGCTCGGTGTCCTGAACGAGTTCCTCGTCGGCGAGGTCCGCGACGGGATGGCGACCGTCTCCGACGCGGTCGACCCGCTCGCCACGAGGGCCGACCCGGCCGACGTCGACCCCGCGGCGATCGGCGACGAGGTGTGGCAGACCACGACCCGGCTCGCCGACCGCGTCACGCAGGTCCGGCGGATCGAGCGCGCTCTGGAGGGGGCCGATCCGACGGGGTCGAGCCGGCTCGTCTCGCAGCTGCGGGAGGTGCTCGACGCGGCTCCGGCGGCCCGGGACGCCGTGACCGTCACCGTCGCCGTCGACGACGACACCGTGGCGGTGCCCGAGGAGCTGTTACGCGCGTCCCTCGAACTGCTCGTCGAAGAGTGCGTGACGGCGGATCGAGACGACGTCGGAGTGCGGGTGACCGACGACGCCGACGCCGTCGTCTTGGACGTCGACCTCTCCGGGTCGGGACCGGACGGTGGCGCGGCGGCCGACGAACGGGACGCGCCACCGCTCCCGGTGTTCCGGATCGCCGTCGACTCGGCCGAGGGGACGGTCGCGACCGTGACGCCGGATCGCGTCACCGTCCGGCTCCCGACGCCCGGGGCCGCCGGCGACGACGGTGTCGGGACCGAGCCGCCGGCGGTCGGGAGGGAGCGAGCGTGACCGGGAGCGCCGTCTCACTGCTGAGCGCGGTCGCCGCGGCGGCGTTTCTCGCCGTCGCGTGGACCCACCGGGACGGGACCGGTGGCCGGGGGAGTCGGTTCCTCGGGGCGACGCTGCTGGTGCTCGCGGCGATCTCTGTGGCCCTCGCGCTCGTGACGCTGGGGCTCTTCCCGCGGACGAACGTGGCCGTCGTCGCCGTCGGCTGGCCGTTCGCGGTCACGCTCTGGGCGGCCTTCGGTGTCGAGTACGCCGGTCAGGGACAGATGGCGACGAGGCGGCGACTCGCCGCGGTCCTCGGGTTCCCCGTGCTCGTGTTGGGGAACTACGCGCTGTTGCCCTCCTTCGACGGGCTGGTTCGCGCGCTCCTCCGGCTCGTCGGGGCGCTGCTGCTCATCTCGGTGTTCGCGCTGGGGCTGTACGGCCTCGTCTTGATCGTGCAGGCGGGCAACGAGCGCGGCGTTCCGGCCCGGGTTCGGCTGGCGCTGCTGGTCGTCGGGGCCGGCGTCACGCTCCTGTTCGTCCCCCTGTTCTTCCGACAGCCGATCCTGGTCTCGAGTCCCGAGCCGACGGCGGCGACCGTCGCGGTGCTCGCCGTCGTGGCGGCGGCCGTGGCACCCGTCCGGTCGCACCCCGACCTGTTCGCGGGCGCGCCGGACAGCGACTCCCTCGCACGGCGAGCCGTCCTCGACGAGATGGGCCCGGTCGTCGTCGTGGACCACGAGGACAGGGTGGTCGACCTCAACGAACCGGCCGAGCGGGTGTTCGGCGTCGACCCCGCGGACGCCCACGGGCGACCGCTCCCGACGGTGCTCGGCGAGACTGTCGACACGTCGGCGTCGGGTCCCGTCACGCTCGCCACGACGAGCGGGAGACGGACGTTCGAGGTCCGGGTCTCGTCGCTGACGGCCCGCAACGGCGAGACCGTCGGCCGGGCGTTCCGGTTCCGGGACGTGACGGAACGGAAGACCGAGGAACAGCGACTCACCGTCCTCAACCGCGTCCTCCGACACAACCTCCGGAACGACCTCGACGCCGTCAGGGCGTTCGCGGAGACGCTGGACGAACAGCCGTCGACCGACGCGGCCGCCGCCGCCCGGCGGATTCGAGCGCTCTCAGAGGAGCTCCGGGAACTGTGTGACACGATCGAGACGACGGAGGAACTGCTCGCGGGCGGGGACCGTGAGACGGCGGTCGTCGACGTCAGGGCGCTCGCCGGATCGGTGGCCGACGCCGTCGAGGCCGACTGGCCCGACAGCGAGGTCGCGGTCGCGGCGGCCGGCCGGGAGCCGACGGTCCGGACCGACCCGGAGGTGCTCCGCGCGGCCCTCCGGGCGGTCGTCGAGAACGGCGTGGAACACACGGACGCGTCGGCTCCCCGCGTCGACATCGAGGTCACCGGCACGGGCGACGCCGTCGATATCGCCGTCCGGGACACCGGCGTCGGCATCCCCGACGAGGAACTCGCGGTGCTGCTGGAGGGCGACGAGACGCCGCTGCGACACGGCAGCGGCCTGGGGCTCTGGCTCGTCCACTGGAGCGTCCGGCGGTTGGGTGGCGACCTCTCGTTCAGCGAGCGCTCGCCGCGGGGGAGCGTCGTCGAACTCACCGTCCCGAGCCAGCGCCCGGTCGCCGGACGCGGCGAGACGGCGGGGAGCGACTGAGCCGCGCGACCCCCGCCGGTGTGCTCGCACCGCTCGACCGGAGGTAGAACTATCAGTCCCGGATCGGTACGGGCCACCCAGCGGTGATCTCCCGTGTCTGACGACGACTCGACGACAGCGTCCTCGCTCGCACAGTTCACCGATCCCGACGAGTTCCGCGAGAACGGAGTCCCCTTCCACGTCCGGGCGGACACCGTCCCGGAGTCCGTCGTCGACGAGGTCGACGGGATGGACGACCTCGCACCGACGGGAGTGGTCGCACCCGACGGGACCGTACTGGCGACGCGAGTCGAGGACGACTGCGCCCTGAAGATCCCGTGTGCCGCCGTCGGCGCGGACGACGCCTACGGCGTCGCCGCCCGGGAGTGGGTCGAGGGACTGACCGGGCTCGACGTCGGACTCGACGGCGTCGAGGGCGTCTGGACGATCGAGCTGACCAGCGAGGAGAGCGACCGCACGGCGACGCGGCACTTCGTCGTCTGTCGGGCGTCGCCGGTCGACGCCGACCGGCGGCCGCCGGTCCCCGACCAGTCCGTACCCGCCGAGGATCGACCCGCCGCCGGGTGGTACGAATCGCTCCCCGACGACGCCGAACGGCCGCCGGGGACGGACCTGTTCCTGGGGTGACCGTCGCCGTCAGGGCTCGACGCGCTCCCAGGTGTCCGAGGTGATGGTGGCGTCGGGGTTGTCGGGGTGCGAGACCGTCAACTGCTGGTTCCGGTGGGTACTCACGAGGTCTGGGTCGTTCTCGGTGTCCCGGTTCCGATCGGGGTAGGTCAGCGGCTCTTCCCGCTGGGGTAACTCGGGGACGGCAGGGCAGTCCGGCGGGGTCACGGCGTCGTCCGCCATCGTCTCGGGGTCGGGACCGTCGGCCTCGCGGGCGTCGTACCACGCCAGCGCCCGATCACCGCCCGGGAGACGACCGAGCGCCGAGCGGACGCCGGCCCGGAGCCGCTCTCCCAGCGACGCGTCGGACGCCGGTGCCGGCGTCGCGTCTGACGTGCTCCCCCGCGTCTCGTCTGCGGGTGTGAGACTCATACACACGAGTAGGGGACGGGGTCACAAAACCGTTGTGTCACTCACAGGTTCGGCGGGCTCAGAGCTCGATCCGCTCGACGATCTGGCCGTCGTCGTCGCCGCCGTTCACCGCGACGATCCGGACGTGTTCCTCCAGTCCGGAGTCCCGGAGCTTGGCCTTGAGGAGGTTGTCGACCTGGTAGACGCCGGCGGCGTTGTTCATCTCGATCTCGACGAGGACCGGGTGGTCGTCCCCCGGCTGGAGCGTGACGGCCTCGATCGCCTGGCTCGACACCGTGTTGATCCCGCGCCCGCCCTGCTCGTAGGGGATCCGCGAGCGGCCGTGTTCCATATCCAGCGCGTCGGCGACCCGGACGACGCCGGCCTCAAGCGTCAGCGGCTGTTCCTCCGTGTGGTGACAGAGGATGGCGTGGAGCACCTCGCCTTTCATCCGGACGCGCGCCTCGACGTCGTAGAACTCCCCCAGCAGCCGGTCGAGCAGGTCGGCGGCCAGCGGGATGGAGTAGTAGGGGTGGTCGTCCCGGTGGACGACGTGACCGATGTCGTGTAGCGTCGCCGCCAGCGCCACGATGACCGACTCGTCGGCCTCGTCGAGCCCCTCGTGGTCGGCTGCGCCGTTGAACTCGACGCCGCCCCGTTTCAGCAGGTCGTAGAGGCAGAGCGCGCGGTGGCGGACGATGCTGATGTGTTTGGTCCCGTGGTCGTTGTACCGCTTGCGGGTGACCGGATTGACGTTCTGTGCCCCGAGGTACGCCTGGACCTCGTCGTCGCCGTCGAGCAGCTCGAGGACGTCGTTCAGCCGGTCGTCGGGGAAGGAGTGCTCGTCGGTGGGCTCGTAGATGCGCCCACCCTCCTCCGCGTCGGTCTCGCTCATACCACCGTGGACGACACCGACGGAGAAAAACCCCGGCCACGCGCCCGCCGCCGGCGCACGCCGGGGGAGTCGACCGCTTTATCCCGCTCCGCGGCCTGCCGACGCGTATGCCCGATACGATGGAGGTCTACACCGGCACGGAGGTCACAGTCGAACACGTCGACACGCTGGCCGACGGCGGCGCGCGGTTCGACATCACCGCCGAGGACGGTCGGCAGTGGCGCATCGACCTCACGCGGGACGGCGAGACGGAGGTCGTGACCACCTGGCGGGACGGGACCCTCGCGGACCTGGACGTCCCCGAGTGGCTCGACGACGTGACGGCGCGGCTGACCCAGCAGTAGCCCGTCGGCTCACGCCCCGCCTCCGGGCCGTGTGACCCCGGGTACGAAAAGTTGATATCGACCCGGATCGCCGTCTCCTGGAGCCGCGGAATACAGTTAGCTCAGCCTTCGAGGCCGGACTTCCCGCCGCCGGACGGGGAGGCAAAAAGGTTATAATAGAAACCACGTAAACTCCGGATACAATGTCAGGGACATTCGTACCACTGTTCCCGGGGATGCCTGGGGGGCAGGAACTCATCGTCGTGCTCCTGCTCGCGGTGCTCCTGTTCGGGGCGAACAAGATTCCGAAGCTCGCTCGCTCGACCGGCGAGGCGATGGGCGAGTTCCAGAAGGGACGCGAGGAAGTCGAGCAGGAACTCGAAGAGATGCGCGAGGGCGGTTCCGAGGGCAGCGAGGAGACGTCGACGGAGACCGCGACCGAGACGGAGACCTCCGGCAGCACGAACAACTGATCCGTTCTCGGCGTTTTCGAGCGCAAACGTTTTTCTCCAGTCCCCCGACTCCACGACGGGGCGTGTGGCCTAGTGGACGAGGGCGAGGGGTTCCTAACCCCTAGAGCGCGGGTTCGAATCCCGCCACGCCCGTAGCCTGCGAGCGACAGCGAGCAGTGCGCACGGGCCGGGGGATTCGCAACCCTGTAAGTCGCAGTCCGCGCAGGGAGCGAAGCGACCGAGCAGAACCGTCTTGCTCCGGTTCGAATCCCGCCACGCCCGTGCAGCGAAGGAAGTGAGCGAACCGGTACGGCGGGGATTCTAATCAGGGAGGTCGCGCGCAGCGAAGCGAGCACGTCCGATCGTGGTTCGAATCCCGGTACGCCCGTTTTCCGCCGAACGACGGTGAGCCGTGAAAACGGCCCGGACATTCGGATTCGCCCCGGAGAACTGGCTGCCGGAGAGGTAACGACCCCATACTATCGACATTAACTTATATATACTAATTGTCGAGTCTCGGGACGTTCGAACGATGAATTACCGGACTTTCGGGCATCTGAACGCCGACATTAAGCGTTGGCGACGGGACCTGCCCGGCGACATCGATCTCGTCGTCGGCATCCCCCGGAGCGGTCTGATGGCCAGTAATCTATTGGCTCTCCACCTCGATCGGCCGTTGACGACGCTGGAGGGGTTCGGCCGCGGCTACACGATACAGACCGGACGGCGTCACGAGTCGGATGTCGATAGGTCGTCAGTAAGCTCCGTGCTAGTCGTCGACGACAGCGTCAACACCGGGGCGACCATGACCCGGGCGAAGCGCGAGATCGACCGCTGCTCCCGAGGAGTAGACGTCACCTACGGTGCCGTGTACACCTCTCACGAAGGCAAGGACTACGTCGACACGTACTCGCAGGTGCTTCCGACGCCGAGAGTCTTCGAGTGGAACGTGATGCACCACCCCGGGCTGTCGAACTGGTGTGTCGACCTGGACGGGGTGCTCTGTCGCGATCCGACGACCAGGGAGAACGACGACGGCGAACGGTACCGGGAGTTCGTCCGGAGCGTCGAACCGAACGTGGTCCCGTCGAAGGAGATCGGGTACATCGTCACGGCCCGGCTGGAGAAGTACCGGGACCTGACCGAAACGTGGCTCTCGACCCACGGGATCGAGTACGGGGAGCTGATCATGATGGACTACCCCGACAAACAGACCAGACAGTCGATGGGGAACCACGCGCGCTACAAGGCCAACGTCTACGAACAGACCGATGCGGACCTGTTCATCGAGAGCGAGGAGGGACAGGCGACGGCGATAGCCGACATCGCACACGGGCCGGTGTTCTGCTACGGTATGAACTACATGGTCCGGGAGGGCTGTTCGAAGCGGGTGAGCCGGCGGGCGACCCGGTCGGCGAAGACGCTGGCGTCGAATCCGGCCCGGTACGCACGCGAGTTCGTGAACGACCCGACCAGGTTCGCCGCGAAAGTCGTCAATCAGATCTTCCGGACGGGCTGATCGCCGGGCGGGGCTTCGGTGGTCGACACGCGGTTCCGGGCCGCTCACTCGACGACGACAGCGCCGCGCATCCCCAGGGCCTTGTGGGGGAGACAGGCGTACAGGTACGACCCGGTCGACTCGAAGGTGTGTTCGAAGTGGACGCCGGGTTCGGGGACCACGTCGCCGGAATCGATGTCCGCGTTCTCGAAGACGACGTTGTGAGCGCCGCCGTCGCCGGTCCACTTCCAGCGGACGGTCGTCCCGCTGTCGACTCGCAACACCGGCGGGGAGAACGCGAACTCGCCACCGTTGCCCTCGGCACCGACGGACACGGTGGTCGTCGTCGCCCCGGTCCGGTCGGTGACGGTGCCGTCGAAGTTGCCGACACTGGCCAGCCACTCGTCGACCTTCTGGTAGCCCGTCGACGGCGGTTCCTTGACGACGACGGCTCCCTTCATCCCCTCGTCTCGCCGTGGCTCGGAGACGTACGGGTAGACTCCTGGCTCGTCGAAGATGTAGTGGTAGCCGGTGCCCGGCTGGGCGTTCGTCCGGCCGCTGTCGAAGGTCCCGTCCAGCGCGACGACGTTGTGCTGGCCGCCGTGACCGGTCCAGTCCCACCGGACGGTCGTCATCGGCGGGACCTCCACGACGGTCGGGTAGAAGGCGTAGTCGTCCCCGAAGGGCTCGCCGACCGCCACCGTGGCCTGGTCGCCGGGACCGTACCGCCGTCGGTCGCCGTCGTAGCCGTTGGCGTCGGCCAGCCAGGCCTCGAGATCGGATGGCGGTGTCGTCTCCGAGTCCGGGGTCGCCGACTCGGCCGATCCCGAGACGTCGGCCGATGCGGAGGCCGTGCCGTCGGTGAGACAGCCGGAGACGGCGGTGATGCCTGCGAGGGCGGTGCCAGCGAGGAACTGTCTGCGAGTGGAGGGGCGTTTCATCGCGGCTGGACGTTCGTGTTCCGGACCACAAAGCGCCACGGTGGTTTCCAGAATCTGGAAATCGGACCGCCGTTCTACTTCGGTCGGCGTCCCACTGTCGACAGCGCCCACCGACCAGGGGTTTGAAATTCACAGTGGGTGTAGCCCACGGACACCCCGTCCACCGCTCGAACGGAGGTCCCCGCGTGTCACGAGAGGAGACGATAGATCGACAGGCGATGTTCGAGGCCCTCGCGGACCCGGACTGCCGGGCCATCCTCGCGACGCTGGAGGAGCCCCGGCCGGCCAAGGCGGTCGCGGAGGCCTGTGACCTGCCACAGACGAGCACGTACCGGAAGCTCCAGCAGTTGAGCGACGCCTCGCTCGTCGAGGAACGGACGGACGTCCGGGCGGACGGGCACCACGCGACCGCATACGTCCGTGACTGCTCGGGCGTCTTCGTCGCCGTCGACGGCGACGAACCGTTCGAAGTCGACATCGTCCGTGACCCCGAGTCGCCGGACGAGCGGCTCGCCCGGCTCTGGACGCGGATCAGCGAGGAACTATGACAGGAGAAATCACCCCACTCGTCGTCGCACTCAAGACCGTGACGCTCCTGCTCGGCGGGCTCATCACGTACTTCGCCGCCAGCGCCGCGGTCACGACAGAGGCACGGCCGCTTCAGCTACTCGCCGTCGGGTTCGCGACGGTCACGCTCGGATCGCTCTCGGCGGGCGTCGCGGACCAGATCCTGTCGGTCGACACCGGGACGGCGCTGGTCGCGGAGAGCGCGCTCACGGCGGTCGGTTTCGCGATCATCACCTACTCGCTGTACGTCGCGAGTCGGTCGTCGCTCGGCGGCCGCTGACGCCGCCGTTACTCGACGACGACAGCGCCTTTCATCCCGACGCCCTTGTGCGGGGTGCAGAAGTACAGGGAGTTGCCGCTCTCCTCGAAGGTGTACTCGAAGGTGTGGCCCTCCTCGCCGGTGAGTTCGCTCTCGTAGGCCCCGCTCTCGGCGACGACGTTGTGGGAGGCACCCTCGCCGGTCCAGCGCCAGGTGACGGTGGTGCCGGCGCTGACCCGCACCGCGGGCGGCGCGAACGCGAAGTTCCCGCCGTTGCCCTCCGCGCCGACCGAGATCTCGACGGCGTCGGAGCCGGTCCGGTCGGCGACACTCCCGTCGAAGTTGCCGACCTCCGAGAGGTAGTCGCTGACCTCGCTTGGGACGCCGCCGTCGCCGCCGTCCCCGCCGTCGCCACCGTCGCTGCCGTCGCTCCCGTCACCGCCGCTACCGCCGCCACCGGAACCGCCGCAGCCGGCCAGCAGTCCGGCGGCCGATACCGCCGCAGTACCGATGAACGTCCGACGAGTCGGCTTGTCTGACATACACTCGAACTCGGGGCTACGGACTGAAAAACCAGTCGCTTGTCGCAGGACAGAAAGCTTGATACCGCTCGATTCGCGGTGTTCGGCCCCGAACGCGCCGACTCCGGGAATCACGATCGCCGAATATGTTCGCCCGGGGTCACGACACCGACACAGTTCGGACCGGGGTTGAAACGGCCGCGGTCACAAGTGGCCGTATGCGACAGAGGTGGACTGCGTGACGGTCTGGGTCCGGGGCGACCAGCTGACACGGCGGCGGGGGCCGCTGGCCGACCGGCCCGGCGAGCGGGTCCTGTTCGTCGAGGCGGCGTCGTTCGCGGAGAAGCTCCCCTACCACCCGCACAAGCTGACGCTGGTGTTCAGCGCGATGCGGCACCTGCGAGACGATCTCCGACAGGCGGGGCGGCCCGTCGACTACCGGCGGGTCGAGACGTTCGAGGCGGGACTCCGGGACCACTTCACGGCCCACCCCGAGGACACGCTCGTCGCGCAGCGGCCCCAGACCGACGGAGCCCGCCAGCGGATCGAGGGCATCGTCGCCGACGCCGGCGGGAGCGTCGAGTTCGTCCCCGACGAGCGGTTCCTCTGCTCGCCCGAGCGGTTCGACGAGTGGGCGGGCGACGACGGTACCTACCGCCACGAGGAGTTCTACCGGATGCTGCGCCGTGAGACCGGCTACCTGATGGCCGACGGCGACCCGGTCGGGGGCGAGTGGAACTACGACGACCAGAACCGGGAGACCCCGCCAGACGACTGGGAGGCCCCCGAGGCTCCAGCTTTCGAACCGGACGAGACGACCCGCGAGGTGGCCGCGTGGGTCGCGGAGCGGTTCGACGGCGGCTACGACGAGCCCCCGTTCGGCGGTGACTGGGCCGACCCCGAGACGTTCCGCTGGCCTGTCACGCGCAAGGAGGCGGTCGAGGCGCTGGACCACTTCGTCACCCACCGACTTGCGGAGTTCGGCCCCTACCAGGACGCGATGCTCGGCGACGAGTGGGCGCTGGCTCACAGCCTGCTGTCGACGTCCCTGAACCTCGGGTTACTGGGTCCCAGTGAGGTGATCGAACGGGCGATCGCGGCCTACGAGGACGGCGACGCGCCGCTGAACAGCGTCGAGGGGTTCGTCCGGCAGGTGCTGGGCTGGCGGGAGTTTATGCGGCACGTCTACCGCCGGGAGATGCCGGAGCTGGCGACGGCGAACCAGCTGGGGGCGAACGAGGACCTGCCGGAGCTCTACTGGACCGGCGAGACGGAGATGGCCTGTCTCTCGGACGTGGTCGACGGCGTTCGGAAACGGGGCTACTCCCACCACATCGAGCGGCTGATGATCCTCTCGAACTTCGCACTGTTGTACGGCGTCGAACCCGCGCAACTGAACCGGTGGTTCCACGCGGGCTACGTCGACGCCTTCCACTGGGTGACGACGCCGAACGTCGTCGAGATGGGCTCGTACGGGGCGGGCGTGTTCGCGACGAAACCCTACGCCGCCTCCGCGAACTACGTCGACGGGATGAGCGACTACTGCTCGGGCTGTCCCTACTACAAGACCAAGACCACCGGCGACGGCGCGTGCCCGTTCAACGCGCTGTACTGGGACTTCCTCGACCGCAACGAGGACCAGCTGCGTTCGAACCACCGGATGGGGCTGGTCTACGGCCACGTCGACGACAAGAGCGAGGGCGAACTCGACGACATCCGCGAGCGGGCCGACGAGGTCCGGGCGATGGCCCGCGAGGGGAGCCTCTGACTACTCGCGCCAGTCGTCGACGGCACACTCCCGCAGCTCCGACCGGGAGTGCCACTCGCGGGGGCGGACGGCGACGACGACGCCGGCGAGGTACGCCACCGCGACGGCCACCGTGACGACGACCCCGGGGACCATCCCGATGGCCGCGCTGGCGGGCCAGTCGCCGCTCTCGGCGAAGGCAGTCACGCGGATGAGCCAGGCGGCGGTGACGACGGTGAACAGCGCGAGGTAGACGCGGCGGAGCCGGTGGGCCAGCGCCTCCTCGAAGGGGACCTTGAGTGTCGGGCGCTCGTAGTCGCGGCCGAGCTTCCGCCGCCACCCGTCGTCGTCGACGGGCTCGCTGGGATCGAGGCCGTGCGCCCAGACGTTCTGCTGGACGAGGCGGACCCGCGAGCGCCACACGTCGAACCCGCGGTACCGGTGGGCCTCGATGCCGAGGAAGACCCCCAGCGTCACCATCCCCACCAGCACCAGGTAGTGGGGGTTCGTCGGGTCCGAGAACGCCCACGTCAGGATGGCGGCGATGACCGTCACCGCCCAGTTGGTGGTCCGGTCCAGTCGCTCGCGCCAGCGGGTCATCCGGTGGACCTCGCCGCGGTAGAGGTGGGCCATCGACGAACTCGGGCCCATGTCCCGCTCGAAGAGGCCCGCCCCGATGCCGCGCTCCGCCTCGCCGCTGGGGTCGAACTCCTCGTCGGTCATGCGCGTTCGCCGAACTTCTCCCGGAACTCGTGGATGAGCTGTCCCATCTTGGCGTAGTAGTCGTTGAGCTCTCGCTGCATCCGATCCGCGATCTCGTCGGGGTCGGTCGGTTCGTAGACGTGGTAGTAGCCGCTGCCCTCGCCGCTGACCTGCGTCTGGACGACGAGGTCGGCGTCGTGGAGCCGCTGGACCGACCGGTAGGCGGTCGTCCGGTCGCGGTCCACTCGCTCGGCGAGTTCGTCCACCGTCAGGGGCTCGTCGCTGCCGACCAGCGTCTCGAAACACCGGCGGTCGAGGTCCGTGAGCCCGTGGAAGCAGTCCAGCAGGAACTCACACTCCAGGTCCTCCTCCAGCGTCGCGCGGATGGCCTCGGGCATCACTCCCACCTCCGGGCCGCCGCCGGCATAGTGGTGTCGCTCACGCCGACCCCTCCGTCTCGGCGCGTCCGGCCTCGCCCGACGACGACCGGGCGACGCCCTGGAGGTACGCGCCGGCGAACATCCCGACGACCGCCCAGAGGATGGTGACGTTGCCGACGCCGAGGCTGGCGTAGGCCGCACCGGGACAGATGCCCGACAGGCCCCAGCCGACGCCGAAGATCCCGCCGCCGACGAGGACGTTCCTATCCATCGACTTCACGCGCTTCCCGAACTCGCGGCCGGTCAGCGGCGCGGTCCGCCCCGTCGCCGAGGCGGCGGCGAAGACGAGCCCGGCGACGACGCTGGCACCGCCCAGGACGAGCAGCAGGCCCAGGTCCGTCAACTGGAGGAACCGCAGGACGACCTCGGGCCGGTACATCCGACTCAGCCCGAGTCCGAACCCGAAGACGACCCCGCCGACCGCGACGGCCGGCAGGAACAGCGGGTGGCGGCCGGCGTCGCTCACGTGTCGCCCCCTCCGGTCGCTCCCGCTCGCTCGTTTCGAGCCCCTCGCCGTGCGCTCCCCGAGGCGCTCGCTCCGTTCGCGGGTCGCTCCGCTCGCGTCTCGCGGCTCACGGCGTCACCCCCAGTGCCGCCACGACCTGTGCGGTGCCGACGGCGACCCCGACGAACGTGGCGACGTTCACGAGGGAGGTCTCCGAGAGCGAGCCGACGCCACAGACGCCGTGGCCGGAGGTACAGCCCTTCCCGAGGCGGGTCCCGACGCCGACGAGGACGCCGCCGACGAGGAGCCGCCACCACTGGACGTCGGTCGTCCAGCCGAACTCGCCGAACGCGAGGCCGTAGAGCGCGCCGCCGGCCGCGATGCTCAGCGTGAACACGACGCGCCAGTCACGCGACGCCCGGAAGCGGTACTGCTGGAACCGGGACCGGTCGGAGACGTACGACAGCGTCGACTCCAGGAACGTGCTCGCGCCGGCGACGATCCCCGTCGAGAGGTAGACGACGGCGGTCCCGGTCCCGATGAGCAGCCCCCCGAGCAGGTAGTGGACCCAGCCGTTCGGCAGCAGCGTCTCGGCGACCATCTCACCCCTCCGTCATCGCGTCGGTCGTGGCCGCGCAGTTGTTCGGCCCCCGCTCCAGTTCGGCGACGCCCTCGTCGTCGACCCGCCGGTCGCCGAGGTTCGTCGCGATGATCGCCTCGTAGTTGTCGGGCCGTGGCGGCATATCGTCGAGGACGAACTCGACGAACGCCTCGCGGTCGCGGTCGAGTGCAGGCATCGACTCGGCGAGGTATCCGAGGCGGTCGGTGAAGCTGCCGTCGTCGGCCCGCTCGGCCGCGTCGCTGGCGTGGCCGGGCGCGACCAGGGTGTCGTCGGGCAGCGGGAGAATCCGCTCGTGGAGCGTGTCGTACAGTCGCCGGGCGGCGTCGGGCGCGCCGTCGGCCCCGCCCTCGAGGTCCGGCCGCGCGACGCTCTCGACGAACAGGCCGTCGCCGGTCAGCAACACGGCGTCGTCGACGAGATACGAGGTCATCCCGCTCGTGTGGCCGGGGGTGTGAACGGCCTCGACGACCGTCTCGCCCACCGTGAGCGTCCCGCCGTCCGCGACGGTGTCGTAGTCGACCGCGTAGTCGACGCCGCGCTCGGCGGCGGCCGCCGGGACCACGGCGCGGACGCCGTGATCCCGTGCGAGCGTCCGGACGCCGCTGACGTGGTCGGCGTGGACGTGGGTGTCGACGGCAGCGACGAGGTCGGCCCCCCGCTCCGCGGCCGCGTCGACGTACTCGTCGGCGAAGGCGTGCAGCGGGTCGACGACCAGCGCCTCGTCGCCGTCGACGATCAGGTAGGAGAGACAGCCCGAGGACGGCCGGTGGAACTGGACGACGGCCGCGTCGGTGTCGGCCGAGAGCTCGGTCGCCTCCAGCACCGTCTCCCAGCCCTCCATCCCGTCCTCGACGGCGACCACGTCGTCGACGCCCGCGTCCCCGAGCACGTCGGCCACGTACTTGCTCGACAGCCCCTTCGCGCAGACGGTGTACAGCGGGCGTGCGTCGGGCAACTCCGCCAGGGCGTCCTCGGGGACGCCGTCGAGGAACTCGTAGTAGGGGACGTTCGCGAACGCGACGCCGTCGCCGTCGATGCGCCAGTCGTCGACGTCCGCGGGTGCCCGCGTGTCCAACACGCCGAACCGCTCGTCGCTCACGAGGCGGTCGTGGACGGCACTCGGCGATTCGGTCGGCACGTCGTCGGGAATCGGGAACGGTTTCTCGCTCATCGTGTGCTCCAACCTAACCGACCAGCGGTACAAAAGAGTTGTGTATAGATTGCAATATCTACGAAACATTCTGTGTCTGAGGGCTATAGAAAACCTCCAAAACAACCATATTCAAGCTCTGGGCTGCGGAGGATTTATCACCTGACACAATATACTGTGTTTCGAGTGCAAGATATGACGGACACACTCACAACGGAGAACGCGGACAGCACGATCGACGTGACCGGCGAGTCCTGCCCGATGCCGGTCGTCAGGACCAGACAGGCGGTCGACGACCTCGCGGTCGGCGAGGTGCTGGAGGTACTCGCGACCGACGCCGGGAGCGTGAGCGACATCGACGGCTGGGCCGGCTCGGTCGACGAGGTCGAACTGCGCGCACAGGCCGAGAACGAGGAGGACGGGCGGGTCGTCTACCGCCACTACGTCGAGCGAGTGGACGGATGAGCGGGAGGAACGGCGCGGCCGCGAGCGGTGCGGGCTCGGCCGACGAGAGGACGGAGCCGGCGGCCGAGGTGGCCGCGCTCCGGGAGCGCGTCGACGAGCTGGAGTCGACCGTCGAGGCGTTGCGCGACGGCGACGAGAGACGGATGACCATCATCGCGACGAAGGGGTCGCTGGACATGGCCTATCCACCGCTCATCCTCGCCAGCACGGCCGCCGCCTTCGGCTGGGACGTGACGGTGTTTCACACGTTCTGGGGGCTGGACATCCTCCACGAGGAACGCTCGCAGGACCTGAAAGTCAGCGCGGTGGGCAACCCCAGCCTCCCGGTGCCGAACGCGCTGGCCGCGCTGCCGGGCGGGGACTCGCTCGCGACGTGGTACATGAACCGCGAGATCGACGAGAACGGGACGGCGACGGTCGAGGAGCTGATCGAGACCAGCCTGGAGCTGGGCGTCGACCTCCAGGCCTGCGAGATGACGACCGAGCTGTTCGACTACGATCACGGCGACTTCTACGACGGCGTCACGACGGGGGTCGGCGCGGCGTCGGCGTTGTCCGAGATGGCCGACGCCGACGTCCAACTGCTGGTCTGACTACCCGTCGTCCCGTCGCTGGCGCATCTCGTGGCGCGTGAACTGCGGAGTCGCGAGCGCCCGTCGCCGCCGGCGGAACGACCACCACAGCACGCCCAGGGTTCCGGCGGAGACGGCGAGCGACAGCGCCGCGGCCTGGACGCTGGCGGCGGCGTAGAAGAACGCCGCCACGGGGACGCCGGCGGCGGCGACGATCCCCAGCAGGAGCCGCCGTGCCATCGTTCGGGCCAGGCCGTCGCTGTCCCGGAGCACCGCCTCGACCGCCAGCTCGTCCCGGAGGGCGCTGTCGAGGACGGCCTCGGCCCGCGGTGCCGTCGTCGCCAGCGAGCGCGCCGAGGCCGTCGCCCGCCGCTGAACCTCCTCGCGGAGCGCGTCGCCGGCGTCGTCGAGTCCCTCTTCCATCACGTAGTCGGTGATAACCTCGATGAAGTCGAACTCGGGGTCCAGCGTCCGGCAGACCCCCTCCAGGACGGTGGTCACGCGCACGACCAGCGCCAGGTCGCGCGGGAGCCGCATCGGGAACTCGTACAGCTGGGCCTCGAACTGCCCGACGAGCTGTTCCACGCGGTAGTCGCTGACGTCCTCGCCGCGGAACTGCTCGATGACGATGTCGAACGCCTCGCGCATCACCTCCCGGTCGGCCGTCGGATCGAGCGCACCCATCGCGACGAAGGCGTCCATCACGCGGTCGGTGTCCTCGGTCGCGAGCCCGACGTAGAACTCCAGCAGGTGCTCCCGGACCCGGGGCCCGAGCCGTCCGGTCATCCCGAAGTCGTAGAAGACGAGCGTCCCGTCCGCCTGGACGGCGAGGTTGCCGGGGTGGGGGTCGGCGTGGAAGCGGCCGTCCTCGACGATCATCTCGATGTAGACCTCCTCAAGCCGCTGGACGAGCGCCTCGCGGTCGACGCCGACCCGGTCGAGCTCGGCCACGTCGTCGATCTTCACCCCGTCGATGTACGTCATCGTCACCACGCGGTCCGTCGAGTGGCTGTCGACCACGTCGGGGATGGCCACGTCCTCGGCGTCGGCGAAGTCCCCGCCGATCTCCCGGAGCATCCGGGCCTCGTGGGCGTAGTCCATCTCCCGGCGGATGGTCGCAGCGAACTCCTCGGTGACGTTCTCCAGCGAGAACGCCTGCGCGGGGTCGGCCCCCCTGGTCAGGATCGGCGTCAGTCGGGCGAGCACCCTGAGGTCCGACTCGACGCGCTCGCGGATGCCCGGCCGCAGGACCTTCACGGCCACGCGCTCGCCGCCGAGCTCGGCCTCGTACACCTGCCCGAGCGACGCGCCGCTGATCGGGTTCGTGTCGAAGGCGTCGAACCGCTCGTCGACTGGCGCACCCAGCTCCCGCTCCAGCACCGGTTCGATCTCGCCCCAGGGGTCCGGCGGCACCTTGTCCTGGAGGTCCGAGAGCACGTCGATGTACTCACGCGGGAGCGCGTCGGGGCGCGTCGACAGCATCTGTCCGAGCTTGATGAACGCCGGGCCGAGGTCGAGGAACGTCTCCTTGAGCCGCTCGGCCCGACGGGTCCGCTCCTCGCTGTCGACGTTTCGGGACCGCCCGAACAGGAGGAACCGCTTCCGGTCCCGCGCCCACGCCAGCGCGAACGGGAGGAACCGCCAGGCGACGACCAGCGCGCGCCGGAGCGCGCGGACGGTGACGCGGGCTCCCGAGGGCGTGGTGTCGCTGGCCGATCCGGCGGCCGCCTTGGCGTCGCTCACTGGTGACTCTCCGGGTTCGAGACTGTTGAGTGTACTGGAACCGGCCGGTCAGCGGCCGAACAGCCCCAGCAGCCGGTACTCCTCGTCGGGCTCGTAGCGCCGGAACAGGAGGCTGTTGGTCAGCACGGACACCGACGACGCGGCCATCGCGCCGGCCGCCAGCGCGGGCTGGAGCAGGCCCAGCGAGGCCAGCGGGATCATCACCGTGTTGTAGCCCAGCGCCCAGAAGAGGTTCTGCTTGATCTTCCGGAGCGTGGCTTCGGAGATCCGGATCGCCTTGACCACGTCGGCGGGGTCGTCACGGAGCAGCGTCACGTCGGCGGCCTCGATGGCCACGTCGGTGCCGGAGCCGATCGCACAGCCGACGGCTGCCGTCGCCAGCGCGGGCGCGTCGTTGACGCCGTCGCCGACCATCATCGCCCGGCTGCCGTCCGCCTGGATGTCCTCGACGGCCGCGGCCTTGTCCTCCGGGAGGACGCCGGCCCGGACGTTCTCGGGGTCGATGCCGACCTGTTCGGCGACGGCGCGGGCCGTCCGCTCGTTGTCGCCGGTGATCATCCAGACGTCCAGGCCGCGCTCGCGGAGCTGGGAGACGGCCCGCTTCGCGCTCTGCTTGACGGTGTCGGCGTCGGCCACGAGCCCGACGAGCCGGAAGTCGTCGGTCCCCGCCTCCGCGAGCGCGACTAGCATCGCGGTCTTGCCCTCGCGTTCGAGCTCGTTCAGCCGCTCCTCGGCGGGTGCGGTGTCGACGCCCGCGTCCGCGAGCAGTTTCCGGTTGCCGACCAGCACCTCGCCGTGGGGCGTCGTCGCGCGCACGCCGTGGCCGGGGACGTTCTCGAACTCCTCGGGTTCGGGCACGTCGACACCCCGCTCCCGCGCGCCCGCGACGATCGCCTCGGCCAGCGGGTGTTCGCTGCCCCGCTCGGCGCTGGCGGCCAGTTCCAGGACGAACTCCTCGGTGAGTTCACGCCGTTCCCGGAGCCCGCCGTCGGACCGGGCCTCGCCGCCGTCCGCAGCGGTCCCGACGACCTCCACGTCGGTCAGTTCCATCTCTCCCTTCGTCAGCGTCCCCGTCTTGTCGAAGACGACGGTGTCGACGTCCCGGACCTGTTCGAGCACGTCGCCGCCCTCGAAGAGGACGCCGTTGCGCGCGCCGATGGTCGTCCCGACCATCGTGGCCGCGGGCGTCGCCAGCCCGAGCGCGCAGGGACAGGCGATCAGCACCGCCGAAGCGAACACGACGACGGCGAACTCCGTGACACCGACGGCGGCGGGGCCGCCGGCCGCCAGCCCCCAGGTCGGGAGCGCCGCGACGAAGCCGGCCAGCGCCGCCGGGAACAGCGCCCAGACGACCGCCCAGAGGACGGCGTTGGCGATGACGGCGGGCACGAAGTACGCGGAGATGCGGTCGGCGACGTTCTGGATCTCCGGCTGGCGGGACTGGGCGGTCTTGACGCGCTCGACGATCTGCTGGAGCGCCGTCTCGGAGCCGACCTTCGTCGCCTCGACCTCGAGAACACCGTTCTGGTTCACCGTCGCGCCGATGACCTCGTCGCCCTCGCTCTTCTCGACGGGGACGGACTCGCCGGTGACCATCGACTCGTCGACCGCCGAGTCGCCGTCGACGACGACGCCGTCGGTCGGGATCTTCTCGCCGGGTCGGACCTTCAGGCGGTCGCCGACCGCGACCTCGGAGAGTGGGATCTCCTCCTCGGTGCCGTTCTCGCGGACGACCGTCGCCGTGTCGGCCTCCATCTCAAGCAGTTCGCGGATGGCCGCGCCGGCCTGGCTCTTCGAGCGGGCCTCCAGGTAGTTGCCCAGCGTGATGAACACGAGGATGAACGCCGCCGTGTCGAAGTACAGGCCCGTGCTCGCGATGAGGTCCAGCAGCGCGACCAGCGAGTAGCCGTACGCCGTGGTCGAACCCAGCGCGATCAGTACGTCCATGTTGGCCCGCCTGTTCCGCACGAGGGCCTTGTACGCGTTCTCGTAGAACGGCTTGCCCAGCGCGACCTGGACCGGCGTCGCCAGCGCGAACTGCACCCAGCCCAGCGGCACGCCCAGCAGCGTCTCCTCGAACAGGCCCAGTGAGAGCAGGTGATCGGCCATGAAGAGCAGCAGGGGGAGCGACAGCGCCGCGCCGAACAGCGTCAGGCGGAGCTGTCTGCGCACCTCCGCGCCCCGGGCGGCGTCGGCCGCGGACTCGCCGGTCTCGCTCTCGCCGGCGGCCCCGTCGGCCGTCCCCTCGCCGGTCTCGCTCCCGCCCTCGCGGACCGGAGTGTAGCCGGCCGACTCGACGGCGTCGTAGAGGGCCGACCGGTCCGTGACAGAGGGGAGGTAGGTGACGCGGGCCTCGTCGGTAGCGTAGTTCACGTCGGCCGCGACGACGCCCTCGACCGATTCGAGCGCGTCCGCGTTGGCGTCCGCGCAGTTCGCGCAGGACATGTCCGTGATCGAGACCGTGACGGACTCGGTCACGACGCCGTAGCCGGCGTCCTCGACCGCGTCGACCACGTCGGCCAGCGACACGCGCTCGGGGTCGTAGCTGACGCTCCCCTCGTCGGTGGCGTAGTTGGCGTCGACGGACTCGACCCCGGCCAGCCCGCCGACGGCGTCCTCGATCGTCGCCGAGCAGTTGGCGCAGCTCATCCCCGTCAGTTCCAGGCGGACGGTCCGTGTGGCCATCTCACCGACTAGTACGGGGTACTACTTGATGCGGTTTTTCCCTCAGATACAGCGCTCGGATGGCGCATTCAGTTTCGATTCCAAACCGAAACTGCGGTACATTCTTGGATGATCTAGTACGGGTTCACGCCCCCTCCTTGAGCGACTCGTACTGCTCGACGAACTGCGACTCGCAGGAGCCACAGCAGAAGTAGTAGGTCTCGCCGTCCAACGCCGTCCGCTCGCCCTCCTCGTCGACGGTGTTGCCACACTCGGCACAGGCGGGGGCGAACTCGGCCGTCCCGAGGCCGGGCGTCCACTCGCTGTCGGCGACGAGGCGGACGGCGTGGTCCTCGACGGCGTCGAGGTCGACGTGCGCCGCCAGCAGGTCGGGGACCTCACCCTGCGGGACCGTCGCTGTCGCGGTCACGCGGGCGTCGGCCGTCCGGAACACGTGTTCGACGGCCTCTGCGTCGGCCAGTCCCTCCCGGACCTCGGCGGCACGACCGGGACTGACGTCGACCTCCAGCAGCACCGGCACGCCCGAACGGAGCAGCGAGCGGTCGAGGTCGACGGTGAACCCCCGAACGACGCCCATCTCTTCCAGGCGGTCGACGCGGTCGGAGACGGCCGGTGCCGAGAGGCCGACCTGATCGGCGATGTCACTGAAGGGGCGTCGGGCGTCGTCGAGCAGCAGGCGGACGATCTCGCGGTCGGTGTCGTCGAGGCCACGCATAGGTGCCCCTCGTCGGGCCGGCCTATTGAGTGTCGCCCCCGCTCAGAACGGGAGCGCACCCGCCACCGCGCTCACCATCGTCTCCCAGAGGGAGAAGCCGAACAGGACGTTCAGCCCGAAGTCGACGGCGAAAAAGAGGAACAGCGCCGCGCCGGCGAAGTGGGCCTTCCGGAGGTCGATGCTGTGGGAGAAGCGGTAGAAGAACAGCGCGTTCGCCAGGCTGACGGGGATGATGGCGAGCATCTCGCCGGTCCAGATGGCGGTCGGGTGGGCGGCGTACTGGGCGGCCAGCGAGACTGTGACGAGCTGGGTCTTGTCGCCGAACTCCCCGAAGGCCATCATCGCGAAGATCGGCAGGAACCCGCCGAACTTGTTGGGCACCTTCCAGTCGACGACGGGGACGCGGACGTCGAGCTCCCCGCCGTCGGTGAGGACGGCGCTGGCGGGCTCGCGGTTCGAACTGTCCTTCCCGGGGGCGGTCCGGAGGAGGAGGTAAGCGAACAGGACGAAGAGGACGGCGGTCATCGCGTCGAGGTAGATGCCCGGGAGGAGCTGCAGGACGGTCCGACCGAACCAGATCTCGACGGCGGTCCAGCCGGCGAAGGCGGTGCCGGCGGCGGCGACGACGAGGTACGGGCTGAACCGCGTCGACAGGCCCGCGATGATGAACTGGACCTTCTCCCCGGGCAGGACCGCCAGTTGCGCGCCAGCCGCGATGACCAGGACGGTGAGCCACGTCGCCTCGCTCACACCTCGCTCACTCCGTTGGCGACCTCGTCGTCGACGCGCCGGACCTGGATCGCGCTCGCGATGTGGGCCGGCAGCGACACCGTCTCGCCGTCGTCGAACCGCAGTGTCACCATGTCGATCGGCGCGACCTCGGCCACGACGAGTTCGGTCCCCGGTGTCACTCCGGCGTCGTCGAGGTACGTGAGTTCCTCGGGGTCGCGGTCACGGACGCGTGCGACCTCAAGTCGGTCGCCCACCTCGTGGTCGAGAAGGGTCGCCGCCGGTCCGTCGTCGACGGGTTCGAGTTCGTCGCTGGGGATCGGGTCGCCGTGGGGGTCGACTTCCGGCTCGCCCAGCGCGGCGGCGACGCGTCGCTCGAACTCCTCGCTGATGTGGTGTTCGAGCGTCTCGGCCTCCTCGTGGACCTCCGACCAGTCGTAGCCGAGCTGATCCGTGAGAAACGTCTCCAGCAGCCGGTGGTGGCGGATGACCTCCAGGGCGACCGTCTCGCCGTCGGGCGAGAGCGTCACGCCCTTGTACTTCTCGCGTTCGACCAGTCCCCTGTCCTCGAGTTTCTCGATCATACTGGTGGCCGTCGGCGGCGTCACGTCCAGCGTCTCCGCGATGGTGGAGGTGGCGACCGGCGGGTCCCCCTCGCGCTCCAACTGGTAGATCGCCTTCAGATAGTCCTCCATCTTCGCGCTCAACATACCTGGGATTAGACGAGTCTAACTGATAAATGTGTCTCGAGCGAACCGTCAGTTTCGGGGAATCACACCTCGTCGTCGGCGGTGTAGGTCTCCCTGCGGCGGCGGGTCAACAGCCAGAGGAAGAGGTAGCCGGCCGCGCCGATGACGAACAGCGTCGCCGGGATGAGAAAGGGGCCGAACGTCGCCACCAGCAGGTCCAGCCACGCCGTCGCGAGCATAGCGACCGTTGGCGAGCCGGACGGAAAAACGGGAGTGGTGTCCACCCGAGCTATTAACCACGAAGCGGCGACAAGGGCCCCACGTGTATCGCACGGGGCACTACGGGGCGGCGTTGCTCGGCTACGCACCCCTCGGGTTCGCGCTGCTGGTGCTCGGCGACCCGACGCTGGCGGTCGCGGGCGGTGCGCTCTCGCTGGCACTCGCACCGCTGCCGGACTACGACCAGCGGGTGCCGCTGGTCAGCCACCGGGGCGTGACTCACACGCTCCCGTTCGCCCTCGTCGTGGGCGGCTGTCTCGGCGCTGTCGGCTGGCTGGTCGGTGCGAACGGCGGGACGTGGCAGCCCGCGACCCTCGCGTTGTTCGGAGTCGTCGTTGGCGTGACCGCCGTCGGGTCGCACCTGCTCGCCGACGTCATCACACCGGCGGGTATCGTCCCGTTCTGGCCGGTCTCCGGGAAGAAGTACACGCTCGGGCTGGCCCGCGCCGACGACACGCTGGCGAACTACCTGTTGCTCGTCCTCGGCGTGTTCGTCACCGCACTCCTCGTCGTCGCCGCGCGCCCCGCCCTGCTCAGATGAGGTCGCGGTCCTCGAGCGACGCCATCACGTCGTCGACGAAGGAGTCGACGTCGTCGTAGGGGAAGTCCCCGTCGAGCTTGGTGTTGAGCTCCATCGCGGTCATCGAGAAGTCGCCCGACTCGAACTTCGTGGACGGGCCGCTTGGCAGCGCCGGCACGAGGTCCATCGGGCTGGAGATGGGGTAGTCTGCGTCTTCGAACGCTTCGACGAACTGGCTCCGCAGGTCCTCTCTGTCGACCATAGTCGTCTCACCTTTTGCGTCAGCCCGTGCATAAAGGGTTCGACGACTGGGCACTTTCCCGTTGTTTGGAGTTTATTCGACGCGGCCAACCTTCTTGTCCGTCCGGTCCTCCCGAGGCGTATGGACACGCCGACGCGACGCCGCTTCCTCCGGGCCGGCGGACTCGGACTCGCCGCCCTCGCCGGGTGTGGGAGGCAGGGCGACGGCCAGGATGGGAGCACGGAGACGGTCACCGGGACGGAGGACCCGGGGCTGGCTGCTCTCGAACTCGGTGCCGAGACGGTCGCGACGGGGTTCACGTCGCCCGTGAACGTGGTCACGACCGGGCCGAGCACGCACTACGTCGTCGACCAGATCGGCGTCGTCTCGGCCGTCCGCGACGGCGAGCGGACGGCCGCCCTCGACTTGCGAGATCGGATGGTCGACGTTGGCGGCTACGACGAACGGGGGCTGCTCGGGATGGCCGTCCACCCCGCGTTCGACGGCGGGGGCCGCGTCTACCTCCGGTACAGCGCGCCGCTCCGGGACGGGATGCCCGACGGCTACTCGCACACGTTCGTCCTCTCTGAGTTCCGACTGGCCGACGGGACCGTCGACCCGGCCAGCGAGCGGGTCCTGCTGGAGATCCCCCAGCCACAGTCCAACCACAACGCCGGGTCGGTGGCGTTCGGCCCCGACGGCTACCTCTACGTCGGCGTGGGTGACGGCGGCGGGGCCAACGACCGGGGACGGGGCCACGTCGCGGACTGGTACGACGCCGTCGCCGGGGGCAACGGACAGGACGTGACCGAGAACCTGCTGGGGAGTATCCTCCGGATCGACGTCGACCGCGAGGGTGACGGCGGGCGGCCCTACGGAGTGCCCGCCGACAACCCCCTCGTGGGGACGGAGGGGCTGCCCGAGCAGTACGCCTGGGGCCTGCGCAACCCCTGGCGGTTCTCCTTCGGACCCGACGGCGACTTCTTCGTCGCGGACGTCGGCCAGTCCCGCTACGAGGAGGTGAACGTCGTCGAGGCCGGCGGGAACTACGGCTGGAACGTCCGCGAGGGGACGGCCTGTTTCGGGGCCGACTCCTGTCCGAGCGAGACGCCGGACGGGACGGAACTGTCCGGCCCCATCGTCCAGTACCCCCACAGCGGCGGCCCCGTCTCGGGCGTCTCCGTCATCGGGGGGTACCGCTACGCCGGGAGCGACCTGCCCGAACTACAGATGCGGTACGTCTTCGCCGACTGGCGCGCCGAGGGCGACCTGTTCATCGCGACGGACAGCGGTGCCGAGCAGTGGCCGGTGACGACCGTCCCGGTCTCGGGCGAGGACGTCGGGCCGATGGTGCTCTCGTTCGGGGAGACCGGTGAGGGGGAACTGCTCGTCTGCACGACGGAGAGAGGGCGAGTCTCGGGATCGACCGGGGCCGTCAACCGGCTGCGACCGGCCTGAGACGGCCGCGAGAGGCCGACGCGGTCAGTCGTCGGCGGCCACGGCCGCCTCGTGGGACACCTCGTCCCCGAGCAGGTCCATGAACCCGGCCAGCCACTCGGGGTGGTCCGGCCAGGCCTGGCCGGTCACGAGATTGCCGTCCGTCGTCACCTCGTCGACCCACGAACAGCCGGCGGCCTCACACTCGGCCCGGACCGCGGGGTAGGCCGTCATCTCGTAGCCGTCGAGGACGCCGGCGGCCGCGAGGATCTGCGGGCCGTGACAGAGGGCGGCGACCGGCTTGTCCGCGTCGAAGAAGTGCCGGACCGCGTCGAGGACCTCGTCGTAGGTACGGAGGTACTCGGGGGCACGCCCGCCCGGTACCACCAGGGCGTCGTAGTCGCTCGGTTCGATCTCGGCCATCGTCGCGTTCAGTTCGAAGTCGTGACCGCGCTCCTCCAGGTAGGTCTGGTCGCCGCGGAAGTCGTGGACGGCCGTCTTGACCGTCTCGCCGGCCTCCTTGTCCGGACACACCGCGTCCACGTCGTGTCCGACCATCTGGAGCGCCTGGAACGGGACCATAATCTCGAGGTCTTCGCCGAAGTCGCCGACGATCATCAGGATGGACTTGCTCATCGGTAACACCGTCCGGACGTAGGGCTGGCGGTCGTTTAAAGATATAGGACAGACAACAACAATCACTCGGCGGGGAGCAGGTCGGGCACGTCCGCCAGCGAGTCGACGACGTGGTCCGGCGTCACGTCGCTCCCCTCGATCGCCCGCCGGTCACCGACGCCGGACCGGACCAGCACCGTCGTCATCCCCGCCCGCTCGCCCATCGCGACGTCCGTGTCGAGGCGGTCGCCGACGACGAGGCAGTCCTCGGCGGGGCAGTCGACCCGTTCGAGGGCCGCTTCGACGGCCCACTCGGAGGGCTTGCCCAGCACGGCGTCGGGGTCCCGCTCCGTGACGCCGGCGATGGCCCTGACGACCGCCCCGGACCCCGGGACCGGGTTCCCGTCGCCGTCGGGGAAGGTCACGTCCGGGTCCGTGCCGAGGAAGGCGGTGTCCTCGTCGAGCGCCCGCAGCGCCGCCAGCATGTCCCGGTAGTGGAACTCGTCGGTCCAGGAGGCGAGCAACACGTCGGCCTCCCGCGGCTCTTCCGTCACGGTCGCCTCCGTCCGGTCGATCCGCTCCCGGACCGAGTCGTCCCCGACGACGAACACCGCGTCGTCCGCGTGGTTCTCGTCGACGTAGCGCCGAGTGACGGTCGCCGACGAACACGCCTCCCCCGCACGGGCGTCGATCCCCAACGTCTGCAGGCGCTCGACGTACTCCGCGCCGCCGTGCAGGGGGTTGTTCGAGAAGAAACAGATCGAGAGGCCGCGGTCCCGCAGCCGGTCGACCGCCCGGCTCGCGCCGGGCAGCGGGGAGTCGCCGTGGTAGACGGTGCCGTCGAGGTCGAGGATCGCGCCCCGCAGTGTCATCGTCGATCCCTACGAACGGGGTCGGCAAAAGCCCACGCAGTCCGCTCGCTCGTCGACTCAGGCCGCGAGACGGCGCTGCCAGCGCGGGCCGGCCCGGCGGGCGAGCCACCACCCGGCCGCGCCCGCCACCGCCGAGAGCGCGACGGCCCCACCGACGGCCAGCGTCGGGGCGACGGCGACGACCAGTGCCGCGACCAGCAGCGGGACCGCGAGCGCCGCCAGCGCCGCGCCGAAGGCGGCGAACAGCGCGGTGTCGAACAGCAGTTCGTTCGGGGCCAGCCCCGTCAGGTACGCCGACACCCCGAAGACGTAGCTCGCGACGCCGGGGGCCACGAGCGCACCGACGGCGAGGTCCGCCGGCGGGTACCACAGCGCCGCGACGGCGAGGTAGGCCAGCGCCGTCGGCACCGACAGCGCCAGATGGGCCCGCAGCGCCCCGCGGAAGACGGCGTCGTAGCCAACCGGGAACCGCAGGTACTCCCGCTGCCCCTCGAACTGCGTCACCCAGCTGTAGGTGGTGAACGCCCCCAGTCCGAGCAGCGTCCCGAGCGCGACGCCGGCGTGGGGGTCGATTCCCGTCGCCGCGGCGACCCGCGCGAGCAACAGCGCCGTCACGGCGAACAGCACGCCCATCGAGAAGACGACCTTGCCGACCGAGCCCGAGGAGCGGGCCACCGAGAGCAGCGGCCGCCGCGTGAGCGGGTCCTCGACGCCGGTGAACAGCCGCTCGGTGGTGCGGTGTCGGCCCGACCCGCCGTCGTCGACCGGTTCGAACAGCGCGACGCCGGCCACCGCGAGCGCCGCGGTCGGGACGAGTCCCCGTGCGACCGCGTCGAGCGAGCCGCCGGCGTACAGCGCGTAGGGCGTGTACGCCACGGGGTCCAGCGCCCCGGCGACGGCGGCGCTGGTCCCGCCGGCCAGCGCGACGAGCAGGACGGCCCGACTCCGGGCGGCCAGCGCGATCAGCGCGAGGCTCAGGGACGCGCCGAACGCGAAGGCGGTGACGGCGGCCACCCAGAGGCGGGCGACGGCCGCCGGAGCCAGCCCCGACTCGGCCGCCACCACGCCGACGCCGACGACGGCCGGCGTCAGCACGAACCCGGTGTAGTAGCAGACGTCCTTGACGAGGAACGTCGCCAGCAGCCGTCGCCACGAGAGCGGCAGCGTCCGCGCGGAGAACACCAGCAGCGTCACGTCGCCCAGCACGTCCCGCAGGGCGTCCCGGCCGACGAGCCCGATGGTGCCGACCTGCAGGCCGAAAAAGCCCACGAGCGCGACCAGCCCGCCGGCCACGTCCGCCGGCGGCGTCCCCGTGTAAGCCAGCAGCCACGTCCCGGCGGCCGCTAGCGCGGCGATCAGGAGCGGGAACAGGGCGAACCGCCGGCCCCCGAACAGGTGGCTGTGGAGCCGCCACTCCTCGCGGAGCAGCCTGCGGAACAGCCCGCCGGTCACGCCCGGACCCCCGCCGCGTCGCCGCCGACCTCGGCGACGAAGTAGTCCAGCAGGTCGGCCTCGGTCATCTCGCGGGGGTCACACTCGGCGACGAGGCGGCCGTCCTCGACGATGCCGACGTGGGTGCAGAGCTCGGCGGCCACGTCGACGTAGTGGGTCGAGAGGAACAGCGTGTTCCCGCGCTCGCAGTAGCTCGCGAGCTGGGACTTGACCTCCTCCTGCATGATAGGGTCGAGGTTGACCAGCGGCTCGTCGATGAACACGAGGTCGGGGTCGTGGAGGAACGCGGCGGCCAGCATCACGCGCTGTCGTTCGCCCTCCGAGAGCCCGGTCGCGAGCGCGTCGAGGACGCCGGCGAACCCGAGCCGGTCGGCCCACTCGTCGATGCGGGCCTCGTGGTCGGCCACGTCGCGAACCTCCGAGACGAAGGTGAGGTACTCCCGCGGCGTGAGGAAGCTCGGCGGGTCCTCGCGCTCCGGGAGGATGCCGATGGCCGACCGGACGGCGAGCGGTTCCGCTGCGGGGTCGCGCCCGACGACGCTGGCCGAGCCGCCGGTGGGCTCGCGCTGCCCGGTCAGCAGCTCGATGGTCGTCGTCTTTCCCGAGCCGTTCGGCCCCAGCAGGCCGAAGACGGCCCCCTCCTCGATCGACAGGGAGAGGCCGTCCAGCGCGGTCACGTCGCCGAAGTCGCGGCGGAGGTCCGTCGTCTCGATGGCTGCCATCTCGTCGGTGACTGTCGGTGCAGTCCCTTAGCCCTTTGTCCGTGCCGTGGACGACGGGGCCGTGGGCGCGGCCGCGCCGGCCCGTTCGCCGGCGAGGTGCCAGCGGGCCGTCCAGACGACCCAGCCGCCGAACAACAGCGCGCCGGCGAACTCCGGCACTGCGAGCCCGCCGCGGGTGAACGCGCCGCCGGTCGCCCACCAGTACCAGACGGCGACGTGGACGCCGACGAGCGCGAGCGTGACGGCCCCGCGCACCCGAGCCCCGGCCAGGGCGTTCCCGACGGCGTAGGCGGCCATCGCCACCATCGACGCCAGGTAGAACGTCACCGCGGCCGGCGCGTGCAGCGCCTGGCTGTACGGGAACACGCCGACGCCCGCCAGGCCGATCAGCGCGACCACGAACGGCAGGGCGGCGACGCGTTCGACCGGGTGGCCGGCCCCCCGGGACAGTGTCAGCGCGAACGCCAGCCCGACGACGGCACCGACGACCAGTCCGCCGTCGAACAGCAGCGTCGTCACCGGCGTCGCCGCGGCGTCGCCCGGCTGGCCCAGGTCCGACAGCGCGTCCCCGGTCCACCGGAACGTCGGCGACGCCACCGTCGCCGCGAGGATCGCCAGGTCCGTCAGGCCGACCGACGCCACCCCCGCCCACGCGCTCGCCCTGTCAGTCTCCATCGTGTGAACCCTGACCGCGCGGTCGAGGTAAACCTGAGGGTGGTCGACGACCGTTCCCCGTCCCACCGTCGCCCCCGCGTGCGCGTGTCCGTGTTCGCGGGTCCGGGCCGACGCTGGACCGACGCCGGTCGGACGGAACCACGCGGCCGCTCGGCGGCACTACACGGTCGACGGCGGCGTCCCCGCCGTCGGCTGGTCGTGCCCTCGCCCCAGTCGTCGCCACCCGAGCACTCCGGCGGCGACGAGGAGCAGTCCGCCGACGACGAGCAGGAAGGGTTCGGCTCCGAGGACGAACACGACCGGGTCGCCGTCGTACATCGTCGTCTCGGCGTACAGGGTCGTGTTCCGAACGTGCCAGTAGACCGCCCGGAGCGCGTAGAACAGCACGACACCGCCGCCGGCGATCGGTACGACGGCGGCCCGTCGCCACCGGAGCGTAGCGACGGTGCCGACGACGCCGACGGCACCGACGCCCGCGAGCAGTCGCTCGCTCCGATTGAGTCTCCCGCCCCACCCGGTCACGATCGTCCCCTCGTACCCCGGAGCGACGTGAACGAGCCCCTGGTGGACGCCGACCACGATGGCCGCGAGTCCGCCGACGGCGAGGGCGACCGGCAAGACGGTGCTGTATCGCACGACGACCGTTTCCGAGCGGCGTGACTTAGTCGTTCCCCCGAAACGCCGGTGGATCGGTGCCCGTCGGTTCCGCTCCGCCGTCCGTCGCTCGGACGGCCACAGCCCCACACGGCGGCCCTCAGTCCAGCCACACCGGGACCGGCGGCGCGAGCGAGAGCGTCTTCCCCGGGCTGTAGTGGACGACCGGGTCGCCCTCGGCCGGCGGCAGCGACAGCGCGTCGAGCGGTGCGGCCCCCGCGTCGGCCGCGACGGGTGCCAGCGGCCAGTCGTCGCCGCTGACGCTCCCGACCAGCCGCGTCCCCAGCGCGTCGCTGGCGAAGTACCGCTCGCGCTCGACGAGGAATCGGGCCAGCGAGTCCGGCGGAGCCGATCCCGGGTCGCCGTCGCCCGGCGTGTACCGGACGTCGAACACCCGCCGGCCGTCGGCGGTGAGGGTGCGTCGTCGCCGGCCACTCCCCTCGTCCGCCCGCGTGACCTCGCCCTCCCGGATCGGGAGCCCCAGCCCGGGGCCGCCGAGCGCCGACGCCACCTCGTCGGCGGTGTAGACGGCGAGGAAGCGGACGCCGCGCTGGCCGTCGGGACCACGGACCGGCGTCCGGACGTTGACCCACTCGGCCGGCCGGGTCAGCGAGACGCCGAAGGTGTCGGCGCTCGCGACGGTGTGGGCGAGGGCCGTCACCCACGCGGTCCCGTCGAACCGCTCGACTGTGAGCCAGTCGGGAACCGCCGCGGCGAGGGCGTCCGCGTCGACCGGCCAGTGGCAGAAACAGGCGTCCTCGACGGTCACGTCGAGCGGACGGAGCGTGCGCATAGCGAGGGGTTCGACGCCGAGCGACGTGAGTGTCACGCCCTCAAGCCCGGTGGAGGCGGCCGGCGGTCACGTCGATGGCGGGACTGTAGTGGACGACCGGGTCGCCGACGGGGTCGTCGAAGCCGTTGGCCTCGAACAGCTCGTTCCGGCGGACCTCGACGCGGCCGGCCTGGAGCGGCCAGGGCTCGTGGTCGATGTCGGCGTAGTACACGCGGCCGTCGCGGTCGGCGACGTAGAAGCGGTACCGCGACACGAGGAACGCCTCGCGCGAGCCCGGCTCCGGCGTGCTCGGCTCGCTGTCGGCGGCGGGGCCGTACGTCGCGTCGAAGTCCGCCGGCGGCGCGCGACCGTCGGTCCGCTGGCTCCGGAACCGGACGTCGTCGCCGCGCCGGCGGACGGTCATCGACGCGCGGTAGTACGGCAGCTCGAACAGCCGGCGGGCGACGGAGACGCCGAGCCTGTCGTCGGCGTCGAGGTTGTAGAAGTAGACGCCGGGCGTCGTCCCGTCGGTGACGTAGGTCCGGAGGTTCAGCTCGCCGAACGACCGGCCGAGGGGACTCCCGCGCGGTCGGACGTCCGCCATCTCGAAGGGCACGACGCCGAGCCAGGCCCGCCCCTCGTGGGTGTCGACCGAGAGCCCGTCGGGGAGCGTCGCCGCCACGACCTCGGGCTCGACCGGCCAGTGCAGGAACCCCACGTCCCGCCACGCCATCGTGAGCAGGTCCATACCTGGCGTAGGGATCGGACGGTTTTCGGCCTGGCGTGGCAGGCCCTGGCACGAACCGTGACGCGGGGGCGGCACGCCCCCAGTGGTTCTATGGGCGCGGCGCTCCCAGCCCCGCGTATGGAGTTCGAGGTGGTCCAGGGCGACATCGCCGCACAGTCGGCCGACGCGCTCGTCAACGCCGCGAACACGAGCCTCCGGATGGGGTCCGGCGTCGCCGGTGCGCTCAAGCGCGCCGCGGGGTCGGGCCTGCCCGACGAGGCCGTCGCGAAGGGACCCGTCGATCTGGGCGGCGTCGCGACGACGGACGCCTACGACCTCGACGCAGAGTACGTGATCCACGCCGCCGCGATGCCGCCCGGCGGCGAGTCGACGGCGGAGTCCATCCGCGACGCCACCCGGAACGCGCTCGCCGAGGCCGACGCGCTGGACTGCGAGTCCGTCGTCCTCCCGGCGATCGGGTGTGGCATCGCGGGCTTCGACTTCGAGGAGGGCGTGCGGCTCATCTGCGAGGTGATCCGCGACTTCGAGCCGTCGTCGCTGACCGACGTGCGCCTGATCGCCTACGACGACGACAGCTACGAGACGATCCGCCGGGTCGCCGACGAGGTGCGGTCGTGAGCGGCGACGGCGAGGACGGACCGGAGACAGAGTCGGCGGCGTCCCCCGCCGCCGACCGCCCCGTTGTCTGTCCGGTCTGTGGGGCCGACTTCGAGTCGGTGTCGGTCCACGACGAGGGCGTGATGGTCAATCTGCTGGACAACGAGGTGTTCCGCCGCGTCTGCTTCCAGCCGGCCGGCGAGGGCGGGACGCCCGTGGTCCGCTTCTTCCACCACACCCACGAGCAGGCGGGGACCGACGATCCCGGGACGCCGGGCGGTCGGGTCCCCTGAGTCCCGGCGCGGGCGCTACCGAACGTTTTTGTCGTCCGCCGTAACAGTCGGAGGTATGGCCCTCCACCCACTGCAGTTCGGCGTCCCCGGTGGCATCGAGATCCTCGTCCTCCTGATCGTGATGTTCCTCTCGGTCGTGGTGCCACTGATCGCCGCCGTCCTGATCTACCGGGACGCGGACCGACGCGACAGCGGCCACGCCCTCGCGTGGGCCGCCGGAGCGTTCTTCGGCAGCGTCGTCGTCTGGATCCTCTACCTCGTCGTCCGGGACGAGGTGGGGCCAAGCGGCGCGGCGTAGCCGGCCGCCGATCAGTCTTCGAGTACCGCCGTGATGGCGACGGCGGCCTCCTCGAAGTCGTCAACGTCGATACCGTCGGTCGTGAGCAACACGCCCGCGTCCGGGCCGAGGACGCGGACCACGAACCCCTCCCCGTGGACCCGCACGGTGAACTCGTAGGGACCGATGCTCTCGTCGGCGGCGGGGACCGCCAGCGCTGTCCGGACCGGGGCCTCAGCGAAGCCGACGCGCTCGAACTCGACGAGTCGGGCCTTGACCTCCAGGGCAGTCTCACGGGTCTCGTAGAGGTCCGAGCGAACGTACAACAGGTCCATCTCGGAGGGCGTGAAGTACACCACGCTCCGGAGCGTGTCGCCGATGCTGGTCCGGGCCGCAGTCACGATGCTATCGGCGAACTGCGTGTCGATACCGGTGTCGAATGGGACATCGTACATACGACGAGTACGACGCCCCGGATATTAGCTGTGCGCGCCAGTTTTCGGGCGTGGGGAGCCACCCCGGTCTGCACTGGCTCTCGGTCGTTGTTCGACCGCTCTGTCGGCACCCCGATTCGGGGATCGGTTCGCTCCCCCGCTCGTTCTCGGATGGCCTACTCGTGTCCCGACACCGGCACCGGCTCGTAGGGCTCCTCCAGCCACGCCACGTCGCTCTCGGCGAGGTCGATCTCCAGCGCCTCGACGGCCTCTTCCAGGTGCTCGACGCTGGAGGTGCCGACGATCGGTGCGTCCACCCACTCCTTGTCGAGGACCCACGCCAGCGCGATCTGTGCCATCGTGGCGTCGTACTCCTCGGCCAGTTCCCCCACGCGCTCGTTGACCTCGCGGCCGTTGCCCTCGAAGTAGGGGTGTTCGCGGGCGTGGCTGTCCGTCTCGCCCCGCGTCGTCGCGTCGAACTCCTCGTGGGGCCGCGTGAGGTAGCCCCGGGCCAGCGGGCTCCACGGGATGACGCCGATCCCCTCGCGGTCACAGAGCGGCAACATCTCCCGCTCTTCCTCGCGGTAGAGCAGATTGTAGTGGTCCTGCATCGTCGCGAACCGTTCGAGGTTCCGCAGGTCGCTCACACGCAGCGACTCGGCGAGCTGGTAGGCCCACATCGACGACGCGCCGACGTACCGGGTCTGCCCGCGTCGGACGGCGTCGTCGAGCGTCCGGAGCGTCCCTTCGATCGGGGTGTCGTAGTCCCAGCGGTGGATCTGGTAGAGGTCGACGGTGTCCATCCCCAGCCGATCGAGGGAGTTCGACAGCTCCTGCTCCAGGGCCTTCCGCGAGAGCCCCCCGGAGTTGGGGTTCCCGTCGTCCATCTGGAAGTACCCCTTGGTGGCGACGACCTGCTCGTCGCGCTCGTAGTCGTCCAGCACGTTCCCGAGCACCCGCTCGGACTCGCCCCGCGAGTACATGTTGGCGGTGTCGAAGAAGTTGATCCCGAGGTCGATCGCCCGCTCGATGACCTCCCGGCTCTCCGACTCGTCGAGTACCCACTCGCGCCACTCCGGCGTGCCGAAGCTCATACAGCCCAGGCAGAGTCGGCTGACCTCCATCCCGGTCGAACCCAGTGTCGTGTACTCCATACCGGAGGGCAGAGCGGCGACGGCAAAAAGCCACCTCCCAGTTCAGAGCGCGCTCGGGTCGACGCCCGCGATATACTGGCGCGCGGCGGCGTAGGCGGCGACCGCGAGGACGACGAACCCGCCGACGTGGCCGTAGGTCAGCAGCGACGGGCTGTCGACGGCCAGCTTTGCGACGGTCGTCGCGGGGTGTTCGGGGAGCAACACGGCGGCCCCGAACACCACCAGCGTCAGCACGGAGTAGAGCAACTGCGCCGGCCGCCGTCGCCCCGTCGCGACGCCCAGCGTCACCCCGATGGTGACGACCAGCGTCGCGACGGCGGCGACGAACACCAGCAGCGCGAGGACGTTCGCCACGCGGATGCCGTTCGCCGACAGGAGCAGGACCCACAGCAGCGACTGCGCCGGGGCCAGGGCCGCCATTCCCAGCGCCTTCCCGTCGACCACGTCCAGCAGCGAGACGGGCGCGACCCGCAGGAGTTCGAGCGTCCCGCGCTCCATCTCCTCGGTGACGGTGTCGACGGCGACGGAGCCGCTGATGAACGCCGGCAGGAACAACAGCAGCGGGATCAGGACGGTGTAGGTGAACCCGAAGTACGGGCTGGCCGACGCCTCGGGCGGCAGCGGGACCGGATCGTCGTCGAGGTAGCCGGACCGCTCGATCCGTTCCTGCCGCTCCAGCGCGTTCAGGACGCCCCGGACCTCGACGACGACGAGCGTCGATCGGACGCTCCCCTCCGGAACGCGGGCCGTCACCGCGATCCGCTGTCCGCCGTCGGGGCTGTCCGCGTACTCCGCGGCCAGCAGCGCGTCGACGCGCCCCTCCTGGAAGGCGAACCGCGCCGCCTGCGGGTCTTCGAACGCCACGGCGTCTGCCCCGTCGCGCTCGTCGGCCGCCCGCAGCAACTCCTCGCGGGCCTCGCCCGTGACGGCCATCTCCACCTCGCCGGCGGAGACGGAGCCGGGGTCGTACAGCGACGTGAGCCCGACGACGAGGAACGACGAGAACCCCGCGACGAACAGCTGGATGAGCAGGGCCAGCACGATGGTCTTCTCGCGGGACAGCGACGCCACGTCCCGGCGGGCGACGACGAGCCGCGGGTCGCGGTACCACGGGCGGTCCTCAGGCAAGCCCGACCACCACCGCGAGGTTGTACGCGAAGTGGACGAGGACGGCGGCGACCACCGCCCCGACGTAGGCCCGCCGGCCGCGCTGTGCGCCCACCGAGGAGATGGCGGCCGTCACCGAGTGCAGGAGGAGCGGCGCGAACAGGAACAGCAGCGCCACGGCCCAGACGGGGACGCCGGCCGGCGGCGTCGCCCCGCTGAGCGCGGCGTTGCCGATCGGCAGGTCCTCCAGGTTCGACAGCCGCGCGATGAGCAGCCCCTTCTCGGCGACGAAGAAGCCGGCCCCCGAGAGGACGCCGAGCCCGACGGCCGACCGGAGCCCGCGCTCGTAGCTGGCGTGGGCGTAGCCCGCGTAGAGGTGGACGCTCTTCGCGACCTCCTCGATGCCCGCCACGACGACCAGCACGAGGACGATGCCAAGCGACTGGTTCGTCCCGAAGACGTTCAGCGTCACCGAGTCCAGCACGAACAGGAACGCGACGGCCGCCAGTTCCGCGACGACGACGAACGGCAGCAGGATCGCGCTCAGTTTCAGCGCGCTCTTCCGGGACGTGATCCGGCCCGCGAGCGCGTCGAGCACCTTCAGCGGGATGGCCCGCTGGGTGAACATGTCCTCCTCGCGGTAGAGGCCGGCCCCGAGCCCGAACAGCACGAGCGCGGTCAGCGTCGGCGGCACCGTCGAGAACGCGAACTCGCCGAGCGCGATCGACTGGCCGGTGAGGTCCTTCACGACCAGCGTCAGCGGCGAGATGAGCGCGATCGGCGTCACGTCGGTGAAGATGGCCGGGACGAAGGCGTAGGAGGTCAGCGTCACGGTCACCGTCACCGTGACGAAGGTGAGTTCCTTGAACGAGCGGGCGAACATCGCGCCACAGAACGTCGCCGCGAGGAAGAGCCCCGCGATCGGGAGGATCGCCAGCACCGCGACGGGGCTGCCCGTCGGCGCGATCCCGCTGACCCGCAGGACGCCCGTGATGGCGGCCGCGACGCCGACGGCCCCCGCGAAGTACGGCAGCGTCTTGCCCGCGATGATGTCGCCCCGGGACGCGGGCGTCACCAGCAGGAGTTCTCCCCGGCGGTTCAGCCGCTCGGACAGCATCGAGGAGCCGTACGCCTGGATGACGAAGTTCATCGGGACGACGTAGAGGAAGGCGAGCACGAGCGACTCGAAGGGGAACGGCGGCGAGATGTCCGCCGGCGTCCCGCCCTGCACGTCGCCGGTGAGCCGCGCGCCGAGCGCGCCCAGATTCGCCCCGCCGCTGCCGCCGGCCGTGCCGCCGCCGGAGCCGCCGACCGCGCCGCCGGTACCGGTCGCTCCGTCGCCGGCGCTTCCGTCACCGGTCGTCCCGTCGCCACCGTCGGTGCCAGCCGCTCCGCCGCCACCGCTCCCGTCGCTCGTCCCGCCGTCACCGGTCGTGCCGCCACCGCTGCTCGACCCCAGTTCCACGCCGTCCTGCTCGGCGTAGACCAGCGTCACGGCGACGGGGAACCCGGCGGTCCCGTTCACGCCCGGCCGCGCCATCAGCCGATCGTTGTACCGGCCGGTCGTGTCCCGCAGTTCCGAGAGCGCGGCCGACTGCTTCACCGTCTGCGGGGGCGTCAGCAGTCGCGCCCCCTCGAAGGCAAGCTCCTGTTCGCCCCGGCGGACCGCGCCCACGTCCGGCGGCTGGGTCCGGAAGCTCCCGTCGCCGCGCGCCACGTCGTAGTAGGGGTTCGTCTCCGCGACGCCGATGCGGTAGATGTCCGCCTCGACGCCGGTTCCGCCCGCGACGGCGACGCCAGCGACGCCGCCCATCGCCACCAGCGCGACCGCCATAACGGCGAGCGTCCGCTTGTCGAGGCCGCCGGCGTTCTTCGTCACCTCCCACTTCGCGACCCGCAACAGCTTGTCCCACTGCATCTACGCCGCGTCCTCCCCGACGTAGCGGGTCCCCTGAGTCTCCGTCTCGGCGACGTTGAGGAACACCTCCTCGAGGCTGGACTCCTCGGTCCGGATGTCGACCACCTCGCCGCCGGCCGCCTCGACGGCCGACCGGGTCTCCTCGACGGCGTCCATACTCTCGACGACCCGCCGGTAGTGGCCGTTCTCCCGGACCGCGCCGTCGACCTCGACGGTGGTGTAGACGTGGTACTCCGTCCGGCCGTACTCGGACTGCAGTTCCGAGAGGTCGCCGCGGGCGACGATCCGGCCCTCGTTCATGATGGCGACCCGGTCGCAGATCGACTCGACGTGGAAGAGGTTGTGCGCCGAGAAGACGATGGTCTTGCCCTCCGCCGCGAGCTGTTCGGTGAACTCGATGACGTAGTTCGTCGTCAGCGGGTCCAGGCCCGAGGCGGGCTCGTCGTAGATCAGCACGTCGGGGTCGTTGATGAGCGAGCGGGCGATGGCGACCTTCCGCTTCATCCCCTTGGACATGTCGCCGAGCTTCCGGTCGCGGTGTTCCAGCTCGAGCTCGTCCAGCGTCTCGTGCATCCGCTCCTCGGCGACGTCGCCGGGGACGTCGTAGAGGTCCGCGAAGAACTCCAGGTAGGAGATCGGGGTCATCTCCTCGTACAGCGGCGACTCCTCGGGGAGGAAGCCCAGCCGCTGGCGCATCGCCGTCTCGTCGGTGTCGTAGCCGGCGACCTCCGCCTCGCCTTCGGTCGGTTCCAGCAGGCCGGCGAGCATCTTCAGCGTCGTCGTCTTCCCGGCCCCGTTGGGTCCGATGACGCCGAACACCTCCCCGGCGTCGACCGAGAACGAACTCCCCTCGACGGCGACGAAATCGCCGTACTCCTTGCGCAGCTCCCGTGCCTCGATCATCTGCCGGCGTGTTGTGACCGGACCAAGGTATACCTTCCCTCCGTCCTATCTTCGATGATAATGGTCCGCCTCCCCGGAGATACGGACGTCTCGCTGACGGACACGCCGGACGGACGACGGCTGTTCGTCTCCCGCGTCGTCGACGCCCCGGCCGACGCCGTCTGGGACGTCCTCCGTGACACCGAGCGGTGGCCCGACTGGGGGCCGTCGGTCCGGTCGGTCGAGTCGCCGACGCGGTACGTCGAGCGGGGGACGACCGGGCGCGTCCGGACGGCGGCGGGCGTGTGGGTCCCCTTCGAGATCACCGCCTGCGAGAACCGCCGGTGGACGTGGGACGTGGCCGGACTGACGGCGACCGGTCACGTCGTCCGCGAGACGGACGCGGGGACGGTCGTCGGCTTCGAGATCCCGCTCGCGGCGAGCGGCTACGCGCCCGTCTGTGCCCTGGCGTGCCGGGACGTCGCGACGCTCGTCGAGCCGAAGTGAGTTCCGGGGCGGGGAGCGGTCGGCGGCGTCGGGTCTTACTGTTCGACGCGGGCGTCCGATACCCTGTGGATGTCGTCGTCGATCCCGGAGCCGTCGCAGTCGTCTGTCGGGCAGCGATAGTGCCAGCCGTCCTCCGTGGCGGCTCGCTCGGTGAACCGCTCGCCGCACTCGTCGCAGTAGAGCTGGCCGGCCTCGCAGGTGTCGAGGTGGAGCTCGAGTTCGAGTTCGGTGCCGAACGTCCGCTTGCAGTTCCGGCAGGTGTGGGGCATATCCAAACGTTGAAATCCGTTCCTTATAGCTACACCGGAACGTTCACGCCGTCCGATCGGCGGTCCCGGAATCGAACGCCGTCGGTCGATCCACCCGCGGATCGGGTCCCCGAGACGCCCGTGGTCTCGCAGTTCGCTCCGCCTACCGGGTCACTCGACCGTGACGTCGATCCGCGCCCCGCCCGCGTCGCTCTCCCCGACCGTCACGGTCCAGTCGTTTCTCGCCGCCAGTCGGTCCACCACGAACAGGCCGTACCCCTCCCGCTCGTGGGAAGTCGCGTACCCCTGTTCGAACACCCGCTCCCGGTCGTCGGGGTCGATCCCGGGGCCGTCGTCGGCCACGGCGAACCCGTCCTCGGTCCCCGTCACCGTGACGGTCACGTCGTCGCCGGCGTGGACGAGCGCGTTCTCGAGGAGGCGTCTGAGAAGCTCTCGAAGAGATTCACGAGGGGCCGAGACGGTCCGGTCCGTCGCCACGTCCAGCGTCGCGTCGACGGTGTCGAACTCGCCCCAGACCTGTTCGGCCAGGCCCGCGAGCGAGACCGGCTCGGACTCGTCGGGGAGCCTGGAGACGGACCCCAGCGTCGACAGTTCGCTCAGCAGCGTCTCGACGCTGTCGACGGACCGGTCCAGCGCGTCGGCGTGGGTCTCGTCGACGTCGAGCAGTTCCAGCCGGCCGGCGATGACGTTCAGCGGGTTCTTGGCGTCGTGCGAGAGGTCGCTGGCGACGTCGGCCCACCGCCGGCCCTGGGCCGCCCCGTCGAGGGTCGGGACGCGAGCCAGGGCCTCGACCCGGGCGCGCAGTTCCGCCGCACCGTCGCCGTCCCGCCACAGGACGGCGTCGCTGACACCGGCCGTCCGGAGCGACGCGACCCGGTCGGCTCCCCCGGTCGTCACCGCCAGGACCGGCCGGAGCGAGCCCGCGCTTCGGACGGCCTCGAACACCTCGACGGCGTCTCGCTCCGGTGGGCTGTCGACGACCACCACGGCGTCGGTGTCTCTGTCCACCCGGCCCGCGACCGCGTCCGGGTCGGCCCGTTCGACCGACACCTCAGTCGCGAGGGCGTCGGCGACCGCGTCACTCGTCGGTCCGTGGCCCACGACGAGGACGTCGCGTGGGCGGCCCTGCTCGGTCATCGGGGGCACGTACGGCGACGGGGGCAAAGAAACCGCGGGGTCGGACCGCTACAGCAGGTCCTCGACGTGGTCGGCGACCTCCTCGGGGGTGTCGCCGACGGGCACGCCGTTGTTCTCGAGGGCGGTGATCTTGGACTCGGCGGTGCCGGTCCCGCTCCCGGAGACGATCGCGCCGGCGTGGCCCATCCGCTTGCCCGGCGGGGCCGTGCGGCCGGCGATGAAGCCGGCGACCGGCGTGTCCATGTGCTCGCCGATGTAGCGGGCGGCCTCCTCCTCGTCCTCGCCGCCGATCTCGCCGCACATCACGACGGCGTGGGTGTCGGGGTCGGCCTCGAACAGCTCGAGCGCGTCGACGAAGTCCGTCCCGATGATGGGGTCGCCGCCGATGCCGATGGCCGTCGTCTGGCCGAGCCCGCGCTCGGTGAGGTTGTCGACGACCTGGTAGGTCAGGGTCCCGGAGCGGGACACCAGGCCGACGTTGCCCGACGAGAAGATGTTGCCCGGCAGGATGCCGAGCTTGGCGACGCCGGGCGTGATGACCCCGGGGCAGTTCGGCCCGACGAGGTGGGTGTCGGTCTCGCCCAGCCGGCGGTAGACCTTCGCCATGTCCTGCGTGGGGATGCCCTCGGTGATCGTCACGACGAGGTCGAGGTCGTCGACGTCGAGCGCCTCGAAGCAGGCGTCGCCGGCGAAGGCCGGCGGGACGAACACGACGGAGGCGTTGGCGTCCTCCTCGCGGGCGGCCTCGTGGACCGTGTCGTAGACCGGGACGCCGGCGACCTCCTGGCCGCCCTTGCCCGGCACCGCGCCGGCGACGACGTTGGTGCCGTACTCCATCATCTGCTCGGTGTGGAACTTCCCCTCACCGCCGGTGATGCCCTGTACCACGACGCGCGTGTCCTCGTCGACTAACACACTCATGCTTCGACCTCCTGTGCGTACTCGACCGCACGCTGGACGGCGTCCTCCAGCGTGTGCTCGACCGTCACCAGGTCCTCGTTCAGGATCTCCATCCCCTCCTCGGCGTTGGTCCCCGCCAGTCGGACGACGACGGGCTTGGGGATCTCGTCGAACTGCTCCAGCGCCTGGTTGATGCCGTTGGCGACCTCGTCACCGCGGGTGATGCCGCCGAAGATGTTGAAGACGACGGAGTCGACGTTGTCGTCGGAGAAGACCATGTCGAGCGCGTTCGCGATGCGCTGGGCCTTCGCGCCGCCGCCCACGTCCAGGAAGTTCGCCGGCGACCCGCCGTAGTGGTCGACCAGGTCCAGCGTCGTCATCACGAGGCCCGCGCCGTTGCCGATGATGCCGACGTTGCCGTCGAGTCGGACGTAGTCGAAGCCGTACTCGTCGGCCTTCCGTTCGAGCTCGTCGCCCTCCGCGGCCTCCTCGCCCATCCCGGCGATCTCGGGCTGGCGGAACAGGGCGTCGTCGTCGACGTTCATCACGGCGTCGGCGGCGACGACCTCGTCGTCGCTCGTGATCATCAGGGGGTTGACCTCGACGTCGCTGCCGTCGCGGTCGTCCCAGAGGCGGTAGAGCGTGGTCAGCACCGAGGCGACGTCGTTGGCCACGTCGCGGTCGACGCCGGCGTCGTAGACGACCTTCCGGGCCTGGTAGGGGTGCATCCCGAAGGCGGGGTCGACGTGTTCCCGCGCGATGGCGTCGGGGTCCTCCTCTGCGACCTCCTCGATGTTGACGCCGCCCTTCGTCGAGACCATCGCCACGGGCTTGCCCGCGCCGCGGTCCATCGTCACGCCGACGTACAGCTCGTTGACGAAGTCGACGGCCTCCTCGACCAGCACCGTCGAGACGTGGTATCCCTTGAGATCCATCCCGAGGATGTCCTCGGCCGCCTCGCGGGCCTCCTCGGCGTCCTCGACGAGCTTGATGCCGCCGGCCTTCCCGCGGCCGCCGACGTGGACCTGTGCCTTGATGGCGACCGGGTAGCCGATCTCCTCGGCCGCGTCGACGGCCTCGTCGACCGTCTCCGCCAGCTGTGACGCGGGTGTGGGGACGCCCGCATCGGCGAAGACCTGCTTCGCCTGGTACTCGTGTAATCGCATATCATACGGACAGCCGAGCGGCCGCCGTTTAAATCCGTCTGTCTCGGTCGGGCTGGCCGGCACTCGCGGACGGGCCCCTCCCGACGGC